>CP019326.1:3176556-3494211 GCA_001971685.1 Halomonas sp. 1513
GACATTGGCGGCGTTGGCGGCGTGGTCGACCATCTCGACCAGAGCCAGCTCGCGCTCGTCCAGCGCCTCGCGCAGGCGTGCCTCTACATCGTCGATATTGGCGCTACCGCTGAGCCGTTCGACGCCGTGTGGGGTGTCATCGGCATGCAACGGGCCGCTGACCAGGACTCCAACAGCCAGTGCAGCCGCCATGTACGCGGGATTTATGATCATTCTGTCTACCTCCATGTGGGTGAGCCCGGCCAGGCAAGCGTAGGCCGCCAACATGGGATGGTGAGACCCTAGGGAAGTTCATCGCACTCAGAGGGTGTTTACAAAACAGGCGAACGAAGGCAAGACGAGGCAAAAATTGACGAAATAGCGGAGTTTACGGGGTGTAAATGAGCATATTGAGTCAATTTTTAACGACGTATTGTCGAGTGCAGTCCTTTTGTAGACACCCTCTCAGAAGCGCTCGGCCAGGCTCAGCAAGTCGCTCACCGTCATGTCCGGCTCGCCGCCCCAGGGGTCGAACGGCGCCTCGCTGCCGCGCCGCACCCAGACCGCATGCAGGCCGGCGTGGCCGGCACCGATCACATCGAAGGCGTTGCTGGAGATCAGCCAGGTATCCGCGGCGCTGGCCTCGAGCCGGGTGCGCAGATGGGAGTAGACGGCGGGGTCGGGCTTGAAGCGCTTGATCTCGTCGACGCTGACGATATCGCTGAAGTGCTGGTCGATGCCGGCCTGGCGCAGCAGGCCGTCCACCGCCTCGCGGGTGCCGTTGGAGAAGGCCACGCAGCGGATGCCGCGGCGGCTCAGCTGCTCCAGCGCCTCGGGCACCTCCGCGAACGCCGGCAGCCGACCGTAGACGGCCATCAGATGCTCCTTGGCGGTCTCCGAGAGATGAGTCCCCAGCGCACGATCGGTGTACTCCAGCGCCTCCTGTGTGCATACCGAGAACTCGGCATAGGCGCCCATCAGGCCACGCCGAAAGCTGTACTCGAGCTGCTTGTCGCGCCAGCGCCGCGAAAACTCAGCGGCGCGGGCCTCGCCCAGCAGCTCCTCCAGCTCGGCGACTACGCCGTGGGTGTCGATCAGGGTGCCGTAGACGTCGAAGGCGAGTAGCGTTGCCATGCCGTGCATCTCCTTTCCAGGCAATCGGTGAGGTCGTGTTGATAGCTTGGCTCAGCGGCACCGCCCCCTCAACTCACGAAGGCACAAAGCGTAACGCCCCCACTTCTGTGAGAAGCGGGGGCGCAGGCAAGCCTGACGTGGCTTACTTGAGGTCTTCGTTGTTGGCCAGCTCGTCGAGCACCCGATCCACCGCCCGCCGGGCGCGGGCGACGATCTCGTCGACCTCGGCGCGGGTGGTGACCAGCGGCGGCGCAAAGCCGAGGATATCACCCTGTGGCATGGCCCGGGCGATCAGGTTCTCGTCCATGGCCGCCGCGGCGATGCGCGGGCCGACCTTGAGGCCGGGGTCGAAGGAGACGCGCTTGGCCGGGTCCGGCGAGAACTCGAGGGCCGCCAGCATGCCCACGCCGCGTACGTTGCCGACGATGGGGTGATCGCCGAACGCCTTGGCCATGGCCTGCTGCAGGTAGCCGCCGGTCTCGGCGGCGTTCTGGGTCAGCCCCTCACGCTCGATGATCTCGAGATTGGCCAGGCCCGCGGCACAGCCCAGGGCGTGGCCGGAGTAGGTCCAACCGTGGCCGATGGGGCCGAACTCACCGGTGCCCTGCTCCAGCACCTGCCATACGCGGTCGCCGACGATCACCCCGGAGAGCGGCTGGTAGGCGCTGGTAAGGCCCTTGGCGACGGTGATCAGGTCGGGCTTGATGCCATAGAAGTGGCTGCCGAAGTCGGTCCCGATACGCCCGAAGCCGCATACCACCTCGTCGGCGATCAGCAGCACGTCGTACTTGGCCAGCACGGTCTGGATCGCCTCCCAATAGCCCTCCGGCGGCGGCACGATGCCACCGGTGCCGAGCACCGGCTCGCCGATGAAGGCGGCCACGGTCTCCGGGCCTTCGGCGAGGATCATCTTCTCGAGCTGGGTGGCGCAGTAGTGCGAGAACTCGCGCTCGCTCATGCCCGCCTGTTCGGCACTGCGCTGGTAGTAGAACGGTGCCTCGGTGTGGCGAATGGTCTCGATGGGCAGGTCGAAGTGGTCGTGGAACGCCTTGAGCCCGGTCAGCGAGCCGGAGGCGATGCCCGAGCCGTGGTAACCGCGCATGCGCGAGATCACCTTCTTCTTCGCCGGGCGGCCCAGCACATTGTTGTAGTAGCGCACGATCTTGAGCTGGGTCTCGTTGGCATCCGAGCCGGACATGCCGTAGTAGACCTTGGACATGCCAGGGCCAGCCAGCTCGAGGATCTTCTCGGATAGCTGGATCTGCGGCTCGTTAGAGTGCCCGACGTAGGTGTGGTAGTAGGAGAGCTCCAGCGCCTGGCGGTAGATTGCCTCGGCCACCTCGGTGCGACCGTAGCCGATATTGACGCAGTAGAGCCCGGCGAAACCGTCGATGAACTCGCGGCCGTCCTTGTCGACGATATGAATGCCCTTGCCGCCGCTGATCACCCGGCCCGGCGCGTCGCCGTGGGCGAAGTCACGCAGGTGGGTGGAGGCGTGAAAGGTGACCTTGCGGTCGCGGTCGATCAATTCCTTGTGCAGGCTCATCGCTGTTCTCTCTTGGCAGATCCCCGTTCATTCGGGGCGTTCGTATTTTTGCTAACGTTTGAAGAGCCGCCATGCGCCCTCTCACGATGCCCAAGGACGAAACCCTGAGGCTGCGCTTGCGGCCTGCGCGTCGAATCGGAACAAGGTCCCTCTTGCCGATTCTCGATCGACATCCCTGTCGATCGCCGCGCGCCGCTGCACTTGCCCCAGCGTCCTTGGAAATATCGCTCGATTGCCCATCACGGCCCTTGTTGTCGCTAGCTCCCTGATACAGATCCCAGGGCACCCAGGCAGTAGTACTTGGTCTCCAGGTACTCATCGATACCGGTGATGCCGCCTTCGCGGCCCAGGCCCGACTGCTTGACGCCGCCGAACGGCACCGGCGGGCCGGTCATCTTCACCGAATTGACGCTGACCATGCCGAACTCCAGAGCGCGCAGCAGCTTCCAGATGCGGCGGATGTCGTGGGTATAGACGTAGGCCGCCAGGCCGTACTCGGTGTCGTTGGCCATCTCGATGACCTGGTCGTCGTCGGCATAGGCGGTAATCCCCGCCACCGGCGCGAAGTTCTCCTCGCGCCACACCTGCATCTGCGGTGTCACCCCGGTGAGCAGCACCGGCATGAAGAAGTTGGGACCCGGCGCCTGGCTCTGGTCGCCGGCGACCAGGGTCGCACCGCGGGACAGGGCGTCGTCGACGATGCTCGCGGCCTTGTCCACCGCCTGGCCGTGAATCAGCGGGCCGAGGTCGACCTCGCTGTGCAGCCCATTGCCGACGGTCAGCGCCGCCATGCGCTCGGCAAAGTGCTCGACGAACGCATCGTGGATCGATTCGTGGACCAGGATGCGATTGGCCGCCAGGCAGTCCTGCCCCGCCGTCTGGAACTTGGCGGCCACCGCCGCCAGCGCGGCTTCCTTGGGGTCCATGTCGGGGCCGACGATAAACGGCGCGTTGCCACCCAGCTCCAGCGACACCCGCTTGACGGTGCCGGCACACTGCTCGAGCAGCAGCCGCCCAACGCGGGTCGACCCGGTGAAGGACAGCGCCTTGACCCGCTCCTCGGCGCACAGGATCTTTGAGACTTCGGGCGGGTCGCCGAGCACCACGTTGAAGACTCCGGCAGGAATGCTGGCGCGCTCGGCCAGCTCGGCCAGCGCCAGCGCCGTGAACGGCGTCTCATTGGCCGGCTTGACGATCACCGGGCAGCCGGCGGCCAGGGCCGCCGCAGCCTTGCGGGTGATCATCGCCAGCGGGAAGTTCCACGGCGTGATCAGCGCGGCGATGCCCACCGGCTCCTTGAGCGTGCCGAGTGCGGCGTTGGGAATATGGCTGGGAATGGTCTCGCCGAAGGTGCGCTTGCCCTCCTCGGCGAACCAGCGCACGAAGCTCGCGCCGTACTCGACCTCGCCGCGGGCATCCGGCATCGGCTTGCCCTGCTCCAGGCTCATCAGCGTCGCCAGGTCCTCGCGATGGGCCTGCAGCAGGTCGTACCAGGCCAGCAGGCGCTCGCAGCGCTCGTCGGCGCGCAGCGCGCGCCAGTGGACGAAGGCCGCCTCGGCGGCATCCACCGCACCGCGGATCTGGTCGGCCTCGAGCAGCGGGATGTGGCCCAGCACCTCGCCGGTGGCGGGGTCGGTCACCGCCTCGTCGCGGCCACCGTCACCGTAGGTCCACTTGCCGTCGATATAGGCATGCTGACGAAACAGGCGTGGATCTTCGAGCTTGATGGACTGGGTCATGGGACACCTCCCCCTGTCGCGCCGGCACGTGCTGATCACGCGCCCGGCATTGGCAAAACGTGTCGCGAGCGGCCGGGGCCGCTCGCTGCATGCCTACAGGGTACCGCCCCGGCGGCGGCGAGACTTTTCGTTCGCCGCCGCGGGAGATGCGGTTTTTTTTGTCTCAGCCCGGGGAAAACCAGAATTTTCTGTCAGTCACACCCCTGCTCGGTATCCGCCAGCGCCGCCTCGGTGAACACGATCAACCCAAGCTCCGGGCGATAGCCGTGGATCTCCTTGACGTCGAGGGCCTGCAGGAAGCGCAGGATCTCGGCGCTGATCACCTGCCCGGGTACCAGCACCGGGAAGCCCGGCGGATAGGGAATCACGAAGCTCGCCGAGACCACCTCGCGACCGGCCTGCATCTCGGCCTGCAGCGCACCGTTGTCGAACCGCAGGTACTCGGTGTTCTCCTCGTCGTAGCTGAGGAAGTAGGCGCGACGGATATCCCCTTCGGGACTGTCGACCAAGGGCCGGAAGGCCGTATGGAAGCGGCTGAAGTCGGGCAGCGGCGGCAGCTCCTGGGTCAGCGACTTGATCTGGTGCTCGATGATCTTGCGCTCGGGCCGGCTGCTATCTTCCCAGCGCCGGTCGAAGGACTTGGCCAGCTTGATCAGCACGTCGAGCAGGTAGGCGATGGAGCCGCGGGTAGTGCCGATATTGGTCATGAACAGCACGGTATTGCGCGAGGTCTTGTTGATCTGAATACCGAACTTGTTCATCAGGTACTCGTTCTTGAACGCATCGCCGTCGATCCCGGTCTTGCCGATCGCCATGGTGATACGGCTGGGGTCGACGACGAACTCATCGTGGGCCCAGGCCTCCTCCATCTTGTTCCAGCCGGTGTTGGGATCGTAGAAGGTGTCGACGCCGGACTGGCGGTACTCCAGCGGGATCATGTCACTGTTCTTGAGCACCTCGAAGTACTTGAGCAGCAGCGGGTTGGTGTAAAGCTGCTCGCGCAGCGACAGCGCCGTCTCGACCTGGGCATGCACCAGCTCGAAGCCCTCCATCTCGGCCTGCATGCGCCCCACGTCCAGGGACGCCACGATCTGGTAGTTGGGTGAGGTCGAGGTGTGGGTCATGTAGGCCTCGTGGAACGGCCCCTCGACTTTCTGCCGGAAGTCCTGGTCGTGAACATGGATCATCGAGCCCTGGCGCAGTGAGGTCAGGGTCTTGTGGGTCGAGTGGGTAGCATAGGCACGCACTCGCACCTCGTCCGGGTCGGGCAGCAGGCGTTGCTCGAGCCAGGTAGCGTCATCCTCCGGATCGCACTGATCGAACTCGGCCTTCCAGGCGGCGTACTCCTCGCGGTAGGCGTCGCTGCGGTAGCGGTCGAGCAGGGTGCGCGCCGCGTGCATGGCGGTGCGCGGCCGATAGGTGGGGTTGAAGGTGGCAAAAGCGAACCACGCCTCGTCCCACAGGAATACCAGGTCGGGCTTGATCGCCAGGCACTCCTCCATTACCCGGCGCACGTTGTAGACCACGCCGTCGAAGGTGCAGTTGGTGAGCAGCAGCATCTTGACCTTGTGCAGCTGGCCCGAGCGCTTGAGCGCCAGCAGCGTCTTCTTGATCTCCTTGAGCGGCACCGCGCCGTACATCGAGTAGTCGTTGAGCGGGTAGGAGTCGAGGTAGGCGACGTGGGCGCCGGCCAGCACCATGCCGTAGTGGTGCGACTTGTGGCAGTCGCGGTCGATCAGCACGATGTCGCGGGGCTTGACCAGCGCCTGGACCACGATCTTGTTGGCGGTGGAGGTGCCGTTGGTGACGAAGAAGCTCTGCCGCGCCCCGAAGGCACGCGCGGCATACTCCTGGGCTTTCTTGATCGGCCCGTAGGGCTGCAGCAACGAGTCGAGCCCGCCGGAGGTCGCCGAGGTCTCGGCGAGGAAGATATTGATGCCGTAGAAGTCGATCATCTGGCCCGCCCAGTGCGAGCGGGTCACCGACTTGCCCCGCGAGATGGGCATGGCGTGGAAGACCCCGGTGGGCTTCTTGCTGTACTCGCGCAGGGCATCGAAGAACGGCGTGCGGTAGCGGTCATCGATGGCACGCAGGATGGTGTGATGCTGTTCGATGTAGTCGGTCTCGCGGTAGAAGATCCGGTTGAAGTGGCGGATATCCTGGCTGGCGGTGGCCTCGACGTCGCCGCTGGTGACCAGGAACTGGTCGATCTCCGGGCGGATCTCGCGAATCATCGAGCTGAGCAGGATGCTGCGCTCGGCCTCGGATTTGCTCTCCAGCTCACTCTCCGACAGCCCCTCCAGATAGTTGCGCAGGGCGCTGAGGTTGTACTTCGACTTGTAGGGGAACTCGTAGCGGATCAAGCAGGCCTGGATATTGGGATTGACCAGGATCGCGATCAGGGCATCCTCGAAGCTGCGTACCGTAACCACGTCGTAGACGAAGCGGTCTTCGGGGCGGCGCAGGTTGTGGAAGGCCTCGCGCACCACCTCCTCTTCCTGCACCGACATGGCGTCGACGATCAGCAGCTCGAAGTAGGGCTGCGACGAACTGTTGGAGGCCGGATGACCCCGGCGCAGCTGAGCCAGGGCGTCGAGCGCCTCGAGATCCTCGGCGCCTGCGTCGGATTCGCTGAGATCGACGTTACGGCGGCGGTAGGACTCGCTGATCAGTGCCCGCACCAGGCGCTTGACCACTTTCTCCAGCAGTGAATACTCCTCGCGGTCGAACAGCGACCAGAGATGGCGAAAATCCTCCTTGGACGGGAAGGCGTGATAGTCCTCGATGATCTCCAGGCGAGTGAGCTTGACGTCGACCGCCTTGACCAGCTTGCGCACCTGAGCCTCATCGCTGAGACGCACCAGCTTGCCCAGGTCGCGCTTGAGAGCATTCCAGGTGTCGGCCCGCAGCTGCGAGATCTTGTGGTAGAAGCCCAGCGCTGTGTACGGAGTATCCGACTCGGTTATCTCACTCATTGTAATGTCCCGTCCTGTTGCCCTCAGCCGCCCGCTGCGTGCGGCTGCCGTAGTGGATCGTCAACTGCTGCTCCCGCGGGTCGGCAAACGACATCGCCAGCGTCGCCCCGGGCCAGAAGAAGCTGGCCCGCCCCTCCTCCGGGTGGTAGACCGCGGTATAGATAGTGCCCAGGCCGCGCCGATAGTCGCGGCGAAACAGCGGCGGCGCGAAGAATGCCGACACCAGGCGCTGTTCGGTGGTGGCCTCGTCGGCGACCAGGATCGACAGCTGGCGCTCGCGGATTAGCGTCTCCGAGGCCAGCGCGTGGGCGTACCACTCGATCTTCTTCTGGTGGTTGGTGGCCACCGGTATGCGTCGGATCGAGGCCGGGCGGTCCGGCGAGATCATCGCCGTGACGTAGCGCCCGCGGGCATCGCTGACGGTGATGTTGTAGGCCATGTGGGTGGGCACCCGGGCCAGCACCTCCACCGCCTCGGGGGTGGTCTCGCAGAACTCGAGGATATAGCGCAGGATGATCGGCGCGCCGAAGCCGTCGCCCACGGTGGTGCGCCCGCCAAACGCCAGCGACACCGTCAAGCCCTGCTCGTTGATGCCGTCGAGCACGCCCCACAGGCAGTCGCTCATGGCAATCACCCGGCGACCGTTCCAGCAGCTGGCGAGGATGGTGCCCTCGCACAGCTCAGGCGGGTAGTCGTAGTTGCGCACCAGCAGGTTGGCATGGGCGTTGGCCAGCACCGCCTGGGAGCAGCCGGTGATATAGGCCGGCGGCCGATACAGGCTGAGCATGCGCGACGCCAGGTCGCCGCCGCCGGCCAGCTCGCAGAGCCGCTCGTAGGTCGGCAGCAGTTCCGGCATGTGCCGGCTGAGCGCGTTGTAGCAGGCCAGGTAGCCGGGGCGCTCGCGCTCCGTCTCCGACAGATACCAGCGCTCATAGGCCGGCCAGTGGTGGTCAAACAGCGCCTGCCACTTAGCGCCAGGCTGCGCTTCCGCGACGCTGCGAAACTCGAGCTGCTTGTTCATGGCACCTACAGAATCTTGAAGTTGCCGCCGCCGATGGCGTGGCTGACGGCGACCTCCTCGACCACCGGGTCCTGCAGCGCCTGACCGGCAAACTGCCCGCGTATGCCCTCGATCCAGGCCTTGGCGCGCTCGTTGAGCTGGAAATCGTCGTCCATCAGCCGGCCACGGGTGATCAGGATGCCCAGGTCGGCGCCCTCGTAGCGGAAATCACCGACACCGCTGATACGCACGAAGAAGGCTTCCTGCTCGCTCTCCGCGGCGTGGGGATGATAGCTGTAGTGGTCGTAGTCGATACTGCCGTCGGCGGCCATCTTCCAGACCCCTGACTGTGGCGCCTGGGTCAACAGGTCGATGCTCTCGTCGGTGTGCTTGATGACCAGCTGGCTCCAGCTGTCGATGCTGTCGGGATGCGCCCAGCGCTCGTTGATCTCGGCGATGTCGATATCGAACTCGACGTCGGAGAATTCCAGCAGGTGGAACAGGAACAGCGGCACGTCGGAGTGGGCAAAGGCGGCCACGTTGGTCAGCGAGCTGGCCCCGGTGACCCGCGGGTTGAGCTCGCCGAGGAAGACTTCTTCGGTGTCCATGTCGATCAGGAAGTCGAGCTCGAAGTAGCCGCGATAGCCCTCGTCGCGCAGTGCCTCGCCGAACTTGAAGGTGTACTCGCGAGCCTTGTCGCGCACTTCCTGGCTGAAGGCACCGGCGAACATCTCGTTGCCGCACCAGCCACCCTTGTAGGGAGTCAGGGTCTTGAAGCCCACCAGCTCGGTCATCAGCGGCCCCACTACGGTGCCGCAGCGGGTGGTACAGGCCTCGATGGCCGACCCGCGGCAGTTGATGCGCTTCATGATCTTGACCTCGGGCTCGGCCTCGATCTCTTCGGCGTACTTATAGTACTCGTCCTCATTGGAGACGAAGAAGGTGGTGTGCCCGGAGTCGCCGTAGGCGGACTGGATCACCAGGTCCTGGGTGCCCAGCTCGGCGCTGACCTCCTGCAGATGCGCATAGCTGTCGACCTTGGCCAGCACGTTGGGCACGCTGGGCACGCCGACCTTGTTGCCAATGCGCACGGTCTCGATCTTGTTGTCCATGCGCGAGCGCAGCTCTGCAGGCGGGAAAGCGACCTTGAGGCCGAGCTGCTCGCACACCTCTTCGGTGTGCTCGTCGAACATCAGGAAGGTCGCGGTGCCTTCGCCGCCGCGGGTCTTGAGGAAGTCGATGACTTCCTTGTGCTCGAGCAGGTAGTTGTTGATGTCCTCGATGCTCTCGAAATCCCGGGGAAACTTCTCCTTGGGCACGAAGACGTTCTTCTGGCGTCCGTCGAAACAATCGATGTAGTTGATATGACGAAAGTTGCCCACCCAGTCGCCGATACCCAGCAGATTGAAGTTGGTCGCCGAGACGAAATAGATCGGTGTCTTATTATTGTGAAAATAGCGACGAACATCGGAAATGCTTGTGATCTTGTTCATTTCTCTTGCTCCTTGGCGAGGTCCTGCCCGATGGATGGTCTGGGACGACTCGGCCGCGGCAGGCGGCGAGTCCTGGCGGCCGTCCCCCGGAGCGGACAGCTGCATGAACAGTTGACGCAGCTGGTAGATGATCCTGTTCAACATCGCGAGGCTCTCCCTAGTGCTGCGCCAGCGGCGCGATCAAATATCGTGATGGCCATTATCGGGCCGGCGCGGCTTGACCAGTGGCCCGAGCGTGTCGAGGTACGGTGTCGGCGCGTTCTCGCTGCGGTAGACGCCGAAGTCGACGCTGCGATCGCGGAAGCTCTTGAGCGGCTGGCCGAGACAGCGCAGACCCACTTCGCGCTCGCGGCGTACCCGGTTGAGGTCGATCTCCACCGGGATGATCTCCTCGCCAGTGCCGGACTGGTGAATCACGTCACCGGCCGGGCCGACCACGATCGAGCGGCCGTTGCCCATCGCTCCGGTACCGTTGATGTCGAAGAAGTAGCACTGATTGATCGCCGCATTGGTGCGCGCAATGGAGAGTTCGATATCGCGGTCGATGGTGTCGGTCATGGTCGGGTGCAGTATCACTTCGGCGCCCATCGCCGCCAGGGTGCGGGTGGTTTCGGGGAACCACATGTCGTAGCAGATCGACACCCCGAAGCGGCCTACCTGAGGCACGTCGAAGACCACGAACTCGCTGCCGCCCTCGACGCCCTCCTCGAAGGGCCGGAACGGAAACATCTTGCGGTAGCGCGCCACTACCTGCCCCTGAGGGTTGATCACGCTGAGGGTGTTGTAGACCTTGTCGCCCTCGCGCTCGAACATCGAGCCGGGAATCAGCCAGATGCGATGCTCCTCGGCCAACTGGCAGAACATCGCCTCCATGTTGCTGGGCATCGGCTCGGCGTGGTGGGTGGAGGCACCGTTGGCCACCAGCTCGCTGAATAGCACCATCTGCACGTTGGGAAAGCGCGCCATCAGCAGGTTGATGCGATGGCGCATGGCATCGGTGTTGTCACCGTGGTGCAGGGCATGCAGTTGTACCCCGGCAATCGTGAAATAGGACATGCTGTTCCTCTCGAATGGCGAACGCCTAGAAAAAAATGACATCGTGGGGGACTTCCCCTGCAAGGCGGTATCGCCACAACCCGCTTACCAAATCAGCTTATGCCAAATTCAGCAGACGTGTAACCAACGTTAACGGCTTGACAGGAGGAAAACACGCGGTACGTATGGCGAAACGCCAGGCCTCAGCGGCTATCTAATTGAATTTGAGGGGCTTGTTGCTTGACCGTCTTGGTCACGATGTAGGTGAAGTAGCGCTCGATTCCCACCTCAGAGACCAACCAGGCGTCAATTAGGCGTTGATAAGCATCGATGGAATCGGCCTCGACCTTAAGCAAATAGTCTACGCCACCGCCTACCGCCACGCACTCGCTGACCTCGGGCGTGGCATGGACCAGCGCCTCGAAACGCTGGAAGCTCTCGGCGTTGTGGGCCTTGAGCTCGACCTGCACCCACACCGGCGTGCGCTTGACCAGTACGTTGGCATTGATGCGCGCCGAATAGCCCTCGATGATGCCGGCCTTCTCGAGTCGTTTGACGCGCTCCCAGCAGGGGCTGACCGAGAGGTTGATGGACTCGGCCAGCTTCGACTTGGTGATGCGCCCATCCTGGGCCAGGATCTCGAGGATCTTCAGATCGTAGCGGTCGAGCTTCATGCGTTTTCCAGTGTGTGGGAGCCTCAGCCGAGCGAGTCGACGACATCGGCGATCACCGCGATGGTATCACCCATATTGACCAGCGACGGATGACGCCGCGCCGCCAGTACGCCGCTGCGGCTGGCGCGGTACTCCACCGGCGCCGCACCGCTGCGCGTCATGTCGTAGACTCGGGCTACCACCGCGCCCTCCTCGACCTTCTCACCCAGCGCAAAACAGAGCTCCAGCACGCCGGCGTGCTGGCTCTGCACATAGCAGCTGGCGTCGGGCATATCGAGGAAGACCTGCGGCTCGGCGGGCATCTCCACCTCGCCCGCCAGCAGGCCGTAGTGGATCAGGAAGTTGCGCACGCCGCGCTCGGTGATGGCCATGCTCTCGGGGGTCGAGGTCCCGCCGCCGCCGAGCTCGGTGGCGACGAAGATCTTGCCCTGGCGCTCCACCGCGGTATCGAAGAGTGCCGCGGCATCGAGTTCGAACATCATCATCGCGTAGGGCGCGCCGAAAGCCTTGGCGCCTTCCAGGGCGCGGCGCTGCTGCTCGGGGTCGTCGAGCACGTGGGAGGCGCCGAACGGGATGATATCCAGGGTGCGCCCGCCGGAGTGCAGGTCTAGCACCACGTCACACATCGGCGTCATCACCCGGGTGAAGTAGTCGGCGATCTTCTCGGTGACGCTGCCGTCGGGGTCGCCGGGAAAGCTGCGGTTGAGGTTGCCGCCGTCGAGCCCCGAAGTGCGCTTGCCGGCCATCACCGCCGGGGTGTTCATGCACGGCACGATGATCACCCGGCCGCTGACGTCCTCGGCGCGCAGGCTGCTCGACAGCTTGAGCAGCGAGGTGATGCCCTCGTACTCGTCGCCGTGGTTGCCGCCGGTGAGCAGTGCGGTGGGACCGGCGCCGTTCTTGACCACGGTGACCGGGATCATCACCGCACCCCAGGCGGAGTCGTCCACCGAGATAGGCAGCTTGAGGAAACCGTGCTGAACGCCGTCGGCATCGAAGTCGACGGTAGCGCTGATCGGGCTAGGGCGCTTGGCCATAGGGTACTCTCCTTGTGCTTGTACGGATTGCCGCGGTGCAATACTCGAGGCTGCTCCTGCGGCAGTCCCCAGCGCTCGGAGCTGATCCGGCGACAGGCCTGCGAGGGGGCGCTGTAAACCCTTCCCTGGGCGCTTCCTACGCCATCCATGGCGTAGAACCCCCTCTACGACCTATCGCCGGCGCTCCTCGCTATGCGTTGTTGCTTCATCTCGGGGTCAGCGGACGAAGAGCTGGCGCGGGAAGTCGGCCAGGGTTTCGCAGCCGGTCTCGGTGATCAGGATACTCTCGGTGATCTCCAGGCCCCACTCGTCCTCCCACAGGCCGGGCATGAAGTGAAAGGTCATGCCTGGCTTCAGGATAGTCTCGTCCGAGGGGCGCAGGCTCATGGTGCGCTCGCCCCAGTCCGGCGGGTAGGAGATGCCGATCGGGTAGCCGCAGCGGGCGCCGCCGCGGTCGAAGCCATACTTGTCCATCGCCGCGCCCAGCGCCATGGCGATATCCGCGGTGCGGTTACCGGGCTTGGCCACCGCCAGGCCGTTCTCGATGCCCTCGAGCAGCGCCGACTCGGCGCGCACGAAGTCCCTGGGCGGCTTGCCGAGAAATACGGTGCGCGACAGCGGCGCATGGTAGCGCTTGAACACGCCGGCAATCTCGAAAAAGGTGCCTTCGCCCTCGCGGAACGGCGTGTCGTCCCAGGTCAGATGCGGCGCGGCGGCGTCCTTGCCAGTGGGCAGCATCGGCACGATGGCGGGGTAGTCACCGCCGTACACCTTGCCGTGCTCATCGACCCAGCCCTCGATGCCGACGCGATAGATCTCCGAGACCAGCTTGCTCTTGGGCAGGCCCGGCTCGATCACCTCGAGAATCCGCGAGTGCATGCCCTCGACGATCTTGCCGGCGACGCGCATGTAGGCGATCTCCTGGGGCGACTTGATGGCGCGACACCAGTTGACCAGCGCATTGGCGTCCATGAAGCGCGCATGGGGCAGCTCGCGCAGCAGGCTCTGGTAGGCCTTGGCCGAGAAGTAGTAGTTGTCCATCTCCATGCCCACCACGCCCCGATGCCAGCCGCGGTCAGGCATGATCGACTGGGCCAGGTAGTCCATGGGATGCATGTCCGGATTCTGCACGTAGTAATCCGGGTAGTAGGTGATGTTGGACGGGTCGATCCAGCAGGTGCGCAGCGCCCCGTTGGCGTCCATGCGCCGGCCGTACCACACCGGCTCGCCTTCCAGCCCCAGCAGCACGCACTGATGAACATAGAACGACCAGCCGTCATAGCCGGTGAGCCAGGCCATGTTGGAGGGGTCGCTGATGATCAGCACATCGATGCCGCGATTGGCCATCTCCGCCCGTACCTTCCATAGGCGGCTGGCATACTCTTCACGAGTGAAAGGCAGGGTTACCTGAGTCATGTGGCCACTCGCCATTACCGAAAATCACCAAAACCGGCTCTTTCCCCTCGGAAAAGGCCGAGCCTGCGCATCAACCAGCTTGCACTACCTGCGTCGGAACCCGCGGTTCGAGCACTGTTGGCAAGACCATCGGTGACCGCGGCGAGGGCTCCCTGCCAGCGGGCACGATATTGGAGGGGGGTCGCGCCCCATCAACGTCCTGGCGACGATACTAGCACCATCGCCAAGCCCGCCGTCAAAGGCTTTATTGCCCGATCCACCCCGGCGACTTTACTCCACGCCCCGCGCAGGCCGATGATGCATTACGGACACCATCACCGAGGAGACATCATGCGAATTCTGGTGCATATCGACGATGCCGCCGGCTGGCAGGCAGCCCTGCAGGAGCGACTCCCCGACGCCGAGGTTTTCACCAGCGACCAGGCGGTCGACGACATCGACTACCTGGCGGTCTGGAAGCCGCCCGCCGAGCTGCTCGAGCGCCACGCCGAGGCCCGCGGCATCATCAACCTGGGCGCCGGCGTCGATGCCCTGCTGAGCAACCCGGGGCTACCGGACGACACCCCCATCGTCAAGCTGCGCGATGCCGGCATGGGCGAACTGATTGCCGACTACTGCCTCTACGGCCTGCTGCATGTACAGCGCGACTTCGACCGCTATCGCGACCAGCAGCAGCGCGCCGAGTGGCGCGAGCACCAGGTAATCGACAAGGGCGACTGGCCGGTGGGCGTTCTTGGGCTGGGCGCCATCGGCCGCCATGTCGCCGAGCGCATCGCCGCGGCAGGCTTTCCGGTTCACGGCTGGAGCCGCTCACCCAAGTCCCTCGACGAGATCCACTGCCACCACGGCGAAGAGGGCCTCTTCGACCTGCTGGGCCAGGTACGCACGCTGATCACCCTGCTGCCCAACACCCCCGAGACCCATCATCTGATCAACGCCGAGACCCTGGCCGCCCTGCCCGATGGCGCCAGCCTGATCAACCCCGGCCGCGGCACCCTGATCGACGAGCATGCGCTGCTCGAGGCGCTAGGTGATGCCGAGCACGAGGGTCGTCTGCGCAGCGCCCTGCTCGACGCCTTCCCCGAGGAGCCGCTGGCCGCCGACAGCCCGCTGTGGCAGCACCCGCGACTGCTAATCACCCCGCACATGGCCGGCCCCACGCCGCTCGGCGCGGCCCTCGACCAGGTAGTGGAAACCCTCGAGGCCTGGCATGCCGGGCGCGAGGTGCCGACCATCGACCGCAGCGCCGGCTACTGAGCGGCGCCAGGTTTCAACGCGGCGCCGGGGAACGCTAGGCTGTAAGCAATCAGGCCCGATAGGGAGAGGCAAACGATGACCATGCACATCGATTACGGCCCCGGCGACGCCCTGCTGGTGGTCGATATGCAGAATGACTTCTGCGAGGGTGGCGCCCTGGCCGTGGCCGGCGGCCGCGGCCTGATTCCCGGCATCAACGCCGAGATCGCCGCCGCCAGCGCGGCGGGCGCCCTGGTGATCGCCTCCCGCGACTGGCACCCGGTCGACCACGCCAGCTTCATCCATCGCGGCGGAAGCTGGCCGCCGCACTGCGTTCAGGACACCCACGGCGCGGCCTTCCATCCCGACCTGGCACTGCCCGGCGACGCCCTGCGGGTGAGCAAGGCCACCGCCTTCGACGCCGACGCCTACTCGGCCTTCGACGCCACCGGCCTGGCCGGCTACCTGCACGAACGCAATATCACTCGGGTGGTGATCTGCGGCCTGGCGCTGGACGTCTGCGTTCGCGCCACGGCCCTCGACGCGCGCCATGCCGGCTTCGCCGCCCTGCTGCTGGCGCCGCTCAGCGCCGCCGTAGACCCCGGCGCGGCGGGCGACTGCCTGGCCGAGCTCGAGCGCGCCGGGGTCGAGGTGCGCCAATGAGCGCGGCCCCGCCCCTGCAGGTCGCCGACGATGACCTGGCGCTACTCACCGACCTCTACCAGTTGACCATGCTCCAGGCTTACTGGAAGGAGGGCCTGCGCGAGCGCGCCACCTTCAGCCTCTATTTCCGCCAGCTGCCCGACACGCGCCGCTTCATGCTCGCCTGCGGCCAGCAGCATGCCGCCGCCGTGGCCAGCCGGCTGCACTTCCAACCGCACCACCGCGAGCGCCTGGCCGCGACTGGCCAGTTCGAGGCCGAGTTCCTCGCCTGGCTCGGCGAGTGGCGCTTCAGCGGCGATATCTGGGCGCTGCCCGAGGGCACGCCGGTGTTTCCCAACCAGCCGCTGCTCGAGGTCGAGGCGCCAATCGCCGAGGCCCAGCTGCTCGAGAGCCTGCTCATGAACCTGGTGCAGCTCGAGACCCTGCTGGCGTCGAAGGCGGTGCGCCTGGTACTGGCCGCCGACGGCCGGCCTGTGGTCGACTTCGGCATGCGCCGCATGCACGGCGTCGATGCCGCCGTGCGCGGCGTGCGTGCCTACCGCAGCGCCGGCCTGGCCGGTACCAGTAATGTGCTCGGCGGGCTGCGCCACGACCTGCCGCTGCGCGGCACCATGGCGCACAGCTATATCCTCGCCCACGACCACGAGCGCGAGGCGTTCCGCGCCTTCCTGCGCCACTACCCCGGCACCACCCTGCTGGTGGATACCTATGACACCCTGGACGGCGTGCGCGACCTGATCGCGCTGCTGGATGCCGAACCCGAGCTGCACCTGGGCGCCATCCGCCTCGACTCCGGCGACCTCGGTTCACTGGCCAAGACGTCGCGTCGCCTGCTCGACGACGCCGGCCACACCCGGGTCAAGATCGTTGCCAGCAGCGGCCTCGACGAGCACAAGATCGCCGCGCTGGTGGCCCAGGGCGCGCCCATCGACGTGTTCGGCGTCGGCACTCAGCTCGGGGTCTCCGCCGACGCGCCGGTGATCGATCTCTCCTACAAGCTGGTCGAATACGCCGGCACACCCCGCGCGAAGCGCTCGCCGGGCAAGCTCAACCTGCCCGGACGCAAGCAGGTCTATCGCCGGCTTGACGAACGCGGACAGCTGGCCGGCGACACCCTGGCCCTGCGCGACGAGGCGCCGCCGTCCGGCACCCCGCTGCTGGTGCCGCTGGTCGAGGGCGGGCGCCTGGATGCCGAGCAGATGGCCCTGGCCGAGCAGGCACCACCGCGGGGCGCCGAGACCCTGCAGCGCCTGCCGGCGTCACTGCGCATGCTGGAGGACGGCGAGTCCGGCTATCCGCTGTCGCTCTCCCCAGCGCTTGCCAGGCTGGCCGAACGCCACCGCTAGGCGTTGACGAAAACTGCCTGCGCTCGCCGGCTTTTCGTACAACGCCTAAGGCCCGCATCGCGCAAAGAATGCGCAACTCGCCCGGTAGCGGGAACCTCGCGCCGGGCCGGGGCTCTCAGGCATGTCGTTCACTGGCCCAGGGAGTCCCAGGTGTCGATCATCCGTACACTGCTGATCGCCGCGCTGCTGGTCGGCGCCAGCACCAGCGCCGCCGCACAGGGCATGGCCGAGCCCACGCCGTTCACCGCCCACTACCAGCTGCAGATCAGCGGCTGGCCCAACGCCCGCGTCGAGCACCGCCTCAGCCAGCACGGCGAGCAGTGGCAGAGCGACATGCGCGCCGCCATCGCCGTGGCCCGCGGCACCGAGCGCAGCCGTTTTCGCGTCAACGCCGACGGTGTGCGGCCCAGCGCCTATTCCAGCGGCTATTCGCTGCTCGGCATCGGCGGCGACTACCGCCTCGGCAGCGAGGAGCTGAGTGCGCTGCCCGACCGCCAGGCGGCGCTGTTCGACCTGTCGCGGCGCAGCGCGGCGTCAGGCAGCTGTGAAGGTCAGGAGGCGACGCCCTGCGAACTGCGCTTCGTCGACCACAAGGGCGAGGAGGAGACGCTGCTCTACCGGGTGGTGGCCCGCGACCCGGTGGAGAGCCCCGCTGGCACCTTCGACGCGGTCAGCGTCGAGACCTGGGACCCGGAGACCCCCGAGCGCCAGCTGGTGTTCGACTTCCATCCCGAACTCCCCGGCCTGCTGCTCGGCGTCGACTACCACCGCGACGGCGAGCGCCGCAGTCGGCTGACGCTGAGTGCCCTCGAGACCGCCACCCGCTAAGCATCGATGCCGCTAATGCAGTATCAGCGAAATTGGCTTCCCTGGCGTCCAGGCAATCCGTAAAGTAGCCCCCGGCAGCCATACTGGCTGCCTTTTTGTTGACCTACCCGCCCCCCCTGTCGACTCACAAGGAACGCCATGTTCACCGGCCTGCTGATCGTCCTCCTGCCGCTGCTGCTGGGCTACCTGGTACCGGTGCGCCACGCCGGCGCCATGGCGCTGATCAATCGCGGGGTCAACGCGTCGGTCTATCTAATCCTGCTGCTGATGGGCATCAGCCTGGCCGGACTCGACAACCTCGCCGGGCAGCTGTCGCAAATGGGCGTTCAGGCCGGCCTGCTGTTCAGCATTACCGCCGCCACCAACCTGCTCGGCCTGCTGTGGCTATCACGCCGGCTGCGGCTGCGCGTCGGCGACTCGCCGGTGGTGGCCAATGCGCCGACCAGCAAGCTCACCGCGATGTTCGGCTCGCTGGCGCTGGTCGGGGTGGTCATGGCCGGGGTGCTGATCGGGCTGCTGCTCGGCTGGCTGGTCGGTGAACCGGCCTACGCCTGGGCCGAGCGGCTCGCCGAATGGGCGCTGTATGCGCTGCTGGCGCTGATCGGCTGCCAGCTGCGCAACTCCGGCATGTCGCTCAAGCAGATCCTGCTCAACCGCTTCGGCCTGGCGATCGCCGCCACCGTTGCCGCCTGCTCGCTGCTCGCCGGGCTACTCGCCGCGCCGCTGCTGGGGCTGAGCTGGAACCAGGGGCTGGCGATGGCCTCGGGGTTCGGCTGGTACTCGCTGTCGGCAATCCTGATCGGCGACCAGCTGGGTCCGCTGCTCGGCGGCGTGGCCTTCTTCAACGACCTGGCCCGCGAGCTGCTGGCCTTCGTGCTGATCCCGCTGCTGATCCACCGCGCCACGCCGCTGGCCATCGGCTACGGCGGCGCCACCTCGATGGACTTCACCCTGCCGGTGATCCAGCAGCACGGCGGCGTGGCCTGCGTGCCCATCGCCGTGGTCAGCGGCTTCATCCTGTCGCTGCTGTCGCCGCCGCTGATCCTGTTCTTTCTATCGCTGTAGGTGGAGGTATCTGACGCAAAGACAAAGAGCCCGCGTCGAGAGACGCGGGCAAGGATCGAAACGGCTAGCGAGGGGGACGCGCTACCCTCAGAACCACACCTCGGTCTGCACGCCGAAGCTCCACTGACCTCCGGTGAAGCCCTCTTCGCCGAAGCTGCCACCGAAGTTGTTGAGGTCCTCGTCCCAGTCGGTATAGGACGCGAACAGACGAATCTCGGGGCGCTGCCAGAAGCCCCCCACCTGGGGCTTGAAGGTGGGCGCCACGGTGAGCTTGCCGAAGTCGCCCTTCACGGCGTTGCCGCCCTCCCCCTGGTCGAGGTCCATGTACTGGTAGCTGGCCTCGTACTGCATCTCGAAGTTCTCGGTCAGTTCGTTGGCCAGGCGCACGTTGAGGCCCGCCCAGTTGAACTCATCGCCCTGGACATAGCGATCCTTGCTGGTCTCGGCGAGCAGCGAGGGCGCCACGCGCCAGGTCGGCGCCAGGTAGGTGGTGCCATAGAGGCCCAGGCGGGTGGCCTGGGCGTCATCGGTGAGGTTGCCGTCGGCACCCAACACCTTGGCCTCGGCGCCCAGGCCCTGGCCGTGGATCAGGGCCGCCTTGAAGTTGCCCTCACTCAGGCCGAAGAAGCTGTCGCCGTGGTACGCCACCATGCTATGAAAGCCGCTGTCGGCGGCGGTCTGGCCGGCGGCGATGTCGCGCTCGTCGTTATCCGCCGCGGAGAGGCCGCTGACCATGAACTGCCAGTTACCGACGTAGTTGTTGGACGTCAGGATCAGGCTGTCGGTGCTACCCGGATCTTCGCTGCCGATGATCTCGAAATCGCTGAAGCTGCGGCCGTAGAGCGACATGTTAGAGGTCCAGTTGTCGGCCAGCTGCATGTCGTAGATCCCCGCCCCGGTGCCGGCCAGGAAGACGACGTCGCTGTCGATCCAGTGAATGTCGAAATTGTCACGGTCGAAGCGCTTGCCGGCCCAGATCGAGGCGTTCTCGAACACCCCGGTGAAGCTCGGCAGATCGCTGAATTCGGCGAAGACCTGGCGCACGTTGAGGTTCGACTCGTCGGCGGTCCAGTCGTTGCTGGTGCTCACCGAGTCGGCCAGCATCATACGGTAGAGGGCCCGGGCGCCGTTGTCGTAGCGCGTACGGTAATTGAAGATGCCCTCGACATAGGTGTCTCCCTCGTTGCCTAGACGGCCCACGGCACCGCCCAAGGACCCGGCGGGCGTCACATAGGGCCCACCCGGGATGCTCTTACGATCCTCGCCGAGCAGCAGCCCGGAGCGCGCATAGGCACCGAACGAGAACCCTTCCTCGCCGCTGGCCTGGCGTTCGACGCTGGCCAGGCGTTCCTCCACCGCATCGCTGGAGAGGGGCTCCTCGGCCTGGGCCTCGGCAACCTCGGCGCGCTGCTCGGCGGCATCGGCACGCTGCTCGGCGGCGGCGATGCGCGCCTCGAGGTCAGCCAGACGCTGGTCGAGATCGCTCGACTGGGCACTGGCGGTACTGGCCAGGGCCATGCCGGACGCGGTGATTGCGATGGCGAGCGGTGTCTTGAAAATCGCGGAATTCATCGTCGTCTACTTCCCTTTTGTTGTGCTTGGTGGTGCGCCGCGGGGGATGCTTGCCGCTTCCCGGTATCGCGACATGGCCTCTTCGCTGGTCACCTCGCGGGCATCGGGGCCCTGCGGGACGTGACATCGAGCAAATCTGTATCGATTAAGTCCCGTGACACAGGTTTGCCCTTGGAATGCGAAGAGCACGAGCAGAACTTAATCGTTTAAGCCGCTTCCCTCAACGCCAATCGGTGCAACTGCGACCAATGTCTAGCGACGGACACTCCTCCAAGTCATCGCCAGCCCTTCGAGCAGTTTGACGCGTGGCACGCCAACGCCAACTGCGACGACCTGGGCCTTGTCCTAGACAAAAGTCTTGGTTGAAAGAGTGGCCACCGGTGGTCTTTACTTAGCAGCGCTAACTTAATCGTTTAAGATTATCCTTCAGCACCACCTCATATAACAATTCACAGCACCCCCCGAGGATTCGAGCATGTTCAAAACGCCTCTCATCACTACCATCGCCCTGGCCACCGCCGCCCTGACCCATGCAGGCCATGCTCAGGCCGCCGATCTGACCATCTCCTGCGGCGCGGTAGGCGCCGAGCTCACGCTGTGCCAGGAGGGCGTCAGTGCCTGGGAAGAAAAGACCGGTCACCGGGTCGACGTGGTCTCCACCCCCAACTCATCCACCGAGCGGCTGTCGCTCTATCAGCAGATCCTGTCCGCCAACTCCAGCGATATCGACATCATGCAGATCGACGTGGTGTGGCCCGGGCTACTCGCCAACCACCTGCTAGACCTGCATGAAGTACTCGGCAGCGACGCCGCAGAGGGTCACTTCGAGGCCATCGTCACCAACAACACCATCGACGAGCGCCTGGTCGCCATGCCCTGGTTCACCGATGCGGGGGTGCTGTACTACCGCGCCGACCTGCTGGAAAAGCACGGCTTCGAGGTTCCCGAGACCTGGGTGGAGCTCACCGAGACCGCCCGTCACATCAAGGCAGCCGAACGCGACGCCGGCAACGATCGCATGCATGGCTTCGTCTTTCAGGGCCGTGCCTATGAGGGCCTGACCGTCAATGCCCTGGAGTGGGTGGCCAGCCACGGCGGCGGCAGCCTGGTGGAGAGCGACGGCGAGATCAGCATCAATAACCCGCTGGCCGCCGAGGCCCTCGAGCTGGCCGCCAGCTGGGTCGGCGACATCGCGCCCAGCGGCGTCCTCAACTACACCGAGGAGGAGGCCCGGGGGGTCTTCCAGGGCGGCAATGCGGTGTTCATGCGCAACTGGCCCTACGCCTGGGCACTGGCCCAAAGCGACGACAGCGACGTGCGCGGCAAGGTCGGGGTGACCCAACTCCCCCATGGCGATCAAGGACACAGCGCCGGCGGCCTGGGCGGTTGGAACCTGGCGGTGTCCCGCTACAGTGACAACCCCGAACTCGCCGCCGAACTGGTGGCCTTCCTGACCGGGCACGACGAGCAGAAGCGCCGCGCCATCGAGGCCTCCTATAACCCCACCCTGGATGCCCTCTACCAGGATAACGAGGTACTCGACGCGGTGCCCTTCTTCGGCGAGCTCTACGACACCGTCGTCAACGCCGTGGCGCGCCCCTCGGCGCCTACCGGCGACGCTTACGGCCGGGTCAGCAACGCCTTCTTCAGCGCCACCCACGACGTGCTCTCCGGCGACAAGGATGGTGCCACGGCGGTCGCGGACCTCGAGCGCGAACTGTCTCGCATCAAGCGCCGCAACTGGTAACCCGGGAGCTCTCCCATGACAACGACCACCGATCACGGCGCGCCGACCACGGCGCGCCTCACGGCCAAGGCCTACCGTAGTACCAAGGTGCGCCGCCAGCGCGTACGCGCCGCCTGGACCTTTCTCGCGCCGATGCTGGTGGCCCTGGCCCTGGTGGCCGGCTGGCCGCTGCTGCGCACGTTCTACTTCAGCTTTACCGACGCCTCGCTGTCGGACCTGAGCCTGGCAACCTTCATCGGCATCGAGAACTACCTGATCTACGAGGAGGGCCGTTGGTACGGCGTGCTTGCCGATCCGATCTGGTGGCGAGCAGTGTGGAATACCTTCTATTTCGCCATCGTCTCGGTGTCGTTGGAGGTGGTGTTCGGGGTGATCGTCGCGCTGATCCTCAATGCCGAGTTCAAGGGACGCACCCTGGTGCGCGCCGCGGTGCTGATCCCCTGGGCCATTCCCACCATCGTCTCGGCACAGATGTGGGCGTGGATGCTCAACGACCAGTTCGGCATCATCAACGACCTCCTGATGGCACTGGGCATCATCGGCGACCCCATCGCCTGGACCGCCGACGCCTCCTACTCCATGTGGGCGGTGATCATGGTCGATGTGTGGAAAACCACGCCGTTCGTCGCCCTGCTGGCGCTGGCCGCCATGCAGATGCTGCCCAAGGACTGCTATGAGGCCGCCGAGGTCGACGGTATCCACCCGGTGAGAGTGTTCTTCAAGGTGACCCTGCCGCTGATCACTCCCGCCCTGATGGTCGCGGTGATCTTCCGCCTGCTCGACGCCCTGCGCGTGTTCGACGTCATCTATGTACTGACCTCAAATTCCACCAGCACCATGTCGATGTCGATCTACGCCCGCCAGCAGCTGGTCGAGTTCCAGGACGTGGGCTACGGCAGCGCCGCCTCGACCCTGCTGTTCCTGATCATCGCCCTGGCCACCGTGGCCTATCTCTACCTGGGCCGTCGACAACTCAACCTGGGAGGTGACGCATGACGGTGCGCCAATTCAACAAACTCGCCACCCGCATCGGCTTCTGGGCCCTGGTGGCCTTGATCGTGGTGGTCGCGGTGTTCCCCTTCTATTACGCGGTGATCACCTCCTTCAAGCCGTCCAGCGACCTGTTCCGGGTCGAGCTATGGCCGTCCACCTGGAGCCTGGCCAACTATGTCCAGGTGTTCACTCAGCGCAGTTTCCTGCAGGCGATCTTCAACTCCATCCTGATCGCCACCAGCGTAGTGTTCATCGCCCTGCTGCTCGGCGTCACCGCCTCCTACGCCCTGGGCCGGGTGCGCTTTCGCGGCCGCTCCACGGTGCTGCTGGTGATCCTCGGCGTATCGATGTTCCCCCAGGTGGCGGTGCTCTCCGGCCTGTTCGAGGTGATCCGTGCGCTCAACCTCTACAACAACCCGGCCGGGCTGATCCTCAGCTACACCATCTTCACCCTGCCGTTCACCGTCTGGGTGCTGACCACCTTCATGAAGCAGCTGCCCATGGAGCTCGAGGAGGCCGCGATCATGGACGGCGCCACGCCCTGGATCACCATCACCAAGGTGTTCCTGCCGCTGATGTGGCCGGCCATGGCCACCACCGGGCTGTTGGCGTTCATTGCCGCCTGGAACGAGTTCCTGTTCGCGCTGACCTTCACCCTCACCGACAGCCAGCGCACCGTGCCGGTGGCCATCGCCCTGCTCTCCGGCGGCAGCGCCTACGAGCTGCCCTGGGGCCCGATCATGGCCGCCTCGGTGGTGGTCACCGTGCCGCTGGTGGTGCTGGTGATCATCTTCCAGCGCCGCATCGTCTCCGGCCTTACCGCCGGCGCCGTCAAGGGCTAACTCCATCATCACCATCGGGCCCGAGCCTCTGAGGGACGCCGAGGGCAGGTCGAAGCGAAGGTCTTTTGCCATGGATGGCAAAAGTAGCGCCCAGGGAAGGGTTTACAGCGCCTTCGCGCAGGCCTGCCGTCGGATCAGTCCCGGTGTCGGGAAACTGATAGCGACCTCAATGAATACCAAACGCTTCCCATGACCCAAGGATTCAAGATGCAGGACAACACCCTCTGGTGGCGCGGCGGCGTCATCTACCAGATCTATCCGCGCAGCTTCATGGACGCCAACGGCGACGGTATCGGCGACCTCAAGGGCATCACCGACAAGCTCGACTATGTGGCGAGCCTCGGCGTGGACGGTATCTGGCTATCGCCCTTCTTCACCTCGCCGATGCTCGACTTCGGCTACGACGTCAGCGACTACCGCGGCGTCGATCCGATGTTCGGCAGCCTGGACGACTTCAAGGCGCTGCTGGAGAAGGCGCATTCACTGGGCCTCAAGGTGATGATCGACCAGGTGATCAGCCACTCCTCGGACCAGCACCCGTGGTTCCAGGAGAGCCGCGCCGATCGCACCAATCCCAAGGCCAACTGGTACGTCTGGGCCGACCCCAAGCCCGACGGCACCCCGCCCAACAACTGGCTGTCGATCTTCGGCGGGCCGGCCTGGACCTTCGATCCGCGCCGCCGCCAGTACTACCTGCACAACTTCCTGTCGAGCCAGCCGGACCTCAATTTTCATCACCCTGAGGTACGCGCCGCTCAATTGGACAATATGCGCTTCTGGCTGGAACTCGGCGTCGACGGCTTCCGCCTGGATACCGTCAACTTCTACTTCCATGACGCCGCGCTACGCGACAATCCGCCGGTGCCGGCGGGCGCCGCCAAGACCCTCGGCGCCCCGGAGGCCAACCCCTACACCTGGCAGCGCCACGTCTATGACCTGAGCCGACCGGAGAACCTCGAGTTCCTCAGGGAGCTGCGCGCCCTCATGGATGCCTTCCCCGGCACCACCACGGTGGGCGAGATCGGCGACGACAATCCGTTGGAGCGCATGGCCGAATACACCGCGGGCGGCGACAAGCTGCATATGGCCTACACCTTCGACCTGCTCAACGCCCCCCGCTCACCGGCCTATCTCCGCGAGGTCATCGAGCGCTTCCAGCGCCTGGCCGGCGACGCCTGGCCGTGCTGGGCGCTGTCCAACCACGACGTGGTGAGAAGCGCGACCCGCTGGGGCGCCGGAGAGGACCCCGTCGCCTACCCCAAGGTGGCACTGGCCATGCTCTTCTCGCTGCGCGGCAGCGTCTGCCTCTACCAGGGCGAGGAGCTCGGCCTGCCCGAGGCCGAGGTGCCCTTCGAGCACATCCAGGACCCCTACGGCAAGGTACTGTGGCCGGAGTTCAAGGGCCGCGACGGCTGTCGTACCCCCATGCCCTGGGAAAATGCCGAGCACGCTGGCTTCACCGCCGCGGACGTGACGCCCTGGCTGCCGGTGGAGGCCCGCCAGCTGCCGCTGGCCGTGGCCGAGCAGCAGGACGACGCGGGCTCGATGCTCAGCGCCACCCGCCGCCTGCTCGACTTCCGCGCCGCGCATCCGGCACTGGTCGAGGGCGAGCTGGCGCTGGTCGATGTCGGCGACGCACTGCTGGGTTTCGTGCGCGAGACGGGCGAAGAGCGCATCCTGTGCGTCTTCAACCTGACCGGCCAGCCACGCGAGACCCGGCTGCCACTGACGGTCAAGGCTTCTTTGGAGGGCCACGGCTTCGAGGCCGAACGCGACGGCGAGAGCCTGCGGCTGCCGCCCTACCAGGCCGCCTACTTCGCCATCTGAGCCACACTCATAACAGCGACTCATAACAACCCAGGCCGGCTTACGGTGAGGCCATTCATCACCGGGCCGGCAAGGAGACACCCCATGGCAAGCGTCACCCTCGACAAGGTCAACAAGGTCTTCGGCAGCACCCATATCATCAAGGACGTCGACCTGGAGATCGGCAACGGCGAGTTCGTAGTCTTCGTCGGCCCCTCCGGCTGCGGCAAGTCGACCCTGCTGCGGCTGATCGCCGGGCTGGAGTCGATCAGCGACGGCGAGCTCAGTATCGGCGACAGCGTGGTCAACGAACTGCCGCCCCGTGAGCGCGGCGTGGGCATGGTCTTCCAGTCCTACGCCCTCTACCCCCACATGACCGTCTACGACAACATGGCCTTCGGCCTCAAGCTGGCCAAGACCGCCAAGGAGACGGTCCATGAGCGGGTCATGGCCACCGCCCGCATCCTGCAGTTGGAGGAGCTGCTCGAGCGCAAGCCCAAGGCACTCTCCGGCGGCCAGCGCCAGCGCGTGGCCATGGGCCGCGCCATGGCCAGGGAACCGCGCATCCTGCTGTTCGACGAGCCGCTCTCCAACCTCGACGCCTCGCTGCGGGTGCAGATGCGCAACGAGATCGCCCGCCTGCACCAGCGCCTCGAATCGACCATGATCTACGTTACCCATGATCAGGTGGAGGCCATGACCCTGGCCGACAAGATCGTGGTGCTCAACGCCGGCCGCATCGAGCAGGTGGGCAGCCCCCACGAGCTCTACCAGCGCCCGGCGACCAAGTTCGTGGCCGGCTTCATCGGCTCGCCCACCATGAACTTCCTGCCCGCGGAGCTGGTGTCCAGCAGCACCGACGGCTGCCGGGTGGATACCGCCGGCATCGGCGAGCTGGCGCTGCCCCAAGACGCCGCTGGCCACGCCGCAGGCGCAGCGCTGACCCTGGGCGTGCGCCCCGAGCACCTGCGCCTGGCCGAGCCCGGCGGCGACAACGCCTTCGAGATTGCCAACGTCGAGTATCTGGGCAACGAAGTCTACGTCTACCTGGTGCCCAAGACCGGCGATACCCTGCTGATCCACCGCAGCGAAGCACCCAGCCAATGGCGGGTCGGCCAGCAGGTAGCCCTAACGCCGGACCCCGAGCACGTCCACCTGTTCGACGGCCTGGACCGCGCCCTACCGGCAAGGCGCGCGCAGGCGGTGGCCTGACGCGCGGTCGTCGGCGGGCTTGTATCCATGGTCGCATTGGCCAAGGGGCGCCATGGGGACTATGATAGCAAGCTAACTGAATCGATCCAGATGGCAAAGGAAGGGCGCGTGTCCACTCCCAGACGTATGACTCTCAAGGATCTGGCCCGGGAGCTCGGTGTCTCCACGGCGACCGTGTCCAATGCCTTCAACCGCCCCGACCAGCTGTCGCCGGCGCTGCGCGAACGCATCCTCGGCGAGGCCAAGCGGTTAGGCTATCGCGGCCCCGATGCCAAGGCGCGCAGCCTGCGCACCGGTCGCTCGCGGATCATCGCCGTGGTACTCGCCGAAAGCCTCACCTACAGCCTCAACGACGCCGTGGCCAGCGAGTTCTTGTCCGGCGTTGCCGAGGTCCTCGATGCCCACGGCCACACCCTGCTGTTGCTGCCCGGCCGCGAGCATGCCTCCCAGGCGCCGGGGTCGGCCAATATCGCCGACGGCTTCATCGTCTACGGCCTGATGCCGACCCTGGCCCTGCTCGGCGACCTGCCGGCCCAGCGCCCGCTGGTGGCGGTGGATTTCGATATCGAGGGGCGCCCGGCGGTGCACGTCGACAACCAGGCGGCGTGTCGGGCCATCGCCCGCCACGCCCTGGACACTCCGACCCAGCGCCCGGCAGTGATCAACCTGCGCCTCACCGCCGAGCCCTGCAACGGCCGGATCACTCCGACGCACACCCTGCTGCCGGGCAATCGCACCATCACCCGCTCGCGGCTCGACGGCTTCTACTACGCGCTGGAGGAGCGCGGCTTTACACCCGCGGACGTGCCGCTGTGGAACATCGAGGAGAACACCTTCGAGGTCTGCTCACCGGTGGTCGAAGAGATCCTCGACCTGCCCGACGCCGAGCGCCCCGACCTGCTGCTGTGCATGTCCGACCGCATTGCCCTGACCGCCCTGACCCTGGCCGAACAGCGCGGCATTCGCGTTCCTGAGGACCTGCGCCTGATCGGCTTCGACGGTATCGCCGAGGGGCAGTATCGCGCGCCGCGCCTCACCACAGTGCGCCAGGACAGCGTCGGGAAGGGGCGCATCGCCGCGCAGATGATCCTCGGCCTGGCCCCCCCCGAACAGCGCCTGCTGAGCACCCAGCTGATGATCGGCGACAGCTGCCCGTAAGCGCGAAACGCGACCAGCGCTGGCGTCGACAGTTGCCAACGCTTGCACCTTGCTTGCACAGTTCATGACCAATAGCTGCATCCGCGACAGCGATGCTGTGTGCTGCCTTTCCCTCGTCATGAGCCGCCCATGCCCGTCACTTCGGTACGCCCTGCCTTGCCCCGCCGCGCCCACGCCCAGCAGCGAGGGCGCAGTCGGCTGGGGGCGGTTGCCGCGCTGCTGGTGCTGGGGGTCGGCCTGGCCGTGGCCTACTGGCTGATCAGCCAGCCGCCGCGGGTCGAGCGGCGCCCGCCGCCCGAGGTGCCGCCGCCGGTGGTCGACGTGATCGAGGCCACCCGCGGCCCCGCGGCTCCACAGATTCACGGCTACGGCCGGGTCCAGGCCGAGCGCGAGACGCTGCTCTCGAGCCGCGTCGCCGGCCGCCTCGAGGCCTTCGCCCCCGGGGTGATCCCGGGCCGGGTGGTAGAGGCCGGCGAGCCGCTGCTGAGCATCGACGACCGCGACTATCGCCTGGCGCTGCGCGCTGCCGAGGCCGACCTGGCCAGGGCCCAGGCCGAGCTCGCCAGCGAGCGCGGCGAACAGCTGCGCGCGCAGAGCGAATACCAGTCGTTCGGCCGTGAGCTGCCCGCCGAGCGCCGTGCCCTGGTGCTGCGCGAGCCGCAGCTGCGCGCCGCCGAGGCCGGCGTGGCCGGCGCCCAGGTGGCCGTCGAGCAGGCCGGGCTGGACCTTGCGCGCACCCAGTTGACCAGCCCCTACCGCGCCATGATCCAGGAGCGCCTGGTGGGCAGCGGCAGCGAGGTCAGCGCCGGTACCGAGCTGCTGCATCTGGTCGACGTGGCGCACTTCTGGGTCCAGCTGTCGCTGCCCGGCGAGGCGCTTGCGTGGATCGATGCCGGGCAGGCCAATGGCGGCAGCGCCGAGGTGCGCCTGACCAGCCGCGGCTGGCCGGCGGGGGCCGAACGCCACGGGCGAGTACTCTCGGTGCTGCCGGCACTCGACGAGGGCGGCCTGCAGACCCAACTGCTGGTGCAGGTCGACGACCCGCTGGCGCTGGATCACGATGGGCCGGCGCTGCGCCTCGGCGATCTGCTGCGCGCCGAGGTCATCGCCAACCCCCGCGACGGCCTGTTCGCACTGCCGGCTCAGGCGCTCAGGCCCGGCGACGAGGTATGGCGTCTCGACGACGAGGATCGCCTGCGCCGCGCGCGGGTCGAGGTGCTGCACCGCGGCCAGGACCAGGTGCTGATCAGCGCCGGGCTCGAGGCCGGCGAACGCATCGTGGTCTCCAACCTCGGCCAGCCACGCGACGGCATGCGCCTGCGGCCGCGAACCCTGGGCAGCACCGAGCTTGCGGCGCTGCTCGATAGTGCGGCGGAGGACGAGTCATGATGCGGCGCGGCCCGATCGCCTGGATGGTCCATCACGGCGTGGCCCCCAACCTGCTGATGCTACTGCTGATCGTCGGCGGCCTGATGGCCTCGCTGACGATCAAGAAGGAGGTGTTCCCCGCCTTCGAAATCGAAATCGTGCAGATCTCGGTCAGCTACCCCGGGGCGACCCCGGAAGAGGTCGAGCAGAGCATCCTGCTGCCGATAGAAGCCGAGCTTGCCGATATCGAGGGCATAGACGAGGTCACCGCCACCGCCAGCGAGGGCAGCGCCAGCCTGCGCGCCACCCTGATCGACGGCGTCGAGGTGATGCGCGTCTACCAGGACATCCAGCAGGCGGTGAACGCCATCACTACCCTGCCCGCCGCCGCCGACCCGCCGCGCATCAACCTGGCCGGGCGCTCGCGCAGCGTGCTGCGCCTGCAGGTGCACGGCAACGTCAGCGACCGCGCCCTGCACGACGCCGCCGAGGAGGTACGTGCCGAGCTGATCGCCAGCCGCGGCATCGCCAAGGCCGAGCTGTCGGGCAACCGCGAGCGCGAGATCCAGGTGTGGCTCGACGACGAGGCGATGCGGCGCTTCGACATGACCCACGGCGAACTCGCCGCACGCATCGGCGACGAGGCCCTCGACCTGGCCGGCGGGCGGCTCTCCACCCAGGAGGGCGAATGGCTGATCCGCTACCAGGGCCGCCGCGACGACGCCCTGGCGTTCGCCGAGCTGCCGGTGGGCAGCACCGCCAACGGCGGCATCATTCGCCTCGGCGATGTCGCCGAGGTCCGCGACGGCTTCGCCGAGAGCGATCGCGAGGTCCAGTACAACGGCCAGCCGGGCCTGACCATCGACGTCTACCAGATCGGCGACCAGACCCCGCTGGGCATTTCCGAGGCGGTTCACGCCGAGCTCGACCGGCTGATCGCCAACCTCCCCGAGGGCGTCACCCTGAGCGTCGCCCGCGATAGCTCCGAGATCTACCGCGACCGCCTCGACCTGCTGCTCAAGAATGCCTGGCTGGGCCTGGCGCTGGTGATGGTGATGATGGCGCTGTTCCTCGAGGCGCGGCTGGCGTTCTGGGTCACCCTGGGCATCCCCACCGCCTTCCTCGGCGCCATGCTGTTCCTGCCGTGGATCGGCGTATCGATCAACATGATGTCGATGTTCGCCTTCATCATCGCGCTGGGCATCGTGGTCGACGACGCGATCATGGTCGGCGAGAACATCTACAGCTACCGCGAGCAGGGCCACTCGCTGCGCGAGGCGGCGGTACGCGGCGCCCGCGAGCTGGCCACGCCGATCACCTTCGCCATCCTCTCGAATATCGTCGCCTTCCTGCCGCTGCTGTTCCTGCCCGGTTTCCTGGGCATGATCTTCGCCATGGTGCCGCTGGTGGTGATCACGGTGTTCGTGATGTCGCTGGTGGAGGCGCTGTTCATCCTGCCCGCCCACCTCGCCCACGGCGCCAGCCGACGCCCCACGCCGCGCTGGCAGCGACCGCTGGAGCACGTCAGACGCAGCATGCAGGGCGGCCTGACGCGGTTCACCGAGCGGCGCTTCGCGCCGCTGCTGCAGCGCGCCCTCGACCAGCGCGCGCTGACCATCAGCCTGGCGGTGGCGGTACTGGCGGTGGCGCTGGCCTATGCCATGAGCGGGCGGCTGGGTTTCTCGCTGATGCCGCGGGTCGAGTCGGATCAGGTCCAGGCCAGCGTGACCCTGCCGGTGGGCAGCCCGATGGCCGACGACCGGCGCGTCCGCGACCAGCTGATGGAGGCCGCCGAGCGTCTCGCCGAGCGCGACGACGGGCCGCACTTCACCGGCACCCGTACGCGCCTCGACGGCGACAGCCTCGAGGTCCTGCTGCAGCTCGACCCGGCCAGCCTCGACGCCTGGCCGCCGTCGCGGGTGGCCCGCGAGTGGCGCGAGCTGAGCGGCGAGCTGACCAACGTCCAGGCCGCGCGCTTCGAGTCCGACGTCGGCGGCCCGGGCCGCGGTGCGGGGCTGACGCTGCGGCTGTCGCACCCCGACAGCAACGTGCTCGAGGCGGCCTCCCTGCGGCTCGCCGATGAGCTCGCTCAGTTCGGCGGCCTCACCGACATCGACAGCGGCCTCGGCGACGGCCTGCCGCAGCTCGAGGTGCGGCTCTCCGCCGAGGGGCGCGCCCTGGGTCTCAGCGGCAGCGACCTGGCCGCCCAGCTGCGCGGGCCGCTGCAGGGCGTCACCGCCGTCGAGCAGCACGCCGGGCGCACCTCGGTGAGTGTCGAGGTGCGCCTGCCGCCGCAGTCCCGCGACAGCTTGAGCGAGCTCTATCAGCTGCCGATTCGCACCGCCGAGGGCGTCGAGGTGCCGCTGGCCCGGGTCGCCGATATCGACATCGGCCGCGCCTCCACCACCCTGCGCCGCACCGACGGCCGCCGCGATATCACCGTCACCGCCGACCTCGACGGCGACGCCCAGGTCAACCAGGTACTGGCAACCCTGCAGGAACAGGTGTTTCCCGGCGTCGAGGCCGCCTATCCGGGCCTCGAGATCGGCCTCGGCGGCCGCCAGCAGGACACCGCCGACAACCTGGCCACGCTGAAGACCGCCATGTGGCTGACTCTGGCGGCGATCTACTGCCTGCTGGCGATCCCCTTCCGCAGCTACCTGCAGCCGCTGCTGGTGATGGCGGCGATCCCGTTCGGGGTGATCGGCGCGGTGGGCGGCCACCTGATCATGGGCTTCGGACTCTCCATCGTCAGCCTGCTGGGCATGCTGGCGCTGTCCGGCGTGGTGATCAACGATGCGCTGGTGCTGATCGACTACGCCAACCGCCGTCGCCGCGAGGGCATGGCCGCCCGCGAGGCGATCGTCGCCGCCGCCACGCGCCGCCTGCGGCCGATCATGATGACCACCATGACCACCTTCCTGGGGCTGGCGCCGATGATCTTCGAGACCTCGCGCCAGGCGCGCTTCATGATTCCCATGGCCATCTCGCTGGGCTTCGGCATGCTATTCGCCACCCTGATCCTGCTGATCCTGGTGCCGGTGCTCTACCTGAGCCTCGAGGGTCTGCGCGAACGTCTGATCTCTCACACCGCGACACGCCCACAGGAGGCCCGCTGATGCCCGCCTACACATCTCGCCGGCCGGTGGTATCGCGCCTCGGCGTCAAGCTGTTCGTGATCATCCTGGCGGTCAACGTACTGATCGCCGGCATGGTGTTCCTGGCCGTGTCGCGCAGCATCGACCGCGGCTTCATCGACTACCTGGAGACCACCCAGACCAGCCGCGCCGAGACCCTCGCCGAAGGCCTCGCCGAGGAGTGGCAGCGGCGCGGCGACTGGCAGTGGCTACGCGATGACATGAGCGCCTGGCAGCGCCTGGTGCGTCGCCAGCTGTGGCCCGGCGACGGCCCGCCCCCCCAGGGCATCGACCGGCGCCTGGGCGACCCCGGCGACTTCGTGCTCCACGACGCCAACGGCCTGCCGGTCATCGGCCTGCGCCCCAGCGAGGACGATGAGGTCGACGGCTCCGAACTGCACTGGCTACCGATCATCAGCCAGGGCGAGCAGGTCGGGGCTCTCGGCTATCGCCCTCCCCAGCAGCTGATGGCGCGCATGGACCGCATCTTCCTGTCACGACAGCAGCGCAACCTGGGCATCATCGTCGCCTCGCTGGCACTCGCTTCGCTGCTGCTGGCCGGTGGGCTGTCGTGGTGGCTGGGCGGGCGCACCGGCCACATGGCGCTGGCCACCCGGCGCCTCACCGAGGGCGACTACGACATCCGCCTGCCGGAGCATGGCGGCGATGAGCTGTCGCGGCTATCCCACGACTTCAACGTGCTGGCGGCGACGCTGGAGGCCAACCGCGAGGCGCGCCAGCGCTGGGTATCCGACATCGCCCACGAGCTGCGCACCCCGCTGGCGGTGCTGCGCGGCGAGATCGAAGCGATGCAGGACGGTATCCGCCCGATGAACGAGGATAACCTCGGCTCGCTGGCTCAGGAGGTCGGCCAGCTCGAGCGCCTGGTCGCCGACCTGCGGCTGCTGGCCCAGAGCGACGCCGGCGTGCTCGACGTATCGCTGGCGCCCCTCGATCTGGCCGAGACCCTGGCCGCACGCCTCGAGGAGCGCCGCGGCTGGCTGGCCGACCAGGGCCTCGAGCTAGAGGTACATATCACCGACCAGGCGCCGATCCGCGGCGACCTGCAGCGCTTGCGCCAGCTGTGGCACAACCTGCTCGACAACACCTGCGCCTATACCCAGGCCCCCGGCCGGCTAAGGGTCAGCCTGACCTGCGATACGCAGGTCGTGCGCATCGTCTGGGAAGACACCGCCCCGGGGGTGCCCGAGCAGGAACTCGACCGTCTCACCGAGCGCCTCTACCGGGTCGAGGGCTCGCGCAACCGCGCCAGCGGCGGCAGCGGACTGGGGCTGTCGATTGCCACCGCCCTGGTTACCGCCCACGGTGGCAGCATGCGGGCCTCGAATTCCCCCCTCGGCGGGTTATGCTGGACCCTCGAATTTCCACTGCTCAGGGAGAACGTGCATGAGCGCCACGCCTAAGGAAACCGTGCTGATCGTCGAGGACGAGCCCAAGATCGCCAGTCTGGTGGCCGACTACCTCAGCGGCAGCGGCTTCGCCTCGCACCACCTCGACCACGGCGACAGCGTGGTGCCGTGGCTCGAGCAGCAGCAGCCCGACCTGGTGCTGCTCGACCTGATGCTGCCGGGTACCGACGGCCTGACCCTGTGCCGCCAGCTGCGCGAGCGCTGGCCGCGGCTGCCGGTGATCATGCTCACCGCGCGGGTAGAGGAGGTCGACCGCCTGCTGGGCCTGGAGCTCGGCGCCGACGACTATATCTGCAAGCCGTTCAGCCCCCGAGAGGTGGTGGCACGAATCAAGGCAGTGCTGCGCCGCAGCCGCGCCGCCGAGGTACCCGGCAGCGCCGAGAGCGCCGCGCTGGTCCTCGACGACGACGGCTGGCGAGCGCTGGCCGACGGCCACGACCTGGGTCTCACCGCCGTGGAGTTTCAGCTGCTCAAGGTGCTGATGAACGCCCCGGGGCGAATCTTCTCCCGCGACCAGCTGATGGACCACATGTACCGCGACCATCGCATCGTCTCCGAGCGCACCGTCGACAGCCACATCAAGAAGCTGCGCAAGAAGATCAGCGACGTGTGGCCGGAGCGCGAGATCATCCGTTCGGTCTACGGCGTCGGCTACAAGTACCAGCCGGAGGAGTGAGACGCTGTTGCGCGATGGTTGCACCCTTGCTGCAACCTGATTGCACCACCGTAGCCGAGAGTGTCAGCGTCACCCTAAGGAACCAGGAGTCCAGCATGATTCGAATGACCGTACGCAAGACCCTGATGCCGGCGCTGCTGGCGCTGGCCATCGCGCCGCTGTCGCTGGCCGTCAGCGCCGCCGACCACGGCGACGCTAGCGCCAAGGGCGAGCGCTACCAGCAGAAGCATGTCGAACGCCTGGATGCGATGCAGGAGCGCCTGGGGTTCGGTGACGACACCCGCGCCGAACTGGAAGCCGCCCACGCCGAGCTGCACGATGCCCATCGCGACCTCAAGGACCAGGACTTTGCGTCCCGCGACGAGCGCCGTGACGCTTACCACGAGCTGCATGAACAGCACCGCGCCGCCCTCGACGAGATCCTCACCGACGAGCAACGCGAGGAGCTGCGCAGCGCCATGCGCGAGAAGATGCAGGAGCGCCGCGCCGAGTACCGCGAAGCGATGCAGGAGCGCCTTACCACGCTGGTCGACGGCTGGGAGCTCAGCGACGCCGAGCGCGAGGCCCTGACCGAGGTACGCCAAGGCATGTACCGCGATATGCGCGAACTGCGTAGCCAGGCGTTCGACTCTCGCGATGAGCGCCGCGAGGCCTACCGCGCCCTCCGCGACGAGCATCGTGCGGCGCTGGCCGAGATCCTCGACGAGCAGCAGCTCGAGGAGCTCAAGGCCACCATGCAGCCCAATGGTGGCAAGCACGGCCATCATCCCGACGCTTGAGCCGCTGATCACGCCAGCGGGCGCCATCCCCCCTCTGCCCACTGCCCGACACGTGCTGTCGGGCAGTTTTTTTGCTTAGCCGTATAGCACCCCGCGAGCCAGAACACAGCATCGTTGAATTACAGTTCAACTGCTCAGCCTCCCCTCGAGGGTTGAAGGTATCCGGCGACTCGCGTATTTTATTTGAATGATCAATCAATAAACGCTGTACGCGATGACTGCCGCCAAGCGGCGTGCAGTCTGCGTCGGCCACGCCATCACGATCGGGCACCCAAGGTGCCAAAAGCGTCTCACGGCATGCCTCAATGCGGCATGCATTGCGAGTCATGTGGGCAAATGACGGTCATTGGCGTTATTTTGATTGCTCGAGCAATCAAAATAACAGCAGCACCCATGCCCGACACGCCGCACCGCGAGACACCATATCAACAACGCTAAGGGAGTCTGCCCAATGGCGCATGACCAACACCCCCCCGAACGCCGGGATCGGCTCAATCCGGCCGTCTTCCACGGTTCGGTCGCCGGCATCCTGGTATTCCTGGTCGTTACCATGACCTTCACCGAGCAGGCCGGCGCCTTCTTCGACGCCGGCCTGGCCTGGGTAAGCGCCACCTTCGGCTGGTACTACATGCTGGCGGTGGTCGCCTACCTGGTGTTCGTGGTACTGATCGGCTGCTCGCGGTTCGGCAGCATCCGCCTCGGCCCCGATCACTCGCGGCCGGAGTTCTCGCTGCTCTCCTGGTCGGCGATGCTGTTCGCCGCCGGCATCGGCATCGACCTGCTGTTCTTCAGCGTCGCCGAGCCGGTGGCCCACTACCTGGCACCGCCCGACCTCGACCCCGAGAGCCAGGCAGCGATGCGTGCCGCCGTGGTGCAGACCTTCATGCACTGGGGGCTGTCCGGCTGGGGACTGTACGTGCTGATGGGCATGGCGCTGGCCTACTTCAGCTATCGCCATCGCCTGCCGCTGGCGATCCGCAGCGCCCTCTACCCGCTCCTCGGCAAGCGCATCTACGGCCCCATCGGCCATGCAGTGGACATTACCGCGGTAATCTCCACGGTGTTCGGTATCGCCACCAGCCTCGGCATCGGCGTGATGCAGCTCAACTACGGACTGACCTACATGTTCGACGTGCCCGAGAGCCTCTCAGTGCAGGTGATCCTGATCGCCCTGGTGGTGGTGATGGCGACCATCTCGGTGGTCAGCGGCGTCGAGAAGGGCATCCGCCGGCTCTCCGAGTTCAACATGCTGCTGGCGCTGGCGCTGCTGCTGTTCGTGCTGTTCCAGGGTCACACCCTGCAGCTGCTCGACATGGTGGTCAACAACGCTGGCGACTACCTGTCCGGCTTCATCGCCAAGAGCTTCGACACCTACGCCTTCGCCGGCGAAGAGGCCCAGGAGTGGAAGATGTGGTGGACGATCTTCTTCTGGGGCTGGTGGATCGCCTGGACGCCGTTCGTCGGCCTGTTCCTGGCGCGCATCTCGCGCGGGCGGACCATCCGTGAATTCGTGGCAGGCGCGCTGGGTATCCCGCTGGCGTTCATGATGGTGTGGATGTCGGTGTTCGGTAACAGCGGTATCGAGCTGGTCGCCAACCAGGGCGTCGCCGAACTCGGCGAACAGGCCCTGAGCACCCCGCAGACCACGCTCTACACCCTGCTCGAGCACTACCCCTGGGTGGGCCTGACCGCGGCGGTGGTGACCGTGCTCGGCATCGTCTTCTTCATCACCTCGGCGGACTCCGGGGCGCTGGTGCTGGCCAACTTCACCTCGATCCTCTCCGACGTCAACCACGACGCGCCGGTGGCCCTGCGCATCTTCTGGTCGGCGGTGATCGGCCTGATCACCATCGCCCTGCTGATGGCCGGCGGTCTGGCGGCGCTGCAGAGCGCCGTGGTGATCACCGCCCTGCCGTTCTCGCTGGTGATCTTCGCAATCATGGCCGGCATGTACCGCGCCCTGCGCATGGAGGGCGACAAGGCCGACGCCCGCCGCCGCATCGCCGGCACCGCGCCTGGCGGCGACTGGCGCGAGCGCCTCGACCGCGCGCTGGACACCTCCAACCGCGCCGGCGCCGCGGCGACCATCGAACACTCGATCCGCCCGGCGCTGACCCAGTTCGCCCAGGAGCTCGAGAGTCGCGGCCAGGTCGCCAACGTCAGCGAGGAGCAGGTCGAGGGTGAGCCGCTGCCGCGCCTGACCCTGCAGGTCGAGCTCGAGAACGCGCCGTTCTTCGTCTACCAGGTGTGCCCGCACCGCATGCGCACGCCGAGCTTCCTGCCGGTGGACGACGACTACTACGTGCGCCTCGACGTCTACCTGTCGGAAGGCGGCACCGGTCAGGACCTCAACGGCTATACCCGCGGCCAGGTGATCGGCGACGTGCTCGCCGAGTACGAGCGCCACCTGCACTTCCTGTCACTGGCCGGCGAGAACGGCAGCGTTCCCGCCATGCCCGGCGCGGTAGGCGATACGCCCTGATCCACGCTCAGGCAGTGACACCACGCGGCGACTCTTCGGAGTCGCCGCTTGTGTTAACGCCCAGGTTGATCGCCGCTGCCCCCAAGCGAAGGGCGCCGGGGCAGTTGCACCCCCGCGAGTAGCGTGGAACACTGTTCGGCAACCCTATCTCACGGCCCAGGCCGATATTCGGATTATCGTGACGACACCATCTATCTCAGCATCGCGCCCCCTGTGGCTGGCCCCGCTGGCGCTGGGCATTGCGCTTGCCAGCGGCTCGCTGCTGGCCGACGACGACTGGCCGCTTGGTCACCACCCGTTGCCCGAAGACGGCAATATCATCGGCGAGCGCTACACCGTCGAGGTCGAGGGCGACGAGACCCTGCTCGATATCGCCCGTGCCCACAACGTCGGCTATGAAGAGATCCGCGCCGCCAACCCGGAGGTCAGCATCTGGATCCCCGGCGACGGCACCGAGGTGGTGATTCCCGCCAAGCACATCCTGCCCGAGGCGCCTCGCGAGGGGCTGGTGGTGAATCTTGCCGAGCTGCGGCTCTACTACTTTCCGCCCACCGGCAACGGCGAGACCCCGCGGGTCGAGACCTACCCCATCGGTATCGGCCGCGAGGGCTTCAATACGCCGCTGGGCACCACCGAGACCACCATGCGCCTCGAGGACCCGGCCTGGTACCCGCCGCGCTCGATGCGCGAGGAGGCCGCCGAGCGCGGTGAACCGGCGCCAGCGGTGGTCCCGCCCGGGCCCGACAACCCGCTGGGCCGCCACGCCATTCTGCTGGATATTCCCGGCTACCTGATTCATGGCACCAACATGCCCGACGGCATCGGCATGCGCGCCAGCCGCGGCTGCATCCGCATGTACCCGGAGGACATCGAACACCTCTACCGCAATATCCCCAACGGTACCGCGGTCAATATCATCGACGACCACTTCAAGGTCGGCTGGGAGGAGGACACCCTCTACGTTCAGGCCTTCGCCCCCGCCGAGCAGCGCGAGGATGCCCTGACCCACCTGCTCGATCCTTTCGACAGGCTGCATCAGGCACTCGGCGACGATCTCCCGGCCATCGACTATGGCCAGCTACGCGACATCATGGAGACCGCCAACGGCGAGCTGGTGGCGGTCTATCCTCCTCCGGAACCGGTCGAGGAGGAGCCAGAGGTGCCGGAGCCCGGCGGTATCTATCGCTATGTCCTGGATGCCCCGGGCGGCATGTACCAGGAGCTGGTGGCCGGATGAGCGGCCCGCTTGCAGTGTCCAGCAACGCCAAGGGCGCGACCGAGGTCGCGCCCTGTTGGTTGAAACGCCCCGGCGCGGGCCGAGGCGGCAGGCTCAGAAGAAGCCCAGCGGGTTGATGTCGTAGCTGACCAGCAGGTTCTTGGTCTGCTGGTAGTGCTCCAGGGCCATCTTGTGGTTCTCGCGGCCGATGCCGGACTTCTTGTAGCCACCGAAGGCGGCGTGGGCCGGATACTGATGGTAGCAGTTGGTCCACACGCGCCCGGCCTGGATACCACGCCCCATGCGGAAGGCGACGTTGATATCGCGGGTCCACAGGCCGGCACCGAGGCCGAACTCGGTATCGTTGGCAATGGCCAGGGCTTCTTCCTGGTCCTTGAAGGTGGTCACTGCCACCACCGGACCGAAGATCTCCTCCTGGAAGACGCGCATCTTGTTGTGGCCCTTGAGCAGCGTCGGCTGAACATAGAAGCCGCTGTTGAGCGCATCGTCCATGGTCTCCTTGCCCCCGCCGGTGAGGAACTCGGCGCCCTCCTCGCGGGCGATGTCCATGTACGACATGATCTTGTCGAACTGCTCCTCGGAGGCCTGGGCGCCGACCTGCACATCAGTGTCGAGCGGATTGCCGCGCTTGATCGACAGGGTGCGCTCCATGACCTTGGCCATGAAGTCGTCGTAGATGCTCTCCTGAATCAGCGCCCGCGACGGACAGGTGCAGACCTCGCCCTGGTTGAAGAAGGCCAGCACCAACCCTTCCGCCGCCTTGTCGATGAACTCCGGCTCGGCGTTCATGATGTCGGCGAAGTAGATGTTCGGCGACTTGCCGCCCAGCTCCACGGTGGAGGGGATGATGTTCTCGGCGGCGCACTTGAGCACATGCCCGCCGACCGGCGTGGAGCCGGTGAAGGCGATCTTGGCGATGCGCTTGCTGGTGGCCAGCGCCTGGCCCGCCTCGGCGCCGTAACCGTTGACGATGTTGACCACCCCCGGCGGCAGCAGGTCGCCGACCAGCTTCATCAGCTCAAGAATCGAGGCCGGGGTCTGCTCGGCGGGCTTGAGTACCACGCAGTTGCCGGCCGCCAGCGCCGGCGCCAGCTTCCAGGTGGCCATCAGGATCGGGAAATTCCAGGGAATGATCTGGCCCACCACGCCCAGCGGCTCGTGAAAGTGATAGGCCACGGTGTTGTTGTCGATGGCGCTTGACGTGTCTTCCTGGGCACGGATACAGCCGGCAAAGTAGCGGAAGTGGTCGACGGCCAGGGGCAGGTCGGCATTGATCGTCTCGCGCACCGCCTTGCCGTTGTCCCAGGTTTCGGCCACGGCAAGCATCTCGATGTTCTGCTCGATGCGATCGGCAATCTTGAGCAGGATATTGGAGCGCTCCGTGGTCGAGGTCCTGCCCCAGGCGGGGGCGGCCTGATGGGCGGCATCCAGCGCCTTGTCGATATCCTCGGCGGTAGAGCGCGGGATCTGGCAGAACACCTGGCCGTTGACCGGGCTGACGTTATCGAAATACTGACCCTTCACCGGCGCGACGAACTCGCCGCCGATATAGTTGCCGTAGCGCTCTTCGTAGGTCATTACGGATCCGGGCTGGCCGGGGTTGGCATAGATCATGGCGTTGCTCCTGTCGGTTGTCGCTATTGTCGTTATCGGTGATGCTCGCTTCAGTGTTGGACAGGCCGGCACTTCGCGACATACTGCCATGGCAGGAGCCAGCCTCCTCCCTTGGTAGGAGACCCGCCTGCGATACCGCCAGCCAACTCAAGGAGCGCGCCACGCATGTACCGGCTGCTGATCGCCGATGACCACCCCCTGTTTCGCGAAGCGATGGTCGCGGTGATCGCCCGCGGACTCAGCGGCAGCGAGACCCTCGAAGCGCCCAGCCTGGGCGCCACGCTGGAGGTCATCGCCCAGCATGATGACCTCGACCTGGCGCTGCTCGACCTCGGGCTGCCCGATGCCGAGGGCCTGAACGGACTGGCTCGGCTACGCCAGGCCGCGCCCTGGCTGCCGGTGGTGATCGTCTCCGCCGAGCAGCACAAGCAGACCATCCTCGAGGCACTGAGCCTCGGGGCGGTGGGCTATATCCCCAAATCGACGCCACGCGATGCGCTGCTTGCCGCGCTCAGGCAGATCCTCGCCGGCCAGGTCTACCTGCCGCCCGATATCATGCGCGCTGGCGGCCACCCGGCCGGCGCCACGCCGGCCGCCGAGCCCAGCTCACTGGCCACGCTTACCGACAAGCAGCGCGAGGTGCTGGCGCACATGGTCAAGGGCGAGTCCAACAAGATGATCGCCTACCGCCTCGACATCGCCGAAACCACCGTCAAGACACACGTCTCGGCGATCCTGCGCAAGCTCAGGGTCAGCAGCCGAGTCCAGGCGATCCTGCTCGCCAGCGAACGCGACGACGTCACACGCTAGGCGATGCTGCCTTGCGACATGAGGGAGGCTTTTCTAGGCTGAGGGACGGGCACGGATGGCCCGCGCCCCTCTGTTCATCGCCTGCAAGGAGCACTGCGAGATGCCATTACATCCCCCCGCTGCCACGCGCACCCCGATTGCCGCGCGACTCACCCTGTCGCGACTCGCCCTGGCCGTGATGCTGGCCTCGGCCTACGGCGTAGCCAATGCCGACGACAGCGAGACCAATGACAGCGGCGACGGACGCGCCAACGTCAGCGTGACCGACGACGAAGTGATCAGCGACCATGACAGCGAAGAAACCACACTCGGCGTTACGCAGGTGGTCAGCGGTCTAGAGCACCCCTGGTCACTGGCCTGGCTGCCCGACGGCCGCATGCTGGTCACCGAACGCCCCGGCAGCCTCTATCTGATCGACGCCGACGAGGCCATCTCGCTTGGCAACCTGCCGGAGATCGACACCGACGAGGATCAGCTCACCGCCCCCGAAGGCGGCAACCAGGGCGGCCTGCTCGATGTCGCCGTGCACCCCGATTACGACGACAACGGCTGGATCTACTTCACCTACTCGAGCCCGGGCGACGATGACGGCGTTGCCAGCGACGACTATGGCACCGCCACGGCCCTGGCGCGCGCACGCCTCGACGAAGACAACCGCGAACTGACCGACGTCGAGACGTTCTACGCCCAATCGCCGCGCACCGAGCCCGGCCGTCACTACGGCTCGCGGATCCTGCTCCCCGGCGACGGCAGCGTGCTGTTCTCGATCGGTGACCGCGGCCTGCGCTACCCCTCCCAGGACCTTACCGACCCGGCAGGCTCGCTGATCCGGCTCCTCGAGGACGGCGGTGCGCACCCCGACAACCCCTTCATCGAGATGGCACCGGGCAACCTGCGCCCCGAGATCTACTCCTTCGGCCACCGCAACAAGCAGGGGCTGGCCATTCACCCCGACAACGGTGAGCTGTGGGCGGTCGACCACGGTCCCTCCGGCGGCGACCTGCTCTACCGGCTCGAGGTCGGTGCCAACTACGGCTGGCCCCAGGTCGCCTTCGGCAGCGACTACAGCACCGGCGAGTTCATCGGCATCGGCCAGGAAGCACCGGGGGTGACCGAGCCGGCGCACTGGTGGGAGGAGTCCATGGCCCCCTCCGGCATGGCCTTCTACAGCGGCGACGATGTCGCCGAGTGGCAGGGCAACCTGTTCGTCGGCTCGCTATACCGCGAGCAGCTGCACCGGCTGGTGCTCGACGGCAATAGCGTCGCCCACGAGGAGGTGCTGCTCGACGAGGAGCTGGGCCGCATTCGTGACGTGCGCCAGGGGCCGGACGGCATGCTCTATGTGCTCACCGACGAGTCCGACGGCGGCCTGTATCGACTGACGCCAGCCGATTGAGGCCACCCGGCCGGCCAGCGTGGCAGTGGCCGGCCTTAACCCGACGCGCCGCTGGGCGCCGCCGCCACGCACTGCAGCAGCGCCATCTTCAGGCGCAAGGGCTTGAGCGGCTTTAGCAGGCAGCGGTAGCCCCGCTCGCGGGCCCGCGCCTTGAGCGAGGCATCGTGATTGGCGGTGATCATGATCACCGGCAGCCGCGGAAAACGCCGCTGCAGCATCGCCGCGACATCGAATCCGTCGGGCTGATGCTCGTCGAGGTGATAGTCGATGATCAGGGCATCAGCGCCTCGTGACAGCCCTGCGTAACGGTTCAAGCCTGCCAGCGACTCGCCGCTGACCACCTCGCAGCCCCAGCCCTCCAGCAGGGCCTGCATGCCCTCGCAGATCGCCGGATCGTTGTCGATCACCCAGACCCGCGAGCCGGCCAACGGTGCCACTCCCGGTAGTGGCGGCGCCCTGTGCTGGACTGACGTTGTCGGTGGTTGGCCATAGGGCACCAGAATCGCGAAGCGCGAGCCGCGCCCGGGGATAGAGGCCAGCGACAGGCGGTGGCCGAGCATGCCGCTGATGCGGTCGACGATGGCGAGCCCCAGCCCCAGGCCGCGGTCGCTCTGCTGGCAGCCCGCATCCCCGCGGCGAAATTCGAGGAAGATCTCCTCGCGCTGGGCCTCCTCGATCCCCCTGCCGGTATCGGCAACGCTGATCTCGAGCCCCGCGGCACGGCGTCGACAGCCCAGCAGGATATGGCCGGTCGGCGTGTAGCGAATGGCGTTGCTCAACAGATTGCGCACCACCCGCGCGAGCAGGGCCATATCGGAATCGATCACCGCCGAGGACGCAACGTAGCGTAGCGTGAGGCCGCGGGTAGCGGCCATCTGGCGGTACTCCTCGGCCAGCGCATCGAGCAGCTCGGCGGCCGCGAACGGTGCCACATCCGGCGTCAGCACGCCGGCATCGAGGCGCGAGATATCCACCAGCGTACCGAGCAGCGTCTCGACGTCCTTGAGCGAGCGGCCGATATGCCCCACCAGGCGGCGCGACTCCGCCGGCATGGCCGGATCCTCGAGCTGATCGCCCAGCGCGGTGGTGAACAGGCGCGCCGCGTTGAGCGGCTGCAGCAGGTCGTGGCTGACCGCGGCCAGGAATTTGCTCTTCGACAGGTTGGCCGCCTCGGCCTCGGCCTTGGCCTCGCGCAGCCGCCGCTCGGTCTCGCCGCGCACGGCGATCTCCTCGCGCAGCTTGGTGTTCACCGAGCCCAGCTCGGCGTTGACCTGGCTCAGCTCATCGAGGGTACGATGCAGGGTCTCGGTGCGCTCGCGGACCTGCTCGGCCAGCAGCACGGCGTGCTCGAAGGCCGCATAGGGCGCACCGCCGGCGACACCGCTGGACTCGACGCGCTCGATCAGCGCCGCACACACCTTGTGCAGCCGCGCATTCTCCTCGACCAGGGCCTGCTCGCGGGGCGTCAGCGCGGCATCGCTGTCAGCCGCTACCGGGGCGCCCAAGCACAACCCCGGTGAAGGTCTGGTTGATGTGCATGCCATGGTGCTGCTCCCCGTAGGTGTTGAAACCGATCACCCGCTGGCGGCGCAGCAGGTCCGAGGCCGCCTCGAGGCTGCCCAGCGCCTCGATCTCCAGGCGCCGCAGGAAACAGTCGAGGCCGATGATCAGTTCGGGTGCCCCGAGCCGGGCGCTCAGGTCGTCGAATACCGCCTCGAGGTCGGGCAGGATCGGCGCCGGCGTCATGGCGGTCAGCACGATGCCGTTCTCCACCGCACAGTAGAAGCTCAGGCTGCCGTCATCGTTGACGCGCTGAATCGAGCGCACGAAGTAGCTCTCGCCGATCCGCACCGCCAGCGGATAGCGGGCGAAGACCGCATCATCCAGGGCCTCACGGGGGCAGCCAACCAGTCGCGCGTACTCGTCGGCGGCGGGCGCGGCGTTGAGCTCGATCACCCGGCGCCGCTCGCGATCGGCCCGGGTCACCACCAGCTTCTCGCTACGCGGCCGCAGATGATGGGTGGTGAAGACCTCGAACGGCAGGCGCGTGGTGAACATCACCACCACCGCGGCCTGGTCATGGAAGCAACCGTCGCTGTAGACGTGGGTGTGCGCTAGGCGATTATCGTCACCGGCCGACCCGCCGAAGCTGGGAATGCTGCCCAGGGCCGCATCGAGGGTCGCCAGCACCTGCTCCTCGCAGCTGGAGAGGCCGTCGAGCAGGGTCAGGGCGAAGTGGTCGCCGCCCGGGGCCGCCTGGCGTCGGGACGTCGCCAGCAGGCCGTCGGTGACGCGCTGGGCGCGCACCAGGTCGAAGCCGTCGAGCTCGTCGATCAGCGCCACTCCGACGCCGAAATGCCGCGCATCGAACCCCACCGCCACGATGCAGCCGCGGTCGTAGCCCTCGGCGGTGATCTCGCCAGCGGTGGTGCAGCCGCTGATCGGCACGCCGGCAAAGGCCGCGTCGAGCGCCTCGCCGAGTGGCCTCAGGGCATACTCGGCGCTAACGAAGAACAGCACGAATCCCAGCTGCGGGTGACGCAGCGCCGCGGCCAGTTCCGACGCAGCGCACTGGGGGTCGCGCGCGTGGCTGACCGCGGTACGCACCGCCTGGCTGTCGCTGGCGACGCTGGGATCAAGAAGTGGTGCATCGAGCATGGCAGCGATCCTGCGCGGGTTTCCTGCAGTGTAGGCCGCCGCCATCTTGCTTCACAATGGCGCCGCTAGCGGCGCGAGGCAAACAGTGCCGCGAGGCGCTCCACCTCGTCCGCCGACCACCCCTCGGGCTCGATCAGCGCCATCCAGGCCTCGATGTAGTGCTCGGCGGCGATCTCGTGGCCGTAGCCGGGCGGCGCGGTACCGGCGGCAAGGTCGGCCAGCAGCTGCAGGCCGGTGACCACCGGGTACCAGGTCAGGTCCTGGGAGACATCCGGCCCGCGCGGGGCCTGCAACCACTCCGGTTCACGGTAGAGCGCCTCGGGCTCGAAGAAGGTCACCGGATCGCTGGCATACTGCAGGTAGGCAATGCGGAAGTCGCCCCAGTCGGCCGCGCCGTCGTCGAGGCCGCCGTGCTGATTCATGAAACGCACCACCGCACCGTCGCGGAAACGCGGCCGCCAGGCCGGCGAGCCGGCATCGCGATCGCGCGTCATGGCCCGCCAGGTAGGGCTGCGAAACGGCGGCCCGCTCCACAGCGCGCCGTCGAAGGGGTCATCGATGATGTCGTAGATATCGAAGGAGCGGTCGGAGTTGAGCGCGCCGAGACTCAGCCCGTGCAGATACAGCGCCGGGCGCTGGTCGTCGGGCAGTGACGTCCAGTGGCGATAGACCGCCTCGAACAGCGCCCGCGCCATTTCGGCACCGTAGTCGCCCTCCACGATCAGCGCCAATGGGCTCGGCAGGTAGGAGTACTGGGCGGTGACCGTGGCGATATCGCCGCGCTGCAGATACTCCAGGGTGTTCTGCGCCGCCGGGTCCAGCCAACCACGGCCGGTGGGCGTGGCCAGCAGCAGCAGCGAGCGCTCGAAAGCCCCCGCCCGCTTGAGCTCCTCGAGCGCCAGTTCGGCGCGCGCCTTGGGCGTGTCGGCGGCGTTCAGCCCGACATAGACCCGCAGCGGCTGCTCGGCGGGTTCGCCGAGAAACGCCTCGATGTCGCTCGCCGAGGGGCCCCGGGTCACGAAGCGCCGACCGCGCAGGCCCAGGGCTTCCCAACTGATCAGCGACGCCTCGCTGCCAGCTACCTGAGGGTCGCTGGGCGGCGCCAGGTCATCCGGCATCAGCACGTCGACCTGCTGGTAGGAGCGATCCAGGGCGCGCAGGGTAAGGGTGAAGATGACCCCGTCGATCACCGACCAGAACAGCGCCGCGGCCGCCACCACGCCGATGACATTCGAGACGCGACGCGGTACCACGCGCTGTAGCCGGCGTGAGAGGAAACGAAAGGTGCGCCGGAACAGCCTGGCCAACAGCAGCAGCAGCGCAAATATCGCCAGCGCAATCAGGGCGACACTCAACGGCCGCGTGCCGCTGGTGGGCTCCATCTCCATCAGTAACCGCACAGAGTCCTGCCAGTCCGAGGCGCGCCACAGGAACGCAGCGGCAATCACCGCACAGACGCCAGCGGCGATACGCTTGATGCTCAGCGCGCCGCGAGGCCCGGGTATCGGTAGCTCGAGATAGGCCCACAGCCAGCGCGCCAGGACACCCAGCGCATAGCCCGCCGAGAACGACAGCCCCGAAATCACGCCTTGGACGACGAAGGTGCGTGGCAGCAGACTCGGCGTCAGTGAGATGGCAAACAGCAGCGTCCCTACCAGCAGCCCGAGTGCCGAAAACTGACGTAGCACCTGCATGCCTCTCTCCTTTGCCTGTTGGACCCGCCCCACCCTGCGAGCCTAACCAAGCGGCAGCCTGGCCGTCCAATCGTCTCGCTATGCCCTACGCTGGTGCCACCAGCGCTCCAGCCGCCCCACCAGGGTGCAATCGCCGCGCAGCCAGGGCCCCAGCAGGCGGGTCGAGAGCGGAATGAACAGGAACACCATCAGCGGCGTGAGTGCCAGGGTGCTGACCAACACCTTGGCGAGCAGCGGCAGCGTGGCAAGCGCACCACCGGCCAGCAGTTGAAACGCCAGCGATACCGGGAAGAACGCCAACCAGATCGCCACCGCCTGCTTCCAGCGCGGCGGCGCCTGGCCGTTGGCGTCGGCAAACCAGCGATCCAGCCCGGTGGCACGATGCTCGTGGGGCGCCTCGAACAGGCCAGACCCGCGCGCCAGCCAGGCACGCCGCGAGGCGGAGTGCTCCCAGGCGGCCAGGGTCTGGGCATCGCGGAAGCGAAAGATGATCTGGTACTCGTCGTCGCCGGGCGGCGGCGCCAGCACGCCGGAGCCGAGATAGCCGGCGAAGTCGGCGGCCAGGTCGCGGCCTTCATTGAGCCAGGCAATGAACGCGCGGTAGCGGCCGCGGGCCACGCGGCGTGCCACCATCAGCGTCACGGGGGCGGTAGACATCGTGTATCTCCTGTTTCATCAGCGGCGCGGGTAGCACCGCCGAGCGAACGAACGGCCCGGGTAAGAGCCCTCCGTTTTCATCCGTTCAATTCAGTGCTGCAAAAACTACACCAGCTTTACCGAGAATACTATCAAACCATCATTGAATGGCTATTCAGGATAAAATCCACGAATCCTTTGAAATGACAGGTCATACCTCTATCAACGGCAATATTTTCCGGTCTCCCGATAGGCATCGGGTAATAAAAAGCCGGCGCCCGAAGGCACCGGCAAGCCATGCAAAGAACTGCCAGCAGCGATCAGTTGGTCGCGGCCACCGCCACCGGTGCGGCACCGCGCTTGAGGGCGGCATAGCCCAGGCCAGTGACCAGCGAGCCAATCACGATGGCGGCCAGGTAGAACAGCACCGGGCTGATGGCGCCGGGGATCATCAGCACGAAGATGCCGCCGTGGGGGGCCATCAGTTGGGCGCCGACCAGCATCGATAGCGCCCCGGTCACCGCCCCGCCAACGATGCAGACGGGAATCACCCGCAGCGGATCCTTGGCGGCGAAGGGGATCGCCCCTTCGCTGATAAAGCACAGCCCCAGCACGAAGGAGGCCTTGCCCGCCTCGCGCTCCGGCTGCGAGAACTTGTGACGCGCCACGAAACTGGCAACGCCCATGCCGATCGCCGGCACCATGCCGGCGGCCATGATCGCCGCCATCGGCGCATAGGTCTGGGAGGCCAGCAGGCCAACGCCGAAGGTATAGGCGGCCTTGTTGACCGGCCCGCCCAGGTCGACGCACATCATGGCGCCGAGCAGGATGCCCAGCAGTACCGCATTTGTGGCATCCATGCCGGCCAGGAAGCCGGTCAGACCCGTCATGATCGCCGCCACCGGCTCGCCGATCACGTAGATCATGGTCAGGCCGGTGACCAGGCTCGCCACCAGCGGGATGATCAGGATCGGCTTGAGCGACTCGACGCTGGACGGCAGCTTGACGTGGCGCGCCACCGCCAGCGCCACGTAGCCGGCCAGGAAACCGGCCAGGATGCCGCCAATGAAGCCGGCCTCTATCTCCGCGGCCAGCATGCCGCCAATCATACCCGGGGCGATGCCCGGCCGGTCGGCGATGGAGTAGGCGATATAGCCGGCCAGCACCGGAATCATCAGCGCGAAGGCGGTGCCGCCACCGATCTGCATCAGCGCCGCGGCCAGGGTGCCCTCCTGCTCGAAGGCGTCGATGCCGAAGGCGAAGGAGAGCGCGATCAGCAGGCCGCCGGCCACCACCATCGGCAGCATGAATGAGACCCCGGTCAGCAGGTGCTTGTAGACGCCGACCTCCTTGAAGCTCTTGCTCGCCTCGCCGCCAGTGGCGCTCGCCCCGGCTTCCTCTAGCGTGGCATTGGCCAGCGCCGCCTGGATGGTCGGCTGGGGCTTCTTCAGGGCGTTGCCGGTGGAGGTGCGGTAGATGCGCTTGCCGGCGAAGCGGGTCGGGTCGACCTCGATGTCGCAGGCCAGCAGTACCAAGTCGGCATCCGCGATCTCCTGCGCGGTGAGCTTGTCCTGGGCGCCCACCGAGCCCTGGGTCTCGACGCGAATCTGGTGGCCCAGCGCCTTGCCGGCCTCACTCAGTGCCTCGGCGGCCATGAAGGTATGCGCGACCCCGGTCGGGCAGGCGGTGACGGCGACGATCTTGCTGCCGGCAGTGGACACTGAAGGCGCTGACTCCTCCGCCACCGGCGTGAACTCGCCGGCCTCGCGGCTGGCACGCTCGAGAAAGGCGTCGGGATCGGGCAGCGCCTGGTCGATGGAGGCCCGGTAGAGGCGCTTGCCGGCGAAGCGCGCCGGGTCCGGGACCCGCTCGGCGGCGACCACCACCAGGTCGGCGGCGGCGATCGCCTCGGCGCTGACCGGGGTCAGCGGCTCGAGCTGGCCGTGCATCTCGACGCTGACCTGCCACTGGCGACGGATCGCGGCCTGTTCCAGGCGACGGGCGGCGAGAAAGGTAGTCGCCATGCCGCTGGGGCAGGCGGTGATCAGGATGATGTTCATACGAGCGCTCCCCCTGTATCGACGTCGTCGAGGCGACGCACACGGGTCTGTTGTTGGAGAGAAGAGAGATCCTCGGCGTGGACGTTGCCCACCCCGAGGTGACGAACCGATTCCGCCGACAGCGCCGTGGCGAACGCCAGGGTCTGCGGCGCTGCATGGCCTTCGAGCAGGCCGTGCAGCATCCCCGCGACCAGGGTGTCGCCGGCGCCCACGGTGCTGGCCACCGCCACTCGCGGCGGGGTGGCCAGCCAGCTGCCGCGCCGGCTGACCCACAGCACGCCGTCGGCGCCGGCGGAGATCAGCGCCTCATCGACGCCAGCGGCGTGCAGCCTGAGCGCCGCTGCCAGCCGTTCGGCCGGGGTGTCCAGCGCCCTGCCGGCCCAGTCGGCGAGCTCCATTTCATTGGGCTTGACCGCGGTGGGACCCGCCTCGATGGCGGCCCGCAGCGCCGCCCCGCTGGTGTCGACCCACACCGGCAGGCCGTGCTCGCGCAGCCGCACCACCAGCGCGGCGAGATCCTCGGCGACGATACCCGGCGGCAGACTGCCGCCGATCAGCACCGCATCGGGGCGCGCCTCACGGTCGCAGGCCAGGGCATCGAGGCGCTCGATCAGCGCGCTGAAGGCGGCGGCGTCGATCTCCAGTCCCGGCCCGTTGATATCGGTGACCCGGCCGTCGTGCTCGGCGACCTTGGCATTGATGCGCGTCTCGCCGGCCACGCGCAGGAAGTCATCCTCCACGCCCATGGCCTCGAAGGCGCGCAGGAAGGGGCCGTCGTTGGCGGCGCCGAGGAAACCCGAGACGCGCACCCGGTGGCCGAGGGCCGCCAACACCCGCGCCACGTTGACGCCCTTGCCGCCGGCTTCGAGGTGGGTGGCATCGGTGCGGTTGACCTGCCCCAGCGCCAGGCGCGGCAGGCTGATCGCCAGGTCCAGCGCCGGGTTGAGGCTGAGGGTGAGGATATTGGCCATCAGCGTGCCTCCAGGGCGTCGCGTACCGCCTCGCTGGTGGCCTGGGCCAGCGCCAGCTCGGCCTGGGCGCGGGCCTCGGCGAGGTCGATATCGCGCAGCCGCGCCTTGACCAGCGGCACCTGGCGGGCGCTGACCGACAGCTCATCGACGCCCAGCCCCACCAGCACCGGCACCGCCGTGGCGTCCGAGGCCAGCTCGCCGCATACCCCGACCCACTTGCCCTGGGCGTGGGCGGCGTCGACGGTCATCTGGATCAGGCGCAGCACCGCCGGGTGCAGGCCATCGGCCTGGGCCGAGAGTTCGGGGTGGCCACGGTCGATGGCCAGGGTGTACTGGGTCAGGTCGTTGGTGCCCACCGAGAAGAAATCGACCTCGGCGGCCAGGCTGGGCGCCAGCAGCGCGCTGGACGGCACCTCGATCATGACGCCAAGCTGCACATCGGTGGCACGCTCGGTGGCAGGCAGCTCGGCCAGCAGGCGGTCGTAGATCGCCTTGGCCTGGCGGAACTCGGCGATGTCCTTGACCATCGGCAGCATGATCCGCAGCGGCGTGCCGACGGCGGCGATCAGCAGCGCACGCAGCTGGGTCTCGAGCACCTCCGGCTGGGTCAACGCCAGGCGGATGCCGCGCAGGCCCAGGAAGGGGTTGTCCTCCTGGGGTAGCGGCCAGTAAGGCAGCGGCTTGTCGCCGCCGACATCGAGGGTGCGCGCCACCAGCGGCCGCCCCTCGAGGGCGGTGATCGCCTGGCGATACTCCGCGATCTGGGTGTCGAGATCCGGGGCGCTGGCATGCGCCATGAACAGAAACTCGGTGCGCAGCAGGCCGACGCCTTCGGCACCGCGCTCGACGGCATCCGCGGCGTGGGCGGTATTGCCGAGGTTGGCGGCGACCTCGACGCGCTGGCCGTCGCGGGTGCGTCCCTCGTCGAAGCGCGCCTCCCAGGCCGCTCGCTCCCGCGCCTCATGCTCCTTGAGGCGCAGCTCGGCGCGGCTGCGCCGCTCCGCCGACGGCGCCGGAATCACCCGTCCGCGCTCACCGTCGAGGATCATCTCGAGGCCGTTATCGAGGCTCAGCACGCGCTCCCCCGCGCCGACCACCGCCGGGATGCCCAATGCGCGGGCAAGGATCGCGCTGTGGGCGGTGGCGCCACCGCGGGCGGTGAGCAGGCCGCGCACTCGCGTGGTGTCGAGGCGCGCCACATCGGAGGGGCCCAGGTCGTCGGCCACCAGGATATAGGGGTGCGCCGGCGGCTCGGGCAGCGTGACCTGGCAGAGGATGCCCAGCACCCGGCGCCCTACATCGCGCAGGTCGGCGGCGCGCTCGGCCAGCAGCCGGTCGGCGAGCATCTCCTGGGCGTGGGCGGCGGTGTCGATGGCGTCCCACCAGGCCGCCTCTGCAGAGAGCCCGTCGTCGATGGCGTCGCGGGCCGCCTGGTGCAGCTCGGGGTCGTCGAGCATCTCCTCGTGCATCGACAGGATCTCGGCGACCTCGCCACCCGGAGCGCGTTTGACCAGCGCCTCGAGCTGCGTCTGGCCCTCGGCGATGGCCTGCTCGAGACGCGGAATCTCGTGACGGGCCCCCTGGCCCTGGCGCGGATAGTCGAAGCGCGGCGTGCGCATCACGAACAACGGCGCGATGGCCAGGCCCGGCGAGGCGGCCACCGCCTGATGCGCAGTGTCGGCCGGCAGCGGCTCCAGCTTGGGCGCCGTGGCAGAGGCGATGGCGGCGTGCTCGCGGCCCTCGTCGAAGGGCGCCACCTTCTCGCCGAGCCCGGCGCTGACCGCCTCACAGACCGCCGTCAGTGCCGTTTCAGCGCCCTGGCCCTCAGCCGAGAACTGCAGCATCTGGCCGCGCCGCGCGCCGAGGCCAATGACCTTGGTCAGGCTCGCCGCAGACACCGCCGCAGCGCCGCCCTCGGCCAGCCGCACCTGGATCGCCAGCGGCTGGGCGCGGGCCACCTGAACCAGCTGCTTGGCGGGCCGCGCGTGCAGGCCGTGGGCGTTGAGCACCCGCACCGTAGCGGTCTGCGCCGTCGCCGACTCGCCGGCCAGGCGTGCCAGCACCTCGGCCTCGCCGAGCCCCGCCAGGGTCTCGCCGGCACCGCTATCGAGCAGCGCCACCAGACGCTCCAGCAGCGGCCGATGCGCCTCGCCCTGGGCCGCCAGGCAGAACACGCCGTTTACCGCTCCCTGAGCCGTGGCCAGCGGGGCTTCCGGCGTGGCCAGGGCCAGCGCCGGCTGGCTGACGCCGCGCTCGGCGCTGGCCAGCCACAGCCCCTGGCCCAGCGGCTGAGGGCTGGCGGCGGCAATCGCCGCGACGAACTCGCTGGCCACGCAGCCCGCCTGGCGCAGCCTTGCGGCGCCGGCCAGCGCCAGCTCCGCCGCATCATGACCCGGGAACCCCAGACACAGCGTCGTGGCGTCCATCCGCGCCTCGACCACCGCCTTGGAGAGCAGCGCGGCGACCTCGCCGCGGTCACTCGCCGCCGCCAGCCGTTCGGCGACGCCGTCGCGGTCGAGGACGTGAGTCAACTGGCGCAGGATATCGAGGTGTTCGTCGTTCTGGGCGGCGATGCTGACCAGCACGTGGACGCGATTGCCGTCGTGCCACTCGACGCCGCGGGGAAACTGCAGCACCCGCACCCCGGTGCGCTTGACGTGCTGACGGCTCTCCGGGGTGCCGTGGGGAATGGCAATGGCATTGCCGAGGAAGGTCGACGACTGCGCCTCGCGGGCGTGCAGGCCCTGGCGATAGGCGGCATCCACCAGCCCCGCGGTCTGCAGCGCCTGGGCAGCGGCATCGAGTGCCTCATGCCAGTCACGCGCCTGGCAGTCGAGAAGAATGTCGTCCTGGCCGAGTGTCAGCATGAGCTGCCTCCTGGTAGTGCCTCGCCCGTCGCGGGCAAGGCGCAGATAATCGCGCGGGTGGCGAGACGTTTGACGCGCCCGGCCTCAAGCGCTACATGTTATAGCGGCAGGCTGAATCGTGTCACCACGCACTAACGACAATGCTGGATCGAGAACACGCTTTTATCAAGCCACGATACCTACGACTTTGGCAGGGGGTCTAAGGGCACATCGGTGGCGTAGAATAAGGAAATCGACGCATGCCCAAGCCAAGGAAACCCGTCATGACCCTAGCCGAAATCGCCCGCCTGGCCGGCGTCTCGCGCACCACGGCAAGCTACGTGATCAACGGCCGGGCCAAGGAGCGGCGCATCAGCCAGGACACGGTCGACAAGGTCATGGCCGTGGTCGAGCGTCACCACTACCGCATCGATGCCCAGGCCGCCGCGCTGCGGCGCGGCGCCAGCCGCACCCTGGGGTTGATCATTCCCGACCTGGAGAACGCCAGCTATGCGCGGCTCGCCAAGCGTCTCGAGCGCGGCGCCCGTGAGCGTGGCTACCAGCTGCTGATCGTCGGCTCCGACGACGCCCCCGAGAGCGAGCGCGAGCTGGCCAGGGCGCTGCGTGCGCAGCGCTGCGACGCCCTGATCGTCGCCAGCTGCCTGGCCATGGACGATCCCTTCTACGCCGAGCTGATGGAGACGGGGCTGCCGGTGATCGCCGTCGACCGCGCCATGGATCCGTCGCGCTTCGTCAGCGTGGTCAGTAACAACCAGGCCGCCGCCCATACCCTTACCCGCTCGGTGCTGGCACCCGAGGTGGGGCGCATCGCCTGGTTCGACGCCGTGCCGCGGCTGTCGATCAGCGTCGAGCGGCGCGCCGGTTTCCAGCAGGCCCTGGCCGACGCGCCGGCCCAGGCGGTGACCTACAGCGCGGCACGCTACGAACGCGGCGAGGGCGCGCGGCTGATGCGTCAGCTGCTCGACGACCACGGCCTGCCCGACGCCCTGGTCACCGCCTCCTATACCCTGCTCGATGGCGTGTTCGACGTCCTGCTCGAGCAGGGCAGCCTGCCGCAGCGACTGCGCCTGGCCACCTTCGGCGACGACCGACTGCTCGACTTCCTGCCGCTGCCGGTCAATTCACTGCCCCAGGATCATGCGCGTATCGCCGAGCTGACCCTCAACCGCGCCCTGGCCGCCTGCCAGGACGACTATCGCCCGGGTCAGGACGTGGTCGAGCGCAGCCTGCGCCAGCGCCTGCCGCAGCTGGTGACCAATCCTCAAATGGTATAGAATATTCAACACTAGGGCGCCACGGCGACAGCGCCCACTAAGTGAACACCGGCATCCACCGCCTACTAAGTGAACACCGGCATCCACCGCCCAGACAGTACGTGTCTGGGCGGTGGATTTTTTGATGCCGCGTCGCCAGCCTCATATCCACGGGTGACACCATGAACGCCTATCTTGAACAGCGTGCGCTGAAAATTTCCACCGCCATGACCCTGCTGGTGGCGAGCCTGGGGGTGGCCTTCGGGCTGCTCTCGGGGTCGCGCTCGATTCTCTTCGACGGGGTCTTTTCGACCATCGATGCCGCCATGTCGCTGCTGGCGCTGTTCGTCTCGCGGCTGGTAATGAAGGAGTCCAGCCAGCGCTTCCAGCTCGGCTACTGGCACTTCGAACCGATGGTCGCGGCACTCAACGGCTCGATCCTACTGCTGCTATGCTTCTACGCCTTTCTCAACGCCGTCAGCGGGTTGATGGAGGGCGGCCGCGAACTGGCCTTCGATGTGGCGATCGGCTATGCGGTCATCGTCTGCGCGGCCTGCTACGGCATGTTCTTCTATGAACGGCGCCTTAACCGCCGCGCGCGCTCGGAGTTCGTGCGCATCGACACCCAGGGCTGGCTGATGGCGGCGCTGATCACCAGCGCCCTGCTGGTGGCCTTCATCGCCGCACTGCTGATGCAGGACACCGCCCTGGCGAGGTGGACACCCTACGTCGATTCGGCGCTGCTGGCGGTATTGACGCTTTGCTTCATGCCGGTACCGATCGGTATCGTGCGCCGCGCCATGGGCGAGATCATGATGGTCGCCCCGCCGGCGCTGGACGCCGAGGTGCATGCGGCCATGGCGCCGGTCATGCAGCGTGACGGGCTGCTGGAGTATTCGAGCCACGTGGCCAAGAGCGGCCGAGTGCATACCATCGAGATCCACCTGCTGACCACGCCGGCGTTTGCCCGCGACGCCGGCGTGGCTCACCTCGATGAGATTCGCGAGGAGATCGCCTCGCGGCTGAGCATTCCCGGCGAGCAGCGCTGGTTCACGCTGTCGTTCACCGCCGAGCGGCGCTGGCTATGAGGTCTCGCTAGCCGGCCAGCGCCGCGCCAGCGCCGCCAGCGACGGTGCTAGACAGTCACGCAGCGCCTCGAGTGCGGCCTGGCACGGCGCCTGCTGCGCAGCGGCCTGCTCGAGGCGCTGCGCCGCCGCTGCCAGCCGCCCCAGCCCCAGGCTCCCGGCCTCGCCCTTGATCAGATGCGCCAGCTGCGCGGTGCGTGCCAAGTCGTCGGCCGCGCGAGCGGCCTCCAACTGGTCGAGGCGTGCCGGCATATTGGACTGAAACAACGCCAGCAGTGCCTGGCGATCGGCCAGCGCCAGGCTGGCCTCGAGCTCTTCCAGGGCGGCGCCATCGAGCCATGTCGACGCCTCGTCAGGCGTGTCGGGGGACGCCGCCGGCGCGGGGTGCGGGGCATCGGGCAGGTGGCGCTCGAGCATCGCCAGCAGCGTCTCGCGAAACAGCGGCTTGGCCAGGTAGCCATCCATGCCGGCCTCACGGCAGCGCGCCTGGTCGCCGTCCAGCGCCCCGGCGGTCATGGCCACGATGGGGACCTGCCGGGTCCAGCCGTCGCGCTGGCGCAGCGCACGGGTGACCGCCAGACCGTCCAGATCGGGCATCTGCACGTCCATGAAGATCAGCGCGAAGCGCTGCGCCTCGCAGCACGCCAGGGCCTCGCTGCCGCTGGCGGCCACCGTGACCCGGCAGCCCAACCGCTCGAGCATGGCCACTGCCACCTGCTGGTTGATCGGGTTGTCCTCGACCAGCAGCAGCGAGGCGCCGAAATTCACCGCCGTGGCAACGTGCGGCCGACTCGCCGGCACCACCGTGTCAGCCGCCATCGCCGGCTGCAGCGGCAGCCGCAGCCAGAAACGGCTGCCCTGCCCCGGCGCGCTGGTAAAGTCGATCTCGCCGTCCATCGCGCTGGCCAGCTGCTTGCAGATCGCCAGCCCCAGGCCGCTACCGCCGAAGCGTCGTGCCGTGGAAGGGTCGCCCTGGCGAAAGGGCTCGAACAGCAGGTCTCGCTGGCCCTCATCGATACCGCAGCCCTGGTCACTGACGCTGATCTCGAGGCCCTCGTCCTCGCCACGCTGCGCGGCCAGCACCACCTCGCCGCGGGTGGAGAACTTGATGGCGTTGGAGAGTAGGTTGAGGATGATCTGATTGACCCGGCCCGGGTCGCCACTCAGCCGCGCTGGCAGCCGCGGGTCGCACTCGCTGCGCAGGGTCAGCGACTTGGCGCTGGCGCGCGGGGCAAACAGCGCTACCGCTTGCGCCATCAGCTCGCGCAGGTCGTAGTCGGTATGTTCCAGCTCCAGGCGACCGGCCTCGATCTTGGAGAAGTCGAGGATGTCGTTGATCAAACCCAGCAGCAGCCCGCCGCTTTCGTGAATGGTGGCGGCGTAATGCCGCGAGGTGGCATCCAGCGGCCGTTCGCGCAGCAGCTCGCTCATGCCGATCACGCCGTTGAGGGGGGTGCGAATCTCATGGCTGACCGTGGCCAGAAATTCGCTCTTGGCCTGGCTAGCCGCCTCAGCGCGCCGCGCGGTAATCTCGAGCTCCCCGCTCAGCGCTTCGGTGGCACGCCGCGCCGCAGCGCTTTCGCGTGCTTCTCGAAACAGGAACACCACCACCAGTGCCGCTGCGGCGCTCATCGCCATGATCAACCCCAACAGCAGCCGGTAGAGGCCCTGCAGCTGTTCGCGCTCGTGCGTCGTGGTATCGGCGAGGTGGGCGTTGATGGCCACGATCAGCTCTTCACTATAGCGGCTCAGCGTATCGAGCCGCGCATCCAGCGCGTCCCGTCCATCCTGCTCAAGCGAAAAATCCTCGCGGTAGAGGCGCTCGTCGATGGCGTCGACCTGATCGCCGATCGATGCCATCAGCGAGGAGGCCCGCGGAATGCTGTCGAGCAGTTCGGCGAGCTCACCGCGGCGCAGCAGGTTGACGCGGCTGTACATCAGCTCGAAGCGCAGGCGTAGATCACTCAGGGTGCCCTGGTCGGCCGGCCTGGCCAGCTGCGAACGCAGCTGAATCGCCTCGCGATCCAACTTGTAGGCCGACCAGGCCGCATCACCGCCCACGCTCTGGGCCAGGCTGTCCTGGCGCCACAGCACCAGCCCCGCGACCGTGATGGCCGCAATGAAAAACAGCAGCGCGGCAATAGCGCCGAGCTTCAGGCGGCCGGGATAGCGCAGCATCGCAGGCCCCTCATGTCAGCGGGCGATCACTCGGCATGAATATGAACCACCTGCCATACGGAACGGAAACGGATCGTCTCGTTGTGCAGCTCGGGATGGTCATCGAACGGATAGAGCACGAAGATCGGCCCGTAATCACGAATCGGCATCGCTTCACCGTTGCGGGTCAGCGCCAGGATCACATCGTAGTCGTAAAAGTTGTCGACCGGGATATCGGCGGCGAAGTCGTTCAGCGCCCTCACCCGCACCGACTCGCTGTCAGTCCCTACGGCCTCCAGCAGCGCGCGCGCCAGCGGCCCCTCGAAAGCGCTCGGACCATCGGTCCAGGGGGTATGGGTCTCGATCACCCTGCCCGGAAGGGCCTCCAACATCGCGGCATCGAAGTGCGCTTCATCGCCGACGTTGGTATGGGCAATATTGCCCGACACCGTGAGGATGACGTCACCTTCCGGGGCGGGCAGCGCCCAAGCGGCCAGCGGCAAGACGCTCAGCAACACGGCCAGCGGCAGCCGGCAGGCGAAGGATGACAAACGGTGGCGAATGCGCATGGCAGCCCCTTACGTAAACACGTTGTTATGATAATGCTGCTTCTTGATCCGTCGCACTATTTTGCCATATTCCCTAGTGTAGAATCTTACCCTTGGCATACCTTGCCGGCACCCTGGACGATACCCGGACCACAGGAGAGGTCTCTTGCCCGAGCAGTTGAAGGATTTTGCCCACACCTTCTTGCACGCCGTGAACAACCTGCTGCCGATCATCGTGGTGGTGGTGGTGTTCCAGGCGCTGGTACTGCGCCAATGGCCGGACGGCGGCCTGGGCATGGCGGTTGGCCTGCTGATCGTGGCACTCGGCGTGGCGCTGTTCCTGCGCGGCCTGGAACTGGGCATCTTCCCGGTCGGCAAGAGCCTCGCCAACCAGTTTGCGCGCCGCGGGTCGCTGCCGATCCTGATCAGCTTCGGCTTCGCCATTGGCTTCTCGGCAGTGATCGCCGAGCCGGCGCTGATCGCCGTCGCCGACCAGGCCGCCGAGATCAGCGACGGGCGCATCGATGCCCTGACCCTGCGCCTGATCGTCGCCGCCTCGGTAGGCCTGGTGATGGCCATGGGGATCCTGCGGGTGATTCTCGGCCATCCGCTGCACTGGTACATGATCATCGGCTACCTGACGGTGGTGGCGGTGACCTTCTTCGCCCCGGAGGAGATCGTCGGGCTCGCCTACGACTCCGGTGGGGTGACCACCAATATCGTCACCGTACCACTCATCGCCGCGCTGGGGATTGGCCTGGCCACCTCGATTCGCGGCCGCAACCCGCTGATCGACGGCTTCGGCCTGGTAGGTCTGGCGGTGATGGTGCCAATGATCAGCGTTCAGCTGTACGGCATCATCGTCTACGGCCAGGCCAGTCCCGCGGGTGATGCCGAACTGGTGATGAACGGTGACGATGCCCTCGACGCGGCCAATCCGCTGCTGCAGATGGCGCTCGACCTGTTCAGCATGCTGCGTGACGTACTGCCGATCCTGCTGGTGATCCTGTTCTTTCAGTATGCGGTACTGCGGCGCGCCCTCTCCAATCGGCTACGGGTCGCCGCGGGCTTCGCGCTGGTGATCATTGGTCTCTACGCCTTCGTGGTGGGGCTCAAGCTGGGGCTGTTCCCGATCGGCCGCAGCATGGCCGAGCAGCTGATTCAGTTCGACAGCTGGCTGTGGGTCTATCTGTTCGCCTTCGCCATCGGCTTTGCCACCACCATGGCCGAGCCGGCGCTGATCGCCGTGGGCCAGCAGGCCGAAGAGGCCGCCGCCGGCAAGATCGACGGCCGCGCGATCCGGCTGCTGGTAGCGCTGGGCGTGGCGATCGGGATCACCATCGGTGTTCACCGCATCATCACCGGCGACTCGATCCACCACTACATCATTGCCGGCTACAGCCTGGTGATCGTGCTTACCGCGCTGTCGCCACGCTATATCGTGGCGTTGGCCTTCGATCTTGGCGGTGTGACCACCTCGGAGGTCACGGTGCCGCTGGTCACCGCGCTGGGCATCGGCCTCGCCACCCAAATCGAGGGCCGCGACGTGCTCATTGACGGCTTCGGCCTGATCGCCTTCGCCTCGATATTCCCCATCGTCACGGTGATGATCTATGCCATCATCATGGAACGCCTGGTCAAATGGAGGAGCGTCCGATCATGAAGTTTTCCGCACTGGTGGCCATCGTGCCCGAGGAGCTGGAGCAGGAGTGCCTCGATGAGGCCAACCGCACCGGTGGCGGCGGGGTCACCCTGCTGTCCGGTCGCGGGCTTGGCGGCGAACCCAAGAAGACCTTCTTCGGCCTGACCTTCGAGGGCAGCCAGACGGTGCTGCTGATGGTGCTCGAGAAGGGCTTGTCGCTGAGCGTGCTCAAGGCCCTGCAGAAGGTGCTCAACCCCGACGGCGAGAGCTCCCGCGGGGTCGTCTTCACCATGCCCATCGAGCACCTCGGCGGCCTCGACGTCTCGCAGCTGGAGCGCTTCGAGCAGCACCTGCGCGATACGCTCTAGCCATTCATCCATCCGCCACCCGGCGGCGTCACAGGAACACATGCCTATGCTGGTCAAGGACATCATGGTGCGCGATGTGGTGAAGGTCTCGGCCTTCGCCACCCTGCGCGAGGCGTTGGCGCTGATGAAGCGCCATTCACTCAAGTCACTAGTGGTCGAGCAGCAGACGCCCCACGACGCCTGGGGGCTGATCACCTACACCAATATTCTCAAGACCATCGTCGCCGAGAGCGGCGATATCGATCTGGTCAACGTCTATGACGTCTGTGTCAAGCCGGTGATATCGGTGGGTGAGAGTCTCGACGTCAAGCACGTCGCTTCGCTGATGACCGACAACCGCGTCAAGCGCGTGCTGGTGCTGCGCGACAACGAGCTGGTCGGCCTGCTGACCATGGACGATATCATCGGCACCGTGCTGGACATGATCGACTGACGGCACTGGCCTACTGGGTCAGGCCGGCACCCGCCCGCCCGGGCAGCTCTTCCAGGCCATCCAGGTAACGCTGCAGCTGGTAGGCGCGATCCTCGAGCACGGCGTTGCGGCGCAGCTGCTCGGCCAGCGGCCAGGGCGTATCGCCAGCCGCGGCACGCGTCTCGTCGTCGACATAGCCCTCCTCGGCGTACTGCAGGTCAGCATAGTAGGCCGCAACGAAGGCAAAGTCGGCATCCCGACTCAGCTCCCACTGCTGCTGAGCTAACGCCAACGCCTCGCGCGCCTCGCTGCCGAGCCGCCCCGAGAGGCGCGACACCAGGCGCTCCACCTCGGTCTGCCAGTCGTCGTAGGCATCCGACGCGCAGGCCAGCATCGCCGGAGTGTGCCATTCGCCCTCTTCCATGCAGCTGTCGGTCTTGTGGTCGATGGGATGGCTACCCCGGGTGGGGGGCGCCTCTCCCTGGGCCAGCCCCGCCACGGGCGCTGCCAGCAGCAGCATGCCAAGAGTATGACCTATCATTGCGTGCCTCATGACACCACCTCCAGCGCCGCGCCCACCGTCAGGGTGCCGCCGCGGGCGACGATCAAATTCTGGCCAAAGTAGATCAGCCCGTCCGCTCCGCGTCGATACTCGGCCAGGGTGCGCAGCGGCTCCCGCCCGGGCAGGAACTCACCGCTCGACGGGTCCACCGTGACCATCGCACAGCGCGAGCAGGGCTTGTCGACCAGCAGCTCGACCTCGCCGATACGCAGCAGGTGCCAGTCGTCTTCGGCATAGGGCAGGCTGCCGCTGACCACCAGGTTGGGCCGAAACTGCGCCATCCGCTGCGGCGTGGCGAGGCGCGTGTTGAGGTCATCCAGCGAGGCCTGGCCGATCAACATCAGCGGATAGCCGTCGGCGAAGCTGACCCGCTTGCCCAGCGCCTGGCGATAGCGCGGTGAGCGATCGCCGAGCCATAGCAGTCGCACCGGCTCGCCCAGGGCCTCACTCAGCCAGGCGTCCGCCTCGGCGGTAGTGGTCAAGCCGGAGAAACGGTCGCCCCACACCTGGGTGGCCAGCGGCTCGCCGATATGGTTGACGTGATGCAGGGTGAAGTCGTCCAGCGCCGCATGGTGCAGCACGATGCCGTCATCGAACAGCGTGGTCGAAACACGCTGCAGCTGCGGGTGGCTGCGCGCGGTGACGAAGACACCGTCGGGGCGCACCACCATGTAGCGGCGATCCCCGTCCAGCCCCTCCTCACCGGCCCAGGCGGCGCTCAGTGCCTCGCCGGCGGTGGACTTGATCGGGTATCGAAACAGACCCGCGAGACGCAGCGACGATTCGGCCATGCAGTCATCCTTGTATCAAGCGTTGCCGTCCCCAATAACGACACTGGGGGCGATAGTCGCCCCCAGCATAGTCGTATCGGCCGTCACTTCGCCACGCCGTCAGCTCTTGGGCAGCGTCTCGATACGTACCAGATCTTCGTAGGCATGCCAGCTGGCGTGGCCCAGTACCGGCAGGATCAGCGCCAGGCCGATGTAGAAGGTCATCACGCCAATCAGCACGCAGCCGGTCAGCATGGCCGCCCACAGCAGCATCGGCCGGAAGTTACGCGCCACCGAACGCACGCTGGCCTCGATGCCCTCCATGAACGTCAGGTCCTGGTCCATCAGGGTGGGAATCGCCACCACGCTGATGGAGAAGGCCCCAAAGGCCAGGATGGCCCCGGCGGCGGTGCCCACTGCCAGCATGCCGAAGCCTTCCGGCGTGGTGATCAGCGCCGTATAGAGCGTGTCCGGGCTGGGCGTCTCGAAGCCGAAGAACAGCGCGAACAGCAGCGTGGCCAGACGAATCCAGGCGAGGAAGAAGATCATCATCATCACGCCCATCATCGCCAGCTGCCCGGCATGCGGGCGCCAGGCGCCGAAGGCGTCACCCAGGGTCGGTGCCCGCCCCTCCTCGAGGCGCCGACTGATGCCGTATGACCCTACTGCCACCAGCGGTCCCAGGAACATGAAGCCGGCCACCAGCGGCAGCAGCCAGTGCCAGAACCCCAGCGTGAAAGCCCCAGCCGTGACCGCGATGCTCAGCCCCACCCAGAACATGCCGTAGGCCAGGCTCACCGCCGTGGCCTCACGAAAGTCCTTGAAACCCGCGACCAACCAGGCACGCGGTCGATCCATGCCCACCGGGTTGATGGTGATCTTGACCGTGGCATCCGACTGCTTGTGTTTGTTTGTTTCAGCAGCATTCATGGCGTTACCCCTTATCCCGCAAGCAGTGATCCGGCACACCGGGATCGGGCCTGACGTGGCCTCGGTCGCGGGTGGCCAACACAAGGCTAGATGCCTTTTCTCCTACGCCTTCACTATAGTTCAGCGCTCGCCAATGTGCAGGTGTCGAGCATTCAACGCGACGCCCGGCGGCTCGCCAATGGCTATAAAAAATAAAGTTCATATAATCATTACCCATAGCGCTTGGCCTCCTGCCGGCGCTTGGCGCTATGCTGTTAGCGCGACTGCCCTCGCTCGCCCGAGGGGATAACGATAACGACGTCTTGTGAGGGATCCGACGATGAACGTACGCCTACCCCGAGCGGCGATGGCGGCACTCGGTGCCTGCCTGCTGCTCGGCGCCTCCCACTCAGCGCTGGCCGACGGCTATGACCTGCAACTTGAGGTCATGGCCGGTGGCTGTGCCAACTGCCACGGTACCGATGGCGCCCGCGCCGGCAGCGTGCCGCCCCTGGCCGGCCGCGATGCCGACTACCTGGAGGAGCGACTGCTGGCCTTCAAGCGCGATGAGGTGGCCGACACCACCATCATGAATCGCATCGCCAAGGGCTTCAGCGACGATGAGCTGACCCGCCTGGCCGAACACTTCGCCAACGTCGAACAGGAGTGAGGCACCCATGAACGTTGACAACATGCCACTCAAACCCCGCCAGGGTGTCTCGCGGCGCCAGGTACTCAAGGGCCTGGGGGCCGCCTCCAGCCTGCCGTTGATCGGCGGTCTGGCTCCAGCCTTCGCCAGCGGCAGCGACGGCCGCGTCGTGGTGATTGGCGGCGGCTTCGGCGGCGCTACTGCGGCCAAGTACCTCAAGCGCGCCAACCCCAACCTCAGCGTGACGCTGGTCGAGCCGGCACAAACCTTTTACACCTGCCCGTTCAGCAACCTGTTTCTCGGCGGCCTGCGCGAGATGAGCAAGATCGCCCACGGCTACGATGAATTACGCGACCGCTATGGGGTCGAGGTGATACACACCCTGGCAGAGGACATCGATCCGGATGGCCACAGCGTGAGCCTGGCCAACGGCGATACCCTGCACTACGACAAGCTGGTGCTGTCACCCGGCATCGACATCCGCTGGAACGCGCTGGAGGGCTACGACGAGGCCGCCGCCGAGCTCGTTCCCCACGCCTGGAAAGCCGGCCCGCAGACCGAGCTGCTCAAGCGTCAGATCGAGGGCATGGACGACGGCGGCACCTTCGTACTAGTGGCCCCGGAGAACCCCTTCCGCTGCCCACCCGGGCCCTACGAGCGGGCCAGCATGGTGGCGCACTACCTGTCACAGCATAAGCCCAGCTCCAAGGTGCTGATCCTCGACGCCAAGGACAACTTCTCCAAGCAGGGGCTGTTCACCAGCGGCTGGCAGCAGCTCTACGGCGACAGCATCGAGTGGGTGGGACTCTCCGGCGACGGCCGCGTGACCCGCGTCGACGCCGAGAACCGCGAAGTCGAGACCGAGTTCGGCACCGTGCACCGTGCCGACGTGCTCAACGTGGTGCCGCCGCAGAAGGCCGGCTGGATCGCCGAGCGTGCCGGCGTCACCGACGACAGCGGCTGGGTGCCGGTCAAGCCGGAGACCTTTGAATCCCAGCGGGTCGCCGATATCTTCGTGGTCGGCGATGCCACGGTGGCAGCGCCAATGCCCAAGTCGGGGTTCTGTGCCAATGCCCAAGCCAAGGTGGCGGCGGCCGCGATCGTTGCTGCCCTGCGCGGCGACAGTGCGCCGGAGCCCTACTGGAGCAATACCTGCTACAGCCTGATCGGCCCCGAGTACGGCATCTCGGTGGCCGGTGTCTACCGCGTCATGGATGGTGCCATCGCCGAGGTCGAAGGCTCCGGCGGGCTCAGTCCCAGCGATGCCAGCCCGGAGATCCGCCAGATGGAAGCCGAGTACGCCGTCGGCTGGTACAACGCCATCTGCCAGGACACCTGGGGCACCGAGGCCTGAACTGCAGCACGAATCGGGCTAGAATGAGGCCACCTTCGGGTGGCCTTTTCGATTGTCATGGAGACGCGCAATGACCCACACCGCCATGGTGGCCTGGTCGGGCCTGCTGCTCGGCCTGCTGTTCGGTGCCGCCGGCAGGCTCAGCGGTTTCTGCCTGATGCGCGGCCTGGCCAACGCCTGGGCAGCGGAGCACGCTCAGCGCGACGCTCGCAAGCTGCGCGCCTTCGCCGTGGCCATGGCGGTGGCCCTGCTCGGCAGCCAGCTGCTGGTGAGCACGACCGCGCTGTCGCTGAACGATGCCCTTTACCGCACTGCCAGCCTGTCGTGGCTACTGGTGCCGCTGGGCGGCATGCTGTTCGGCTACGGCATGGTAATGGCCAACGGCTGCGGCGCACGCTCGCTGGTGCTGCTCGGCAGCGGCAACCTGCGCAGCTTCGTGGTGCTGGTATGCCTGGGGATCGCCGCCTATATGACGCTGTCCGGCGTGCTCGCCCCGCTGCGGGTGTGGCTCGAGGGAATGACGACGCTGACGCTGCCGGCCCGCGACCTGCCCGGCTGGCTGATGCAGGGCGGCCTGGGCGCAGGCATGGCCCGCTGGCTGCCCAGCCTGCTGCTGGGCGGGGCACTGCTGGCCTGGGCACTCTCCAGCGCAGCGTTTCGCGCCTCGCCCCGCGACTGGCTGGGCGGGCTGGTGATCGGCGCGCTGATTCCCGGCGGCTGGTACGCTACGGGGGTGCTCGGTTTCGACGATTTCGAGCCGGTGCGGCTGGCCAGCCTGACCTTTATCGCGCCGATCGGCGAGAGCCTGCAGTACCTGATGCTCTCCACCGGTACGCGCCTCGGCTTCGGCGTCACGGTGGTCGGCGGTGTGCTGGCTGGCTCGCTGCTCACCTCGCTGGCGAGCCGCGGATTTGCCTGGCAGGGCTTTCCCGACCACACCCGCATCCTGCGCAGCATGGGCGGCGGTACCTTGATGGGCATCGGCGGCGTGCTGGCCCTGGGCTGCTCCATCGGCCAGGGGCTGTCGGGATTCTCGACCCTGGCGCTGACCAGCTTCGTGGCCCTGGCGGGTATTGCCGCCGGTGCCGGGCTGGGAATCCGCGGCCCGCTGGCGCTGTCCAAGGTATGATAGTGACCTTTCCTGTTTCAGCCTGGAGACCCCAATGCCCCACCGCGCACGCCAACTGACGCTTTCCCGCCGCCGCCTGCTGCACGGCGGCCTGCTCGGCCTGGGCCTGCTCGGCGCGGCCCCGGGACTGCTGTTTTCGCCGACCGCCCTTGCCAGCGACGCCTGGCAGCGGCTCGACGCAGCTCAGCAGGTGATCGGCGACGCCACCCCCGAGAGCAGCGGCCTGAGCCTGGATCTACCCCACGTCTCCGAGGACGGCTCGGCGGTCGCGCTGACCGTGGGCGTCGAGGCATCCCTCGACGAGGGTGACTACGTGGAGCGTATCTATCTGTTCGCCAGCGGCAATCCCAATCCCGAGATCGCGGTGTTCCACCTCACCCCGCTGGCCGGCAAGCCCGAGGTCTCGACCCGGGTGCGCCTCAACGAGACCCAGGAGGTAGTGGCGGTGGCGCGCAGCGCCGAAGGCAAGGTGTGGGCCACCGCCCGCGAGGTGAGGATCACCGTCAGCGGCTGCCTGATGCGCGGCGACGACGTCCCGGAGTCGCTCAGCAACCCGCGGGTCAGCGTGCCCGACAGCTTCAGCGCCGGCCAGCCCGGGGAGATCCGCACCCTGATCACCCACCCCATGGAGACGGGCCTGCGCGAGGGCGACGACGGCGAGACCCTGCCGCGTCACATCATCGAGCGCTTCACGGTCAGCGTCGACGGCGACACGGCCTTCGAGGCGGAGCTGCACCAGTCGGTGTCGGCCAACCCCTATCTGCGCTTCCACCTGGCGCCGCAGGCCAGCGCCGAGGCGGCCTTCGAGTGGCACGACGACACCGGCGACAGCGCCCGCGAGACCCGCGAGCTCAACGTCTCGTAGGAGCAACGTCAGTCGCGATGACAGCGCGCAGCGCTGCCTGGTGTATGGCCGAGCGCAATAGCTTGTAGGCTAGCGCACGATCATCACCGACATCTTCGAGTGATGCACCACGTGCTCGGCGTTGGGGCCGAGCACGTAGTCGGCGAACTTACGCTTGTTGTGGGAGGCCATCACGATCAGGTCGGCGTCGATCTTCTTGGCCGCCTTGATGATCGCCTCCCACGGCGAGCCGTCGATTACCGCATGCTTGACGCTGACGTCACCCGGCACGTGCTCGTCTACGAACGCCTGTTGGGCCTCGTTCAGCGCCTCGCGCGCCTTCTTGGCAAAGTCCTTGGGAAAGTAGGACCCCACCAGCGGCATGCGATAGTCGGGCATCACCGTGACGATCTGCAGCGAGGCGCCGAAGGTCCGGCATAGCGTCAGCGCCGTGGGCAGCGCCTTCTGCCAGGAGGCCTCCTCGTTGAGGTCGATGGGCAGCAGTAACTTCTGATACATGGCAGCTCTCCTTGGGCGTTAGGCGGACGCCGTCTGCGCCGACGTTGGCTCACGACGGCGGCGCTGCAGCACCACCACCAACCCGAACAGCAGGAACCCGGGGATCCACATCCACTCCTTGGCCCAGCGATCCACCGGTGCCAGGATCTCGAGCACCTCTTGATCGAAATCGAAGCCGACGTCAGCGGCCAGGCTGCCGAACTCGACGAAGTCGACGATCGCCTGGTCGCCGTCGACGTAGAGCTCGAGCCCCAGGTTCTGGAGGCGCTCGGCGCCGCTGTCACCGCGCGGTACCGGCACCAGCAGATAGGTGGTCATGGGATCGCCGAAGGCGTCTTCGCCAGCGATCTGCACGCGAATATTGCTGCCATCCTCGATGTCGTCCAGCGCCTGCTCGAGCTGCGCCGGCGGAATCGACTCGTAGGGGTCGTGTATCTGATCCATCCAGTAACCGGGACGGAACAGCGTGAACGCCACCAGCAGCAGGATAAGGTTTTCGTACCAGCGGTTGCGCACGATCATGAAGCCCTGGGTGCCAGCGGCGAAGATCAGCATCGCGATGGTCGAGATAATGAATATCACGATGCCCTGCATAAAGCTGACGTCGATCAGCAGCAGGTCGGTATTGAAGATGAACAGGAACGGCAACGCCGCGGTGCGCAGGCTATAGTAGAAGGCCTGGAAGCCAGTGCGGATCGGGTCACCGCCGGACACCGCCGCCGCGGCGAACGAGGCCAGGCCCACCGGTGGCGTGACGTCGGCCATGATGCCGAAATAGAACACGAACAGGTGCACCGCAATCAGCGGTACGATCAGACCGTTCTGCTGGCCCAGCATCACGATCACCGGCGCCAGCAGCGCCGAGACCACGATGTAGTTGGCGGTCGTCGGCAGGCCCATGCCGAGGATCAGGCTGAGCACCGCGGTGAGCAGCAGGATCAGCATCAGGTTGCCCATCGACAGGATCTCGACCACATCGGCCAGCACCAGGCCGACCCCGGTCTGCGACACCGCACCGACGATGATGCCCGCCGCCGCGGTGGCGATGCCGATGCCGATCATGTTGCGGGCGCCGGCCACCAGACCGTCCCACAGGTCGAGGAAGCCCTCCTTGATATCGGCGGCCAGTCGACCGCGACCGCGGAAAATGGCGGTGATCGGTCGCTGGGTAATCATGATGAAGATCATGAACACCGTGGCCCAGAACGCCGACAGCCCCGGAGACAGGCGCTCGACCATCAGGCACCACACCAGCACGATGACCGGCAGGATGAAGTGCAGGCCGACCATCACCGTCGGCTTGGTGCGCGGCAGCTTGACCACCTTTGAGTTGGGGTCATCGAGCTCCAGTTCGGGATAGTTGGATCCCACCTTGAGCAGGCCGATATAAATCACCGTCAGCGCCACCGCCACCACCCACGGCGTGGCATCGCCGAGCACCGGCTTGAGCCAGCCGAGCCCGTAGTAGACCGCAAATGACAGCGCCATCAGCAGGATCAGGCCAGTCAGGAAGCCGAGCACCTTGTTGATCAGCGGGCGCGCCGGGTTGCTCGACGGCAGGCCGGTCATGTCGGCTTTGAGGGCCTCGAGATGGACGATGTAGATCAGCGCGATATAGGAGATCACCGCCGGCAGGAAGGCGTGCTTGATCACCTCCACATAGGGAATCCCGACGTACTCGACCATCAGGAAGGCGGCCGCGCCCATTACCGGCGGCATGATCTGGCCGTTGACCGACGAGGAGACCTCGACGGCACCGGCTTTCTCGGCAGAGAAGCCCACCCGCTTCATCATCGGGATAGTGAAGGTACCGGTGGTCACGGTATTGGCAATCGATGAACCGGAGATCAACCCGGTCATGCCGGAGGCCACCACGGCGGCCTTGGCCGGCCCACCCTTGTAGTGGCCGAGCATCGAGAAGGCGACCTTGATGAAATAGTTGCCGGCGCCTGCCTTGTCGAGCAGCGCGCCGAATAGTACGAACAGGAATACGAAGCTGGTCGAGACCCCCAGCGCAATGCCGAACACCCCCTGGGTGGTCAGCCACTGGTGGTTGATCAGCCCCGCCACGCTGACCCCACGGTGGGCGAGCAGCCCGGGCATATAGGGGCCCAGCAGAGAATAGAGAATGAAGACCGAGGCGACGATCATCAGCGGCGGCCCTAGCGCTCGCCTGGCCGCCTCGAGCAGCATGATGATACCGACGACGCCGACGATGACGTCCTGGGGCTGCGGGCGACCGGGTCGCTGGGACAGCTCGGCGTAGAACATGAACATGTAGGCGCCACAGAACGCCGCCACCGCGGCGAACACCCAGTCCTGAATCGGGATCCGATCACGCGGCGAGCGTTTCAGCGCCGGGTAGGCCATGAAGGCCAGGAACAGCGCAAAGGCCAGGTGAATCGAGCGCGCCTCGGTGGCGTTGAACACCCCGGTGCGAAATATGTAGGGTAGCGGCGAAGCGATCCACAGCTGGAACAGCGACCAGGTCGCCGCGATGCCGACCAATAGTTTGCCCGGCATGCCTACCGGCTTGCGTGCCCCGGAGTCGCTGGCCGCTACCATCTCCTCCAGGTCGACATCGTTGGTCGACGCTTTCTTGTCAGCACTCATACGCTTGCCCTGCCCTTGGCCGAGTGACGCGGATGCATCCCATCCACTCGTGTTTGCTTGACGTCATGCTCAGTCGAATCTCGGATCATCATGCCCAAAACCACGATGCGCGGCCTCCCGCCAGGGCGACCGCGCATCGTCAGGTGGAGTCAGTTCACTCCTGAAGCGCCGGGATCACTCTTCGATCCAGCCACGCTCGGCGTAGTAGCGCTTGGCACCGTCGTGCAGCGGAGCGGTCAGGCCGTCGGAGATCATGTCCTCTTCGTTGAGGTTCTCGAAGGCCGGGTGCAGGCGCTTGAAGCGATCGAAGTTCTCGAACACCGCCTTGACGGTCTCGTAGACCACGTCGTCGTCGACGTCAGCGGTGGTGACGAAGGTCGCCGCCACGCCGAAGGTCTCGACGTCCTCGTCGTTGCCGCGATACAGCCCGCCGGGAATGGTGGCGCGAGTGTAGTAGGGATAATCGTCGATCAGGCCGTCGATCTCGTCGCCGGTCACCGGCACGATGCGCGCATCGATGGTGGTGGTGGCTTCCTGGATCGAACCGTTGGGGTGGCCGACGACGTAGACCATGGCGTCGATGTTGTTGTCGGACAGGGCCGATGCCTGCTCGGCGGCGTCCAGCTCGGAGGCCAGCGCGAAGTCGTCGGTGGTCCAGCCCTTGGCGTTCATCACCACGTCCATGGTGTTACGCTGGCCAGAGCCCGGGTTACCGATGTTGACGCGCTTGCCCTGCAGGTCGTCGAAGCTTTCGATGTCGGAGTTGGCACGCGCCACCACGGTCAGCGGCTCGCCGTGCATGGTGAATACCGCACGCATCTCTTCCCAGGCGCCGTCTTCCTCGAAGTTGGCCTCGCCGTGGTAGGCACGATACTGAACGTCGGACTGGACCACGCCCATGTCCAGCTCACCGCTCTTCATGCCGTTGACGTTGGCGACGGAACCACCGGTGGACGGCGCGTTGCAGCGAATGTTGTGGTCGTCGCTACCACGGTTGACCATGCGGCAGACCGACTGGCCGACGACGTAGTAGACGCCGGTCTGGCCACCGGTACCGATGGTGATGTACTGCTCATTGGCCACGGCGGGGGCGGCGAAGGCCGCAGCACCGAGGAGCGCGCCGGTAAACGCGGCGGCAGTGAAGGCATGGCGTTTCATGAGACACCTCTTGATGTTGTTGACGACGCGACCGGCGATCCTGCCGAGCGCTTGCTCCAGGGGCAATGACCCTGCGTCACGGTAGCCCTGACATCGTTATAGCCTTGCTGCACGGTGCAGCGCCAATCGCTACTGCGCACAGGACAACCATTCAGTCAGAGATACCGCCATTAACAGTTCGCTACTTTAGCGAAATTTCCTAAAAAAAACAGGTACCAGTGCGAGCTTCTGCTAGCGCTCGCCCGATACCCGTTCAGTCTAGGTGTCATCAGCGTTTAGGGATCGTTAATTTTGGCTTTATTTCAGGATGCCTTAACGATCAATGCCTGCTTCTCGTCCTTCATGGCCGCGAATTCGGCCTCATAGAAGAACTCGCGCTCACCCAGCGCGGGCTCGAGGTGGTTGAGCCAGGTGGCTTCCTCGTCGTACTTGGCAAAGAACGGCCGCTGCACCCAGTCGCTGTCGCGGCCCTGGATGAAACGCAGCACGAAGACCTTCTCGCCGCGGATCTCGGTGACCCCCTGGATCTCCACCTTGCCCGGATCGGCAGACATCGACGGCCCGCGGGCGGTGCGCGCCAGCCCCGGCACCTGCTTCATGGCCTCGCGGTAAATCTCCCAGGCACGCACCAGCGGCACCTCGAAGTAGTGGCGGGCGCCGGTGTCGCGTTCCACGAACATGTAGTAGGGAATCATCCCCAGGCGTACCTGGGTGGTCCACATGCGCGCCCACTGGTCGGCGTCGTCGTTGATGTGCTTCAGCAGCGGCGCCTGGGTGCGGATCTCCGCCCCGGTGGCACGGATGCGGCGGATCGCCTCGTGGCAGATCGGGGTGTCCATCTCCTTCCAGTGGTTGAAGTGCGCCATGAAGGCCACATGCTTGCCGGCGGCGGTCAGCTCGCGGAACAGCTCGAGGATATCCTCGGCGTCGGGGTCGGTGACGAAGCGGTAGGGCCAGAAGGTCAGGCTCTTGGTGCCGATACGGATGTCCTGCACATGGTCCAGCTCCGGCGCCATCAGCCCCTCCAGGTACTGGCGCAGGTGCTTGGCCTTCATCACCATGGGGTCGCCGCCGGTCATCAGCAGGTCGGTGACCTCGGTGTGCTCGGCCAGGTAGCGATGCAGCGAACCCGCCTCGCTGGAGGCGAACTTGAGCTCCTTGTCGCCGACGAACTGCGCCCAGCGGAAGCAGAAGGTGCAGTAGCTGTGGCACACCTGCCCTTGGCTAGGGAAGAACAGCACCGTCTCGCGGTACTTGTGCTGCATTCCGGGCAGCGGCTCGCCGTCTAGCAGCGGCAGGTTGAGATCCATCTGCCCCGCCGGATGCGGATTGAGTTCGCTGCGAACCCGCTCGATCACCGGCTTCATCTCGGCTGCCGGCGCTTCGCGACGTACCAGCTCGGCCACCTCCTCGAAGTGCTCGGGGCGCAGCATGCCGCGCTGGGGAAAGGTCAACTGAAACACGGGATCGGCGGGCACATTGTTCCAGTCGATCAGCTCTTCGATCACGTACTCGTTGACCCGGAACGGCAGTACCTGGCTGACCACCCGCATATCGAAACGCAGGTCGTCAGGCAGAGACTGGATCGCCTCGATCTTGTCGAGCTGGCGATGGGTATAAACCTTGAACTGGCGTGCCTCGAAGGCGCTGGCGGCTCTCTCGAGGTCGGCATTGACTGGCTGATTCATGCCATCTCCTGTTTATTCTGCTCGGCGCGCGGGCCGGCCGCGCGCTTCACAGCTGGCAGGCAGCGGCAGCGGCGCCGTATGGCGTTCATCGGGGAGAGCCATTGGTACAGGCTAGGGTGTGGCGTTGCAAGTTTCTGCGCACATTTGCAACGAATGTCGCTTAAAGAGCGACCAAATGCCACAAATGGATTATCGGCAGGCGCGCCGGTAGCGGCCTTGCAGCTCGCGGCGCTCGCGCAGCTGTCGCGTGCCCACGGTAGTGCCCGAGCGCAGCTGCTCGATGCGTTCGGCGAGCCCTCGACAATCGAGCACCAGTGGTTCATCGGGCGTCGCGGGCACCGCCGGGCTCGCCGGCTCGTCCGGCCGCGGCGCCGGCACCAGCAGCTCGAGGGGGATCACCACCTCGACCCGCGGCTGAGCACGCGTCTCGGCCACTACGCTACCCGCCACCGCCATGCCTACCAGCAGCGCGCTGAGTGTCACGGCCATGCCCTGTCGCATACGCTTCACCTCGTGTTACTGCCTTAAGCGTAGTCGCTGGATGCGCAAACCTCAGACGTTGTAGCCCAGCACGCGAGGCAGCCATAGGGCGATTTCGGGGAACACGGCCACCAGCGCCAGCGCACTGCCCATGGCGGCAACGAAGATCAGCGCCCAGCCCACGGTCTGCTCCAGGCGGATCTTGGCCACCTCGGTGGTGACCATCAGATTGACCGCCACCGGCGGCGTGAACTGGCCGATGGCGATATTCATCGCCAGCAGGATACCGAACCATACCGGGTTCCACTCGAAGTGCTGCATCACCGGAATCAGGATCGGCATCAGGATCAGGTAGATCGAGATGGCATCCAGCAGCATCCCGGCGACCAGCACCGCCAGCATGATCAGGATCAGTAGCATCACGCCGTTGTCCGATAGCGCGATGATCCACTCCGCCATGTCGCGGAAGGTGCCGAGCATGGTGCCGGCCCAGGCGAAGATCCCGGCCAGGGCGATGATCAGCATCACCACCCCGGAGATCACCGCCGCCTCGCCGAACAGCGACCACAGGTCGCGCCACTTGAGCTCGCGGGTAAAGAACAGCCCCACCACGATGCCGTAGGCCACCGCCGCGACCGCCGCCTCGGTGGGCGTGAACAGTCCAGAGCGCAGCCCGCCGAGGATCAGCACCGGGGCAAACAGCGCCGGCAGCGCCTGCTTGAAGGTCTCGCCGACCTTGAGATGCTCGGCGCCCTCCACCGGGGTGCCGCCCTCCCAGCCGTAGCGGCGCGACAGCAGCAGCGCCGGCACCATCATCGCCAGGCCGGCGAGGATCCCCGGGAACAGCCCCGCGGCGAACAGCGCGCGCAGGTCGACGCCGGGGACCACGATGGAGTAGAGAATCAGCGCCACCGAGGGCGGAATCAGGATCGCCGTGGAGGCCGACGCGGCGATCAGCGTGGCCGAGAACGGCTTGGGATAGCCCGCCTTGGTCATGCTCGGCAGCATCACCATGGCCACCGCCGCGGCATCCGCCGGCCCCGAGCCGCTCATGCCGCCCATGATCATGCACACCAGCACCGCCACCACCGCCAGGCCGCCGTGACGCGGCCCGATCAGCGCCTGGGCGAAGCGCACCAGGCGCAGCGCCACGCCGGCGCGCTCGAACAGCAGACCGGTAAGGATAAATAGCGGGATGGCGATCAGCGGGTACTTGGCGACGCTGTTATAGGTATTGGTGCCGAGGGTCGCCAGCATCTCCGGCGATAGCCCGATGACGATGCCCACCGCCCCGGCCAAGCCCAGCGAGAAGGCCACCGGCACGCCGGCGATCAGCAGCCCGGCAAAGGCCAGCAGCATCCACAGGTCAGGGCTCATCGGCGAGCCTCCCGGTCAGCCGGTCCCAGGTCTGCTGGGTCTGGCGGATCAGCATCGCCCCGGAGAGCAGCGGCAGCCAGATGATGTACCACCACTGCGGCAGGCCGATCCCCGGCGACAGCGACTGCCACTGGTACTCCTCCCAGGTCAGCTTGGCGCCGAACCAGGTCACCAGCCCCAGCACCGTCACACCGCATAGCCACTGCAGCAGGATCAACACCTTGCGCGGCCCGTTGGGCAGCGCCCGCTCCAGCAACCCGATACGGATATGACCGTTGCGACGCAGCGCCACCGAGGCGCCGGCAAAGGTCACCACCACCAGCAGAAATACCGAGAACTCCTCGGTGAAGGCCAGCGAGCCGCCTGTCACATAGCGGGTCACCACGTTGCCGAGGCTGATCACGGCAATGATCACCAGCGCCAGTGACGCCAGCCAGCGTTCAGGGCGCGCGTCGGGAGAGACCTTCATGACTACCTCGCAAAAAAGGCGCCGCCCCTCGTGCAGCAGGGGCGGCAGGCAGGATTACAACGAGAATCAGCGCGCGTCCATCGACGCCTGGGCGGCCTCGACAATGGCCTCGCCGATCCGCGGCACCCACTTTTCGTGGACCGCCTGGGTGGCATCGACGAAGGCCTGGTGCTGCTCATCGCTGAGCTCGGTCACGTTCACGCCACGCGCTTCGATATCGGCAAGCCGCTCCGGCTCCTGCTCACGGGTCATGGCGATCTCCCACTGACCGGCCTCGATAGCGGTCTCACGCAGCATCTCGCGGTCAGCCTCGTCGAGGGACTCCCAGACACGCTGGTTGGCGGCAAAGATCAGCGGGTCGTTCATGTAGTTCCACAGCGTCAGGTACTCCTGCCCCACTTGATCGATACGCGCCACGTCGAACACCGAGAGCGGATTTTCCTGACCGTCCACGGCGCCGGTGGTCAGCGCCGGCTGGGCGTCGGTCCAGCTCATCTGGGTCGGGTCGGCGCCCAGGGCACTGAAGGTATCCTGGAACAGCGGCGAGCCGACCACGCGGATACGCAGCCCGTCGAGATCCTCCGGCGCACTGATCGGGCCGCGCGAATTGGAGAGCTGGCGGAAGCCGTTCTCGCCCCAGGCCAGCGGCACCACGCCGCGAGACTCGATGGCGTCGAACACCATCTCGCCGGCGTCGCCGCCGGTGACGGCGTCCACCGCCGACTCATCGGGAATGAAGAACGGCAGCGAAAACAGGTTGAGCTCCGGCACCTGCGGCGACCAGTTGATGGTCGAGCCAACGGCCAGGTCGATCAGCCCCGAGCGCATCGCGGAGAATTCACGGGTCTGATCGCCGGACACCAGCTGCGAGTTGGGGTAGACGCGCAGGGTGATGCGCCCGTCGCTGCGCTCCTCGACCAGCTCCGCCCAGCGTTCCGCGGCCTGACCCCAGGGAAAGGCGTCGGACAGCACGGTGGAAACCGACAGCTCGCGGGCTTGAGCCGACAGCGAGGTAGAGAGCAGCGCGGCACCGGCCAGCGCAACGGTGAAATGGGTCAAGCGGCGTGACAGGGTCATGGAATGTCCTTGCAGCAGAGGGCGCCGCCACTCGGCGGCGGGCCATTTATTGGTATCGGGGCGCACGGGGCGCGGGTCGTCATGCTGCCGCCTTGGGATAGCAAGGCGATATCGGCCGCTTGTGGCGGAATCTTCAGTAAACGCTGGCCAGCCTGGGGGTGAAAAGGCCGGCGAGCCGGAGCGCGATGACTCACTGGCCTATTGTAGAGCGCCAGGCGTTGAAAGAAAGCCACTTACACCAAGGTGTAAGTCGGCGACCAACGAGTTCGCCGCGCTATACCGCCTCGTCCAGCTCGCCGACGCACTGCAGGGCGGCATCCGGAATGGCGACACAGTCGCCCTCCTCGATGCCGTGCTCGGCGAAATAGCCGGCGTTGACCTCCAGCGCGGCGATATAGCGGGCATCGGCGCGCGTCACCGGGCATTCGCTGGGATCCGAGGAGGTGCAGGGCGTCATGCTGGCGATGGTCACGATGCGCCCCTGCTCGTCGATGAAGGCGATATCCAGCGGGATCCGAGTGCGGTACATCCAGAAGCCGCTGCGCGACGACTGGGGTTCCGAGTAGACGAACAGCATGCCGGCATCGCTGGCCAGTTCATCGCGATCCATCAGCCCCCGGGCGCGCTGGGCAAGGCTTTCGGCCAGTTCGACCTCGAGCTTATGCGGCCCGTGCTGGCTATGAATGGCCAGGGTATCACGGGCAAAGTCCATGGGCTGGCCAGCGTCGGCCTGCGCCAACAGCGCCTTGGGCAGCATCAGGGTAGCGCTCATGCCGAGCAGTAGCTGGCGGCGGGTCAGGTTCATCGACGTCGTTCCTCGTTTAGTCTTGGCCCTGCATGATATGCACACCAGCGGCCAGTAGCGATACGCTCACCCGCTCGCCCTGTGCCAGGCCATTGCGCCGCGCCGCATGGGTGGCGATCTCGAAACGCAGGCTATCCGGGGTGTGATCGAAGCTCAGGGTGACCTGGGCGATACCACCCAGCACGATCAACTCGCTGACCCGAGCATGCACGGGGTTCTCGCGCTCACCGCGAGAAGGTCGCTCACGGCGATGGAGCACCACGTCCGATGGGGGAATATACCAGTGAACCTCATCGCCACTCTCAACGCTGGCCGGCAGCTCGGCGCTGAGCCGGTAGGGGCCCCACTGCACCCAGGCCTGTCCCGCGCCACCGCGCAGCGCCTGGCCTGCGAAGACATTGTGCTTGTCGAGCAGACGCGCTACCTGGGGCGACGCCGGGCGGCGAAACAGCGCCTCGGCGGGCCCGCTCTGCAGCGTCTCGCCGGCCTGCAGCACGCACAGCCGGTCGGCCAGCGCCGCGGCCTCCTCGAGGTCGTGGGTGACCAGCAGGATGGGGATGTCGATCATCTCGCGCAGCTGGGCGAGCTCGCGCTGCAGGCGGCGCCGGGTGACCTGGTCCACCGCCGAGAACGGCTCGTCGAGCAGCAGCGTCCGCGGCTCGCGGGCCAGCGCCCGGGCCACCGCCACCCGCTGGCGCTGGCCGCCGGACAGCGCCGCCGGGTAGCGCCCCTCGAGCCCCTCGAGCCGCACCTGGGCCAGCCAGCGTGACGCCCGCCCGGCACGCTCGCCCCGCGGCACATGATCCATCGCCGCCATCACGTTGGCCTGGGCGGTGAGGTGGGGAAACAGCGCATAGTCCTGAAACACCAGGCCAATACGTCGCCGCTGCGGGCTCAGGCAGACGCCGCCCTCGGCATCGAACCAGGTCTCTCCGGCACAGCGAATGCTTCCGCGCGCCGGCCGATAGAGGCCGGCGATGGCGCGCAGCAGGGTGGTCTTGCCGCCGCCGGAGGGACCCACCAGTGCCAGCAGTTCGCCGGGCGCACAGTGGAAATCGGCGGCCAATGGAATCGGCCCGGCCTGCTGCAGGTGAACCTCAAGGCCCGGCGCGAGGCGCGGTGGTTCAGACATGCAGCCCCCTGCCGCGGCGGGCGAGGCCGTAGACCACGCCGATGGTCACGAAGGAGACCGCCAGCAGGATCGCCGACATGATCCCCGCGCCGGCCTCGTCGAAGGCCTGCACGCGGTCGTAGATCGAGATCGCCAGCGTCCGCGTCTCGCCGTCGATGGAGCCCCCCACCATCAGGATCACCCCGAATTCACCGAGGGTGTGGGCGAAGGTCAGCGCCAGCGCCGAGATCAGCCCGGGCCATACCAGCGGCAGTTCGATACGGGCGAAGGTCTGCCACGGCGAGAGGCCGCAGCACCAGGCCGCTTCGCGGACATTGCTCGGCACCCCTTCGAAGGCGCGCTGGATGGGCTGCACGGCGAACGGCAGGTTGACCACCAGCGAGGCCAGCAGGATACCGCTGAAGGTGAAATTCAGGCCGCTGCCGGTCAGCCGCTGCCAGAGTGCGCCAAACGGCGCCTCGACGCCGAACGCCAGCATCAGGTAGAAACCCAGTACGGTGGGCGGCATCACCAGCGGCAGCGCCACCGCCGCCTCGCACAGCGCCTTGCCGCGAAACCGGCGGGTCGCCAGGGTTCGCCCCAGCCACAGGCCAATCGGGATCAGCAGCAGGCAGGTAAAGACCGCCAACTGCAGCGAGACCGTCAGCGCACGCCAATCCATCAAGGCGTCTCGTCGCCTGACGGCAGGCTAAAGCCGTACTCGGCGAGCAACTCACGCGCCGCGTCCTGCTGCAGGTAGGCGTAGAAGTCGCGGGCGGTCTCGCCGGCGCCGTCGATCAGCGCCATGCGCTGGTTGAGCGGCGCATGCCACGCCTCGGGAATCAGCACATGGTCCGAGCGTGCCGCCAGCGCCGGCGCCAGGGCCAGCGAATAGGCCACCAGGCCGCCGCGGGCGTCGCCGCCCAGCGCGAACTGCGCCGCCTGGGAAACATTCTCGCCGAGCACCTTTAGCGGCTGCATCTCGGCCCATAGCCCGGCATGCTCCAACGCCTGCTGCGCGGCCACACCGTAGGGCGCATGCTCGGGGTTGGCCAGGGCGATGCGCGCACGTCCCTCTCCCGCCTGCAGGCTGGCCACCGCGCGCTCCACCGCAGCCAGCGGCGCGTCCTCGCCGGGCAGGTCATCGCGTCCGGCCGGCTGCAGCCATACCAGACGCCCCACCGCATAGCGCACGCCGGCATCGACGGTGCGCCCCTCGGCGTGGAGCGCCTCGACGTAGGCTTCGTCGGCGGAGAGATAGAGCTCGAAGGGAGCCCCCTGGGCGATCTGGCGGCGGAAGTTGCCGGACGAGCCGAAGTTCAGGCGCAGCGCCTGCCCGGTCTCGGCGGTGAAGCGCTCGGCGATGGCCTCGAGGGCGAACTGCAGGTCCGAGGCGGCGGCCACGGTGGGCGCCTGCTGCTGGGCCTGGGCCAGCGCCGGGAGCCAGGCCAGCAACACTATCAAGAGTCCGCGCCGAAGTCCCTGCATGTGGTTTCCCCGTGATTCAGTCTTTTGCCAACCAGCATCTTCATGCCGCTTGACCAAATGGTCAAGTTGCGTCACATGGGTGAATTGTCGACGATGCAGGCTGCCAAGGCAAAGCCCCAGCCACGGCATGCCAGTGAACCGAGCACGCTGACATGCACTACCGAGATCCATGCCATGCCGCAGTCGCCACTCCTGAGGCTTGACGCCATTGCGATCGGCCACCTGCACGCGGTCTCCCTGGAGATCGCCGCAGGCGATATCGTTTGCCTGTCCGGCCCCAGCGGTTCGGGCAAGACGCGACTGCTGAGGGCGATTGCCGATCTCGAGCCCCACGGCGGTGAGGCCTGGCTAGGCAAGGTAGCGCGTCGCGACTGGCGCGGCAGCGACTGGCGGCAGCGAGTCATGCTGATCCCGGCAGACAGCCAGTGGTGGTACGAGCGAGTCGGCGAACACTTCCCGGACCCACGCTGCGCAACGCTGAAGGCGGATCTGCAGCAGCTGGGCTTCGCTGCCGAGACCCTCGACTGGGACGTGGCGCGGCTCTCGTCAGGCGAGAAACAGCGTCTGGGGCTGCTGCGCGCGATCGCTCATCGGCCCAAGGTACTGCTGCTCGACGAACCCACCGCCAACCTCGACGCCGACAACATCACTCGCTGTGAAGCGTGGCTGCGCCAGCGGATTCGCGACACGCCGCTGGCGGCGCTGTGGGTCGCCCACGACATGCAGCAGATCGCACGAGTCGCAACGCGTCACCTGCACATTGCCGGCCAGCGGCTGGAGCCTCGAGCATGGACGTGATCGATCTGGCCTGGTGGCAACTGGGGCTCGCGGCCCTGATGGTGATGGCGCTGGCCGGCTGCAGCGCGCTGAGTCGACTCGGCATGGGTCGCAGCCTGCTGATCGCCGCCGCCCGGACCGCGATTCAGCTGACGCTGATCGGGCTGGTGCTGGAGGCGCTATTCTCCGTGGCCTATTTGCACTGGGTCGCGCTGATGGCACTGGCCATGCTGCTGGTCGCCGGACGCGAAGTGATGGCGCGCCAGAAACGCCGCCTGACCGGGGGGTGGGCGTTTGGCATCGGGACGCTATCGATGTTCGTGTCGTCGTTCACCGTCACCGTGCTGACCCTGACGGTCATCGTCGGCCCCGAACCGTGGTACACGCCGCAGTACGCCATTCCGCTGCTGGGCATGATGCTCGGCAACACCATGACCGGGGTAGCCCTGTCGCTGGATCGGCTGACCGACAGCGTATGGCGTCAGCGCGCGGTGGTCGAGAACCGCCTGATGCTCGGCCAGCGCTGGCAGGAGGCGGTGGGCGACCTGCGCCGCGAGGCGATGCGCAGCGGCATGATCCCGACCATCAACGCCATGGCCGCCGCCGGCGTGGTCAGCCTGCCCGGGATGATGACCGGGCAGATCCTCGCCGGCAGCCCGCCGTCGCTGGCCGTTAAATATCAGATATTAGTGATGTTCACGATCACCGTGGGTACTGGGTTCGGCACCATGGCGGCCGTCGCCGCCGGCAGCCGTCGCCTGTTCGATGAACGCGAGCGGCTGCGCCTCGACAGACTGTCGAGACCGCGCCAATGAGGCGTCAGGCACGGCTCTCTGTGCGGGACTGATCCGCCGGGGCATCCCGCTCGGCATTCATCTTGGCCGCCATCGCCTCGCGCTCGGCGGCCTCGTCCGCCAGGCTGCGCTTGGGCAACAGCAGATTGAGGGTGAACGCCACCAGCGCCGCCACCACGATCGGCGAGCCACCCACGACCAGCTGCAGCATCGACGGGAAATACTCGATGGACTCGGGGACGGCATAGATGCCCATGCTCAATGCCAGCGCCAGGCTGACGATGGTCATGTTGCGCGCCGAGAGCTCATCCTTGGTGATCAACTGGATACCGGTCATGGTGATCATGCCAAACACCGTGATGGTGGCGCCGCCGAGCACCGGGAAGGGAATGGTGGTCATGATCGCGCCGAACTTGGGCACCAGCCCGGCGAGCAGCATGAACAGCGCCGCCAGTGCCAGCACATAGCGACTGATCACCTTGGTCATGGCGACGATACCCACGTTCTGGCTGTAGGAGGAGGTGGGCATGGCGCCGAACAGCGAACCCAGCGCCGTGGTCGCACCGTTGCCCATCAGCCCGCCGAACAATTCGCGGGTACTCGGCTCGCGGTTCATGCCGCCCACCGAGGTCGCCGACAGGTCGCCGATGGTCTGCACCGAGTTGACCACGCAGATGATCACTACCGAGAGGATCGCGGCGGCGTGAAACTCCAGTTCGAAGGGCATCAGCCGGGGGGCACTGAACCAGGTTGCCTCGCCCACCGGGCTGAAGTCGACGCGCCCCAGCGCCAGTGCCAGCAGGTAGCCCACGCCGATGCCGCAGATGATCGCCGCCAGCTTGAGGAAACCGCGGCCGAACTGGGAGACCACCAGCACCACCAGCAGTGTTACCAGGGCAATCAGCCAGTTGAGCGGGTCGCCGTAATCGTTCTGCCCGACGCCACCGGCCATGTAGTTGACCGCGATATCGTAGAGCGACAGGCCGATCACCAGTACCACCGTGCCGGCCACCACCGGCGGGAACAGATGGCGAATGCGGGTAATGAACAGCCCGACCACGATCATCGTGACACCGCCAATGATCTGCGCGCCGAGAATACCGCCGATACCATACTGGGCACCCACGGCGACCAGCGTCGGCACATAGGCGAAGCCGACGCCGAAGATGGTGGGCAGACGTGCCCCCAGCTTGCCGATGCCGTAGAGCTGGATCAGCGTCGACAGCGCCGAGGCCACCAGCGAGATCTGGATCAACGTCATCTGCTCGGCGTGGCTGCCACCAACGGCGCCAACCACGATGATCGGCACCGTCACCGTGCCCATGATCATCGCCAGGATATGCTGCAGGGAGAGCGGCAGCGCCTTGGCCAGCGGTGGCCTGCCATGAAAATCGAAAACCGATTGACTGTGTTGTGGTGTGCTCATCTCAGGACTCTACTGTTTTTATGTATACAATCCGCACCAAATACCTTACCTCATAACAGGCAGTGATTGGTAGACATTAACTGTATACAAAAACTCCTCCATAGTACTCCTTGCGCAGACCCAGCAATAAAAAAGCCGCCACCCTTGCGGGTGGCGGCTGATTCAACACGACGCCGTATGGCGCGAGTCGAGCGTTACTTGGCGGCCTTGCTGGCAGCCTTGGACGCGGTCTGGATGTTCTCTTCAGCCAGCTTCTGGCCTTGCTGAACGAAATCCTGGTTCAGCGCGACGACTTTCTCTGCATCGCCCTTGACGCGCTCGGACAGCTCTTTGGCCACTTTCTGCTGGCCTTCGACGTAAGTACGCAGACCTTCTGCGTCCTTGATGTCGAGCATGGCGCGTGCCTGGCTCATGCTGACGTCGCTATAGGCCTTGACCGCTTCGTACTGGGTGTTCAGCAGCTTTTCGGCATAGTCGAGGCTCAGTGCCGCATAGGCACGGGCCGGGCCGAAGAACATGGATTCGAACTGCTGAGTGGCTTGATCGATAGTTGCGTTGCTCATTGGACACCTCCGTAGGTTTCGGGAGCGAAGGCTTTTCGTCCTTCGTTGCAGTGCAACATAGCAGAGCATTTTGTGCAATGCAACATCGATGGCGGAGATTTTCTCAGTCGATCCGCTCGAGGGTCTCGCGGTGCACCCGGCCACGCTCGACGTATTTGTCGGCGCCCTTCTGCATGGCGGCGATAGCCTCGTCGCTCAGGGTCTTCACCACCCTGGCCGGCGCACCGAGGATCAGTGAGTTGTCGGGAAACTCCTTGCCCTCGGTGACCACCGCCCCGGCGCCGACCAGGCAGTTCTTGCCGATCTTGGCACCGTTGAGCACCACCGCCTGAATGCCGATCAGCGCGCCGTCGCCCACGCTGCAGCCGTGCAGCATCGCCTGGTGGCCCACGGTGACCCGCTTGCCCACCGTCAGCGGATAGCCCGGGTCGGTGTGCAGCACCGCCCCCTCCTGCACGTTGCTGCCCTCGCCTATCTCGATAAGCTCGTTGTCGCCGCGCAGCACCGCCTGGTACCACACGCTGCTGCCCTTGTGCAGCGCCACGCGGCCCATCACATCCGCGGTTTCGGCCACGTAGCTGTCGGCGTGCACCTCGGGGGTCATGCCATCGTAGCGATAGATCGCCATTTCATCTCTCCTCTTGGGACTCGGCCTATGACCTCCCATTGATACCCTATCAATGCCGGCCTCTGCCATAGCGCCTTGGTGGTGTGTGGCGCCGCGTGCAGTGCCTGCTTGTCCCTTCTCAGTTATGACACCTAAGATGATGCAGCATATCGGCTTGACTCTTGGTGCCGATACGCGGCCAGTCATCAGACGATCAGGATGCCCAGCATGCCCCCGGTACCTGCACCCGAAATCCTCACCTTCGGTGAGGCCATGACCATGTTCGTCGCCGAGACGCCGGGGCCGCTGGCCGAGGTCGAGCGCTTCCGGCGCAGGATCGCCGGCGCCGATACCAATGTCGCCATTGGCCTGGCCAGGCTCGGCTTCGGTGTCGCCTGGCTGAGCCGCGTCGGTAACGACGGCTTCGGCGAGTTCATCCGCCGCACCCTGGAGCAGGAAGGGCTGGATTGCCGCCATCTGGTCAGCGACGCCGCCAACCCCACCGGCCTGCTGTTCAAGGAGCGCGCGGAGGATGGCCAGGATCCACGGGTCAGCTACTTCCGCCGCGGCAGTGCGGCAAGTCGGCTGTCTTGCGACGACGCCAATGACCTCGACCTCAGCGCCCTCAGGCACCTCCACGCCACCGGCATTCCTCCCGCCCTCTCGTCCAGCGCCCGGGAGCTCTCCCACCACCTGCTGGCCCAGGCCCGCGCGGCCGGTGCGAGCATCTCCTTCGATCCCAACCTGCGCCCCAGCCTGTGGCAAAGCGAAGAGGAGATGCGTGACACCCTCAATCACCTCGCCGCCCAGGCCGACTGGGTGCTGCCCGGCCTCGCCGAGGGGCGGCGGCTGACCGGACAGGAATCTCCCGAGGGCATCGCCGACTTCTACCTCGAGCGCGGTGCCAAGGCGGTTGTCATAAAACTGGGCCCCCAGGGCGGCTACTATCGCGGCAAGCTCGGCGGCCGCGAACAGAGCCTCAGCGTGCCCGGCTTCGCGGTGGCCGAGGTGGTCGATACCGTGGGCGCCGGCGACGCCTTTGCCGTCGGCGTGATCAGCGCCCTGCTCGACGGGCTCGATCCGCGCCAGGCCGTGCTGCGCGGCAACCTGCTGGGCGCCGAGGCGGTCAAGGTCATCGGCGACATGGAAGGATTGCCCGACCGCCAACGACTCGAGGCCCTTATCGCCACGCATCCGGAGATAGATGCATGACTACCCCGCTATGCCTGCTGTTCGACTCCGACGGCACCCTGGTCGACAGCGAGATCCTGCTCGCCGAGGTCATGGCCGAGGTGCTGCCGCGCTTCGGGCTGCCCTTCACGCCACGCCAGTATATGCAGGCGTTTCGCGGCGTCCGCTTCCTGACCATCGTGCTCGCCCTCGAACAGCGCCACGGCGCTCTCGACGCCGCGCGCCGCGGGCGTCTGGAGCAGGAGATGCGCGCCCTGATGGAGCGGCGCATGCGCGCCGAGCTGATGCCCATCGCCGGCATGGCCGACGCCCTGGCGGCACTCGACGCCCACCCCAAGGCGGTGGTCTCCAACGGCCCCGAGGCCAAGATTCGCTGCGCGATGGAGAGCGTGGGTTTCAGCCATCATTTCGAGGAGCGGCTGTTCAGCGCCTACACCCTCGAGGTGTGGAAACCGGACCCGGGCCTTTTTCTGCAGGCCGCCGCCAGCATGGGCTACCCGCCGGCGTGCTGCGTGGTGATCGACGACGCAGCGGTAGGCGTGGCTGCCGGCCTCGAGGCCGGCATGCAGGTGATTCACCTCAACCGCTTCCCCGACGCCGAGACCACTCCCGCCGGCGCCATCGCCATCCATAACGCCCGCGAGCTGCCCGCGGCGGTGGCCGAGCTGAGCCTTTACTAGCCTAGGCGCAGATCAGCGGTAGCCGTCAGGAAGGTCGACCACGCGGGGCGCCGCGCGACACATGCCGCCGTTCAGGTCGAGCATGCGTTCGAGCCAGGCGTAGACCGGATCGGCGTTGGAGACCAGATCCGCCGCCGATACCACCCGCGCCCACATGAAGGTGGCGAACACCAGGTAGTCGGCGGCAGCCGGGGCCTCGCCATCGATGAAGTCGGCTTCATCGAGCCGGCCACGTAGTGGCTCCAGGGCCGCATCGAGCTGGCTCAGGCCGCGACTCGGCGAGTGAAAGTCCTCCAGGCTGCGCCGGAAGCGCTGCTCGCGGGTCTCGCGAAAGTATTGCCGATCGCCGGGATGCAGCGCGTTGAGCAGATCCATGATGATGGTGCGCAGGATCGCCGGCGCCAGCGAGCGCTCGGCGTAGAACTTGAAGAAACGCGCGCGGGCCTCGGCGTGTTCGTCGCCAAACAGCGGCGATTCAGGATAGGCGCGATCTAGATAGCGCATGATCGCGTAGCTGTCGCAGACGACGTCATCACCGTCCACCAGCACCGGTACCGCTCCCTGGCCAGAGAAGGCCAGTGCGTCCTTGTCGACGAAGTGCCAGGGACGCGTTTCGACGTCGAGCCCTTTGTGTGCCAGCGCCAACTTCACTCGCCAGCAGTAGGGTGAAAATCGCAGCGCATCATCTTTGCCACTAAGGTCGTATAGAACGAGAGACATCAGGGCTTACTCCTCACCAATAGCATTATCGTTTCCCTCAATCACATAATTAGTCTCAGACTATCACTGGCTTAGCCTGCTGCCCGCCACTGATATAACCCACTGTCCATTAGTCGAACGCTAGCCTCGTCGAGAGCCCGGAAATGGCCCTTTTTTTTCTCAACGAAATAACTACTAATCCTTTAATTTCATATTGTTAGAAATCCTCATCCCACCCTCACCCCGGGTGGTCATACCAATTACCCACGAGTGGCATCAAGGTCGCCAATGCGATTATCTTCCCACTACCCGTCCATGGCGACGGTTCGCCGGGATATCAGTCATCACTGATATCCCATGGACACGCAAGCGTCTCGCTCCCGTTGCAGGCATTTTCTGCGATGCTTGAAAAATAAGAGGAAACTTGCCTCATGAATGACACTGTACTCGCGCTATTGGCGTTCACGCCATTGCTGTTGGCCGGTGTACTGCTGATAGGCTTTCGCATGGCCGCCAAGGTGGCTATGCCGATCGTCTTCGTCGTCTCCGCGCTGATCGCTCTGGTCGCCTGGGACATGACCTTCACCCGGGTCGTGGCCTCCTCGTTGCAGGGCCTCATCCTCACCGTCTCGATCCTGTGGATCATCTTCGGTGCCATCCTGCTGCTCAATGCCATGAAGTATTCGGGGGGCATCGCCGCCATCCGTAACGGCTTCTCCGGCATCAGCCCCGACCGCCGCGTCCAGGCGATCATCGTCGCCTGGCTGTTCGGCTGCTTCATCGAGGGCGCCTCCGGGTTCGGCACCCCCGCCGCCGTGGCCGCGCCGCTGATGGTGGCACTCGGCTTCCCGGCACTGGCCGCCGTCGTGGTCGGCATGATGATCCAGTCCACCCCGGTCTCCTTCGGTGCCGTGGGCACGCCGATCGTGGTCGGCGTTACTGGCGGTGTGAACCAGAGCGCCATTACCGAACGTCTGGCCGCCGACGGCGCCACCTGGACCGAGTACTTCCGGCTGATCGCTGCGGAAGTGGCGATCATCCACGGTATCGTCGGCGTGCTGATGCCGCTGATCATGGTGGTGATCATGGTGCGCTTCTTCGGCGCCAACCGCTCGTGGAAGGAAGGCCTGTCGATCGCCCCCTTCGCGATCTTCGCCGGTGTAGCCTTCGTGGTGCCCTACATGCTGGCAGGCGTACTGCTCGGGCCAGAGTTCCCGTCGATGATCGGTGCCATGGTGGGTCTCGCCATCGTCGTTCCGGCGGCGCGTCGCGGCTTCCTGATCCCCAAGGACACCTGGGACTTCCCGCCCCGCGAGCAGTGGCTCGACGAGTGGATCGGCAAGCTCGAGATCAAGATGGACGACATCGCCGGCAAGCAGCCGCTGTCGACCTTCATGGGCTGGGTGCCCTACGTGCTGCTGGCCGTGCTGCTGGTGATCTCACGCACCGTCGAGCCGGTCACCAACGCGCTCAACTCGGTCGTCCTGAGCTGGAACAATATCCTCGGTGAAGCCGGTGTCTCGGGTGCGATAGCACCGCTCTACCTGCCCGGCGGCATCCTGGTGTTCGTGGTACTGCTCACCGCGCTGATCCATCGCATGAAGTTCGCCGACCTGCAGAAAGCCTTTGGCGAATCGAGCAAGACCATCATTGGCGCCGGCTTCGTGCTGATCTTCACCATCCCCATGGTGCGGATCCTGATCAACTCCGGTGTCAACGGCTCCGACCTGGTCTCGATGCCGGTGGCCATGGCCCAGTTCGTGGCCGACAGCGTGGGCGGTGTCTATCCGCTGTTCGCACCGGCCGTGGGTGGCCTTGGCGCCTTCATCGCTGGCTCCAACACGGCTGCCAACCTGATGCTCGCCGAGTTCCAGTTCAACGTCGCCGAGCAGCTGGGTGTCTCCACGGCCATGATGGTCGCCCTGCAGGCGGTGGGTGCCGCGGCAGGTAACATGATCGCCATCCACAACGTGGTCGCGGCCTCCGCCACCGTTGGCCTGCTGGGCCGCGAGGGTACGACCATCCGCAAGACCATTCTGCCGACGATCTACTACCTGACGTTCACCGGCATCATCGCCTTGATTGCCTTCTACGTGATCGGGGTAACGGATCCGCTGATGGGTAATTAACCACGCCTCCTCGAGGTATCTGTATGACCTGCGCCCCACCTCATTGGTGGGGCGCAGTCATTTGCGGGCTACGCAACCACCGAGCTAGTATTACAGTATGACACCTCAGGAGACAGCCATGACCTCGATCACCCACCTCACGGTTCAGGACGTTCGCTTCCCCACTTCTCGCTCGCTGGATGGCTCCGATGCCATGAACGCCGCCCCCGACTACTCGGCTACCTACGTCATCCTGCATACCGATAGCGACCTGGAGGGGCACGGCCTCACCTTCACCATCGGCCGCGGTAACGAGCTGTGCGTCAAGGCCGTAGAGTCGCTGGCCTATCTGGTCGAGGGCGAGACACTGGAGACGATCACCGCTGATATGGGTACGTTCTGGCGCCGGCTCACCAGCGGTGACAGCCAACTGCGCTGGACCGGCCCCGAGAAGGGCGTGATCCATCTCGCCACCGCTGCCATCGTCAATGCACTCTGGGACCTGTGGGCCAAGTCGGAAGGCAAGCCGGTGTGGAAACTGCTGGTGGACATGACCCCGGAACAGCTGGTCAAGAGCCTCGATTTCCGCTTCGTCAGCGATGCCATCACCCCCGAGGAGGCGCTGGGCCTGCTCCGCCGTCAGGCAGCCGGACGCCAGCAGCGTGAAGAGGAGATGCACGCGCGCGGCTACCCCGGCTACACCACCTCGGCGGGCTGGCTCGGCTACGACGATGACAAGGTACGGCGCCTGGCCCGTGAGGCGCTGGCCGAAGGCTGGACGCACTTCAAGCAGAAAGTCGGTGGCAACCTCGAGGAGGACCGACGTCGCGCCCAGATACTGCGCGAGGAGATCGGCTGGGAACGTGCGCTAATGATGGACGCCAACCAGATGTGGGACGTCGACGAGGCCATCACCAACATGCGCCAGCTGGCCGAATTCGATCCGCTGTGGATCGAGGAGCCGACCAGCCCCGACGATATCCTCGGTCACGCCGAGATTCGCCAGCGGCTGGGCTCGATCGGCGTGGCCACCGGCGAGCACTGCCACAACCGGGTGATGTTCAAACAGCTGCTCCAGGCCGAAGCCATCGACTACTGCCAGCTCGATGCCGCGCGGCTAGGCGGGCTCAACGAGGTCATCGTGGTGCTGCTGATGGCCGCCAAGTTTGGCGTACCGGTGTGCCCCCACGCCGGCGGCGTGGGGCTCTGCGAGTACGTGCAGCACGTCTCGATCTTCGACTATATCGCCGTATCAGGCTCGCTGGAGGGTCGCATCCTCGAATACGTCGACCACCTCCACGAGCACTTCGAGCACCCGGTAGTGATCCGTAACGGCCACTACCAGGTGCCCACCGCACCGGGCTACAGCATTACCCTCAAGCCCGCGTCACTGGCGGAACACGTCTATCCGGACGGTCCCGCCTGGCAGACACACTAGGGAAGCGCTCAGCCAACGTCCACTAGCGCCTGTTCCAGCAGGCGTGCCACGTGGATCGCCTCGCGACCGCTGCCATCCTTGATCTGATGACGGCAGCTGGTGCCATCGGCGACCAGCACCGCATCGGCGTGCGCCTCGCGGATCGCCGGTAGCAGCGACAGCTCGGCCATCTGCAGCGAGGCGTCGTAGTGCTCCGCCTCATAGCCGAAGCTGCCCGCCATGCCACAGCAGGACGACTCGATGGTCTCGACTTCGAGATCGGGAATCCACGCCAACACCTGCTCCACCGGCCGCAGTGCATCGAAGGCCTTCTGGTGGCAGTGGCCGTGGAGCATGGCTCGCTTATGAGGCAGCGCCTTGAGCGCCAGCGGCAGTTGATCGGCCGCCTTTGCCTCGACCAGGAACTCCTCGAACAGATAGGCCGCCTCGGATAGCGCTTGGGCCTCATCGCCGAACCCGTACTGCAGAAACTCGTCGCGCATGGTGAGTAGGCACGACGGTTCGAGGCCGACGATCGCCACCCCGCGCTTGACGAACGGCAGCAGCTGATCGAGGGTGCGCCGCGCCTCCGCCTTGGCCTTGTCGAATTGCCCCGACGACAGGTAGGTGCGCCCGCAACACAGCGGCCGCTGGCCCGGCGTTACGTTGAGATGCACCCGATAGCCGGCCGCCTCCAGCACCCGCTTGGCGGCCCTGGCATTGTCGCCCTCCATATAGTTGTTGAAGGTATCGACGAACAGCAGCACCTCCCGCGCTCCCGCGGCGATACCGCTGGGCGCCTCGGCCGCGGACAGGAAATTGCCGTCGAAGACCGGCAATGCGCGCTGGGGCGCCAGCTTGAGCGCCTGCTTGATGCGCTGGGCCAAGAACGGCACCCGCTCGACGCCGTTGACCAGACCGGCGAAGCGGCTAGCCCAGGGGGCATAGCGCGGCAACTCGCCGACCATCCGGTCACGCAAGCTCAGCCCTTTGGCCCGCGCCCGCGCGGTACGTGCTTCGATCTTGAACTTGGCCATGTCGACGCCGGTCGGGCAATCGCGCTTGCAGCCCTTGCACGAGACGCACAGGTCGAGCGCTTCCTTGACGTCGTCACCGGCCAGGCCGTGGTCGCCGAGCTGGCCGGACAGTACCAGCCGCAGTGTGTTGGCACGCCCGCGCGTCAGGTGCTGCTCATCCTTGGTGATACGGTAGCTGGGACACATGGTGCCGGCGTCGAACTTGCGGCAGTGGCCGTTGTTGTTGCACATCTCCACCGCCATCGCCAGGCCATGGGTGGCATCGCCCCCCGAGCCGGGTGGCGTCTGCTCGCCACTCAGCGGGTCGCGCTTGACGTTCCAGGCCGACCAGTCGAATACCGGCGTCAGCGGTATCGCCTGATAGTCCTTGGCAAAGCGGAAGTAGCGGGCGTCGTCCATCTTCGGCGTATCGACGATCTTGCCTGGATTTAACAGGTTATCAGGATCGAACAGCCGCTTGATCTCGCGAAATGCATCGTTGACGGCGGGGCCGAACTGCCAGGCCACCCACTCGCCGCGGCACAGGCCATCGCCGTGCTCGCCGGAGTAAGCCCCCTTGTACTCGCGCACCAGCGCCGAGGCCTGCTCGGCGATCTCGCGCATCTTCTCGGCGCCGTCGCGGCGCATATCGAGGATCGGCCGCACGTGCAGGGTGCCAACGCTGGCGTGGGCGTACCAGGTGCCCTCGGTGCCGTAGCGGTGAAACACCTGAGTGAGCTTGTCGGTGTACTCGGCGAGGTGCTCCAGCGGCACCGCGCAGTCCTCGATGAAGGAGACTGGCTTGCCGTCGCCTTTCATGCTCATCATGATGTTGAGCCCCGCCTTGCGCACGTTCCACAGCGCCTTCTGCTCGCCGGCCTCGGGCATCTCGACCACGCTGCCGGGCAGTCCCAGATCGCCCATCAGCTGGCTGAGCTTGGCCAGCGCCTCGCGCTGTGCGGATTGATCGTGGCCGGCGAACTCGACCAGCAGGATGGCTTCGGGTTTGCCAATCAGGGCCTTCTCGATCACCGGCCGAAACGCCGGATTCTCCAGCGATAGATCGATCATGGTGCGATCGACCAGCTCCACCGCGGTGGGGTCGAGCTTGACGATATGCTGGGTGAAATCCATCGCCTGATAGAAGGTGGGGAAATTCACCACCCCCAGCACCTTGTGCTGAGGCAGCGGCGAGAGGCGCAGGGTAATCCGCCGGCTGACCCCCAGGGTGCCTTCCGAACCGACCAGCAGATGCGCCAGGTTGACGCGACCGTCAGGGTCGTAGGGCTTGGGATTCTGGCAGTCGAACAGATCGAGATTATAGCCACCGACCCGGCGCAGCACCTTGGGGAAGTGCTCGCGAATCTCCGCCCCGACGCCTTCGGCAATCGCCCTGACCTGCTCGGCGAGGCGTTGCTCCGCCGAGCCCTGGGCCAGCCGGTCGACATGGCCGAAGTTCACCTCGCTGCCATCCGCCAGTCGCGCCTCTACGCCGAGTACGTTGTGCACCATGTTGCCGTAGCGGATCGAGCGCGAACCGCAGGAGTTGTTGCCGGTCATGCCGCCGATGGTGCACTGGGCACTGGTCGAGACGTCCACCGGATACCACAACCCGTGAGGCTTGAGCCAGGCGTTCAGGTGGTCGAGCACGATACCGGGCTCGACCACTACCGTGCGTGCCTCGGCATCGAATTCGACCACGCCGTTGAGATAGCGCGTGGTGTCGATCACCAGCGCCTCGCCCACCGTCTGGCCGCACTGGCTGGTGCCCGCACCGCGGGCCAGCACCGGCACCCTGGCGTCGCGGGCAATATCCAGCGCCAGCCCCAGGTCCTCCTGGTGGCGAGGGATCACCACCCCCACCGGCGTCACCTGGTAGATCGACGCATCGGTCGAGTAGCGCCCCCGCGAGGCCTGATCGAACAGCACCTCGCCTTGCAGCTCACGGGCCAGGCGTGCCGCCAGTTCGGTCACCGGCTTGACCTTGGCATCGCGGGATTGAGTCTTGTCGGTCAGGGACGTCATGCCGCCCTCCTCAGTCGTTCAACCGGATCAAGCGGCGGAAGTCAGCGGATTGGCGGCGAAGTAGTCGAGCGCTGCAGCCACTCCGCTACCCTTGAGCGAGATGCCTGCCAGTTTCATGCCGGCCTCGCAGCCCCCAAGCGTGGCAATCAGCGTCAGGTCATTGCAGTCACCCAGATGACCGATGCGGAACATCTTGCCCTTGGCCTTGCCAAGCCCCGTGCCCAGCGAGAGATCGAAGCGCTCATAGATGATCTTGCGCACCTCGTCGGCGTCGATCTCTTCCGGCACCACTACCCCGGTCAGTACCGGCGAATAGACCTCGGGCTCCAGGCACTGGACCTCCAGCCCCCAGGCCTCGACGGCGGTGCGCACGCCCGCCGCCCAGCGCTGATGCCGGGCCAGCACGTTGTCGAGTCCCTCATCGAGCAGCATGTCCAGTGCTTCGTTGAGGCCATACAGCAGGTTGGTGCTCGGCGTATACGGCCAGTAACCGTTCTGGTTGGCCTCGAGGATCTCGTCCCAGGCCCAGAAGCTCTTGGGCAGCTGTGCCGTCTTGCTGACTTCGATGGCCTTGGGGGAGAGCGCATTGAAGCTGATCCCCGGCGGCAGCATCAGGCCTTTCTGTGAGCCGGAGACGGTGACGTCGACACCCCACTCGTCGTGGCGGAAGTCGGCGCTGGCCAGCCCCGAGATGGTATCCACGATCAGCAGCGCCGGGTGTCCGGCAGCGTCAATGGCACGGCGTACCGCGGCGATATTGCTGGTGACGCCGGTGGAGGTCTCGTTGTGCACCACGCACACTGCCTTGATCTCGTGACCGCTATCCTCCTTGAGCCGCGCCTCGATCATGTCGGCTTGGACACCGTGTCGCCAGCCCTCATAGCCGGGCAGGCCGATGAACTCGGGCTCGAGGTTGAGCCGACGCGCCATCTTCTGCCACAGGGTGGCAAAGTGGCCGGTCTCGAACATCAGCACACGATCCCCCGGCGACATGGTATTGGCTAGCGCCGCTTCCCAGGCGCCGGTGCCTGAGGCGGGATAGATGATCACCGGATGCTTGGTCTTGAACACCTTCTGGATCTTGGCCAGCAGCTCGAGTCCCAAGGCACCGAACTCAGGGCCGCGATGGTCGATGGTGGGCAGGCTCATGGCACGCAGAATGCGGTCCGGTACCGGCGACGGCCCGGGAATTTGCAGGAAATGGCGGCCGGAGGGATGGAAGTCGAGCTTGAGCATGATGGTGTCTCCACGGACAGTTGTACTTTTGATAATGAATGCAATTTAAGTCATCAAAAAAGTCTTACTTGACGCATCCCTCGGCGCGCAGGGTGGCGACCTCTTGCGGGGACAACCCGAGCGTCGTGGTCAGCACCTCGTCGGTATGCTGGCCAAACAGCGGTGCCGGTGAACGGATCTGCGACGGTGTGCGCGAGAACTTGCTGGGAAAGCCGATGGTCTTCATCTTGCCGATCACCGGGTGATCCATCTCCTCGACCATCCCGCGGGCCAGATAGTGCTCGTCCTGCATCGCCTGGCCGAAGTCGTTGATCGGGCCCGCCGGCACCCCGGCCTTGTCGCACAGCGCCAGCCAGTAGTCGGTGTCCTGCTCAGCCATGATCTCCTCGAGCAGCGCCTCGAGGTCCTCGACGTGCTGACCGCGGTCCTGGTTGGTGAGAAAACGGGGGTCGGCCATGAGGTCGTCGCGCTCCAGCACGTCGCCACACAGACGCTCCCAGGTACGCTGGTTGGCACAGCCCAACATCAGATAGCCGTCGCGCGCCTTGATCGCCTGATAGGGCGCCGACACCCGATGCCGCCAACCGGTCGGCTGGGGCACCCTGCCCTCGGCGAAATAGGCCGCCGCCTCCCATGCAAACCACGGCAGACCGCACTCGGTGATGGCAATATCGATATGCTGGCCCTCGCCGGTGGTCATCTTATGGATATGTGCGGCAAGGATCGAGTAGACCGCAGTGATCCCGGCGCCGATGTCATACACGGCGATGCCGGTCTTGAGTGGTCGACGTCCGGGTTCACCGGTCATCGACATCAGGCCGCTCATGCCCTGCGCCACCAGGTCGAAGCCGCCGCGGTGACTGTAGGGGCCGGTCTGGCCGTAGCCGGAAATCGAACAGTAGACGATGCCGGGGTTGATGGCCTTGATGGTGTCGTAGTCGATCTTGAGCGACTTGGTGACCCCGGTGCGGTAGTTCTCGACGATCACATCGGCGTCTTCGGCCAGGCGATAGAATATCTGCCGGGCGCGCTCATCCTTGAGGTTCAAGGAGATGCTCTTCTTGTTGCGGTTTATCTGCGAAAAGCAGGTCGATTCGTCGTTGACGTAGGGCCCCATCTGGCGACTGTCATCGCCGCCGTTGGTCTTTTCGACCTTGATCACCTCGGCGCCCATGTCGGCCAGCACCATGGTGCAGTAGGGGCCGGCCATGATCTGGGAGATGTCCAGTACTTTCAAATTGTGTAAGGGAAGCATCGGCTCCACCTCGCTTGTCATTAGTGGCCCGTCCACACGAACGGCGTCTTGTTGACGAACTTGTTCACCGCCGCCTTGAAGTCATCGCTCATATAGCAGGTGATAACCCAGTCATCGCCGGCGTCACGGGCAGCCCGCCGCTGCTCCTGAACGCGCCCCACCAGTACCTTGCTGGCCTGCACGGTAAGCGGCGCGCGTCGGGAGAACTGCGCGGCCACCTCGGCCACCTCGGCATGGATCGCGCCGGGCTCGATGACGGCATTGACGAGGCCAGCCTGGCTTGCCTCGTCGGCGCTGAACAGCTTGCCCAGCATCAGCGCCTCCTTGGTCCGCGCGATGCCGACCATGTCGATCAGCCGTGAGACGTTGGTGATCGACAGGCAGTTGCCCAGGGTCTTGGCGATCGGCACCCCGAACTTGAGGCTAGGCGTGCAGTAGCGAAAGTCGCAGACCATGGCCAGCGCTGCACCGCCGCCGACGCAGGCGCCCTCGATCAGCGCGATAGTAGGCTTGTTCAGGGTCTCCAGCTTGCCAACCACCCGATCGATGCGACGCTCGTAGCCGATCGCATCCTCGGGCTTCGAGAAGTCGCTGAACTGGGTGATATCGGTGCCGGCCACAAAGGCCTCTCCACCAACACCATGCAGCACCACGGCGTGTATCTGCGCATCCGTTGCCAGTTGATCGCAGCGCGACTCCAGGGCGTCATACATTTCCCAGGTCATGGCGTTGCGGCTCTGTGGGCGATTGAAACCCAGCCAGGCCACGCCGTCGCGCACCTCAAACAGCAGACTCTCTTCGTTCATAGGCCTCTCCATGCCCCTCCCGGCGCGACCCAGCCGGGAGGGGACCTTGGCTTAGCGATACTGGCTTAGCGGTAGAAGAACTCGACCAGCGCCATGGGAATCGCCGGGATATAGGTGACCATCAGGAGCACCACCAGCAAGACGCTGATAAAGCCCAGGTTGGAGCGCGTCACCGACCACACATCCGACTTGGCGATCGAGCAGGCGGTAATCAGCACGCTCGCCACCGGCGGGGTCTGCTGGCCAATCGCCAGGTTGAGGCAGACCACCAGGCCGAAGTGCACCGGATCGATCCCGGCCGCACCGACCAGCGGCATCACGATAGGCACCACCAGAATGATCGCCGCGGCCGAGTGCAGGAAGAGCCCGATCAGCAGGAAGAACACATTCAGCATCATCAGGATCGCGTACTTGTTGTCGGTCAGGCTGAGCACCGCCTGGGCCAACTGCTGGGGCATGCGCATCTCGGTCAGGAACACCCCGATCAAGGCCGACGCCGCCACCAAGAGCATCACCACCGCGGTCTGCTGGCCGCCGTCGATGATCGCCTTGTAGAGCGTACGCATGTCCAGCTCACGATAGATCACCGCGCTGATGAAGATAGCGGCCGCTACTGCCAGGCCGGCACCTTCGGTCGCAGTAACGAAACCACCAAAGATCGAGCCGAGGATGATGATCGGCAGGGTCAGCGCCCAGCTGGCCTCCTTGGCGGTCTGCTTGACCCGCTTCCACTGGAACACCTCCTCCACCGGCCAGTTGTACTTGCGCGCATAGTAGTAGCACAGCGCCGCCAGACCGCCCGCGCCGAGCAGCCCGGGCACGATACCGGCCACGAACAGCTGGACGATGGAGGCACCGGACATGACGCCATACAGGATCATCGGGATGGAGGGCGGAATGATGATCGCCAGGGACGCCGAGGAGGAGGTGACCGCCGCGGCGAAGGGCGCCGGGTACCCGCGCTTCTTCATGGCCGGGATCAGCACCGAGCCGGTGGCGGCCACGTCGGCCACCGCCGAGCCTGAAATCTCGGCGAAGAACAGCGAGACGCCGACATTGATCATCGCCAGCCCGCCGCGGACAAAGCCGAACAGCGCCGAGGCAAAGGCGATCAGGCGCTTGGAGATCCCGCCGGTGTTCATGATGGCACCGGCCAGCACGAACATCGGAATCGCCAGCAAGGGGAAGCTGCTCGCTCCCTCGAACATGGTCAACCCGATGTTGGGCAGCATATCGAGGCCCTGAAACGATACGATGGCTACCGTCGCCACGATCGCCAGCGCCACGGCGATGGGCAGCCCCATCAGGATCAGTCCGATCAAGCCAATTATCATAAACGGCAGTGTCATGGCTGATCCCTCTTAGTCAGTGATTCCGCAGTGAAGCCGGCCCGCGCATTGTCACGCTCGGCCTCGGCAATGGCGTGGCGGATCTCCTCCTCTTCCTGAGTCAGGCCGGCGCGTACCTTGGCCAGATGACTCGGCATGCTGAGTAGTTGGGCGATGATAAATAGCCCAGCGCCGATGGGAATGACCGACTGGGTAAAGGACATGGGTACCCAGCGCAGAGTGATCAAGGCCATGCCCTGCATCACGTCCAGGACCACTAGCCCAGCCCAGCCGAGCACCAGGAAGAAGCCGATAAACAGCGCTTCGGAGACATAGGTCACCGGCATACGGATATGCACCGGCATGGCGGCGACCACCCCGTCGACACCGATATGTCCTCGCTTGAGCGCCGCCAGGGCCCCGGCGTAGTAGGTCAACCAGACCAGCATGATGGCGGCGACTTCGTCATACCAGGAGGGCGTTCGCCAGGCGTAGCGGGTCACCACCGCATACAGCACCACCAGCGTCAGCGACACCATCAGCACTACCGTGATGATCTCGAGCAAACGCTCCATGATGCGAGAGATTTGGTTCAGAGTGCCCATGATTCTCGACTCATTGAGGTAGGGAACTGGATCCCCCGCGCCGTCTAGGGGACGCGGGAGAGAGGTCTAACGCGAGCGATGGACTATTCGTTACCGAGCGCCAGCACTTGGTCGATCAGCTCCTGGGAGCCGGGCACTTCATTGGCGAAGGCTTCATAGATCGGCGTCGAAGCCTCGATGAACACCGAGGTATCGACCTCGTTCACCTCGGTTCCCGCAGCCTCGATGACGCCAATCAGATCCTGATCCAACTGGGCGGCGTGCTCGTAGACGAACGCCTGGGTTTCCTGGGCCGCCTCGATAATGATCTCCTGAATCTCCTCGGGCAGATTATTAAAACGGCGCCCGGCGGTCAGGTAGGCCGGGGTATAGACGTGGCCGGTGAGAGAGAGATAATCCTGTACTTCTTGGAAGCGCTGCCCGGCAATCTGTGCCAGCGGGTTCTCCTGGCCATCCATGACGCCGGTTTGCAGTGCCATGAATACCTCGGAGAGCGACATCGGCGAGGGTTCGGCACCGTACTCTTCAAACATCCTCACCCGCCACACGCCCTGGGGCACCCGCAGCTTGACGCCACGCAGATCTTCCGGCGTGTTGATGGCGCGGCGGTTGTTGGTGATATGGCGGAAACCGTTCTCCCAGACGGCTAGGATGCGATAGCCATTATCCTCGGCCAGCGGCGCCAGCTGCGGCCAGAAGACCTCTTCTTCGACCCGCTTCATGTGCTCGCGATCCTGGATCAGGTACGGCAATTCGAAGAGGCCGAACTCGTCCGCCACCGAGGACATGATGGTGGAGGGCAGCGCCAAGTCGACGGTGCCTAGTCGCATGCGCTGCAGCAGTTCGGAGTCGGTGCCCAACTGGCTGGAGCCAAATACCACGACCTCGTAAGGTTCCGGGAGCCGCTCGTTCACGAGCTCAGCAAAGTAGTCGGCAGAGTCGCTGAAAAGCGAGTCCGGACCGCCGACGTGTCCAAAGGTGATTTCACGAGCCTGGGCTTGCAGCGAGGCGGATGCCACCGCGATAGCGAGCGTGGCGAGAGCGACACGGGGGAATAGCATGGCGTGTTACCTCTTTGTTTTAGTCTTGGCACGATACTTGGGCAGAGGCGCTGCGCAGTTGTTGTGGTCGTTGCGCGTCTTGCTCAGCAGCCTGCTTGTCGATGATTCCTATCAGGCTCCGATAAAATGAATTCTTTATTCAAAGCCTGATGATCAAGCTAGACGTGGCGTTCGAATGGTGTCAAGCATCCATTGGTCGCATGTGCTGGCACCATCCCGGTACGGGTCAGAGCGAATCGCCCATTTGCCGTAATAATGAATTCATAATACCTTTTGCACTATGCCGTCAATCTCGCCAACATATACGTTGGGCATACGCATAGCGGCATCCTGACAGGGACATCCAGACACATGGCCGGGCGTGAACAAGGAACTTGATCATGAGCAAGATTCAACATCGCAACCTCTACCGGGAAGTCGCCGACCGTACACGCAAGCTGATCGAGCATGGCCAGCTGACGCCCGGTGAGCGCATTTCGGAAAAGCAGCTGTGCGAGACGTTCGGGGTGTCGCGCACGCCACTGCGCGAGGCGCTCAAGGTGCTGGCGTCGGAAGGGCTGGTCGAGCTATTGCCTAACCGCGGCGCGCGGGTCATGCAATTGACCGTCAAGATGGTCAAGGACACCTATGACCTGATGGGGGCACTGGAGGGGTTATCCGGCGAACTGGCCTGCCAGCAAATCAACGATGACGGCATCGCCGCCATCTGCCAGCTGCATGAGCAGATGTTGGAACACTACCGCAAGCGCGAGATGCAGCCCTATTTCGCGGTCAACCGCCAGATTCACGAGAGCATCCTGGCCGCGGCCAACAATGAGGTGCTGGAGGAGATGTACAACAACCTCAGCCACCGGGTGAAGCGGGTCCGCTACTCCAAGAAGATGACCGAGGCTTTCTGGCGCCAGGCGGTCAACGACCATGAGATGATGATCGTGGCGCTTAAAGCCAGGGACGGAAAACGCCTTGGCCAGATCCTGCGCGACCACCTATGCCACAAGCTGGAAGTGGTAACCCTGGCAGGAGTCATCGAAGATGACGAGCTGATCGGGGCCGCCAACGGCTGACGCTTACTCCCACCCCTCCAGACGCATCGCCGAGCGCTCCAGCCGCTGGGTCTCGACCTCGATCTCGCGCAGCCGCTCGCCAATGCTGTTGAGATGCTCCAGCGCCACCCGCTTGGCCAGCGTCGGCTTGCCCTGCACCACCGCCTCGTGAAGCCTGGCGTGTTGGCGGTTGATCATCTCGCGCGGCTCTGCGCGGTGGTAGAGGTTCTTCACCGAGGCAAATACCGAGCTCAACAGCAGGTCGGTGAGGCTCTGCAGAGTGTGCACCAGCACCGGGTTGTGCGAGGCCTGACAGATCGCCAGGTGAAAGGCGTGATCGAGGCGCGCCAGTCGCTCGACATCGATGTTCTCGGCCTCCACCACGTAGCTGGCCATCTCCTGGTAGCGGCGGGTGATCAGCACCCGATCGGCAGGCGTGCCGCGACTGGCGGCCAGAAACGCCGACTCGCCCTCCAGCAGTGCGCGCACCTCGAGCAGGTCGAACAGCGTGCGCGGCTGGCTCTTGAACAGGTGCATCAGCGGGTTATCGTCCCGCTGCGGCACCAGCTGCGCCACGCTGGAGCCGCGCCCGTGGCGGGTCTCGATGACGCCCTTGCTGCGCAGTGCGCGCAGCCCCTCACGTAGCGAGGAGCGTGACACGCCCAGCTTGTCGCATAGCCGCCGCTCGGAAGGCAGCAGCTGGCCAGGGTGGAACACCCCGTCGAGAATCAGCTGTTCAAGCGTTGCTGCGACGCCGTCTGCGGTGCGCATACCGGCCAGGCGCTCATCGGGCGTGAAAGGCATTGCGGGCTCCTCGCATCAGCTTGGCTACGGAACTAGCCTCATGGTCAGTCAGGATGTAGATTGGAAAGCATTTCCACAATATAGACCAATGTCTGGTCAGACCACTACACCACAGGCTGGACAAGGCGACGCTCAGGGCACAGATTGACCACTGACAGATGCGCAAGCTGGGGAGTCACCATGAACATTCTTTACGACGCGGCGCTGGACGGCGAGCTGCCGCACAACGACAAGGCCGACGTGCTGGCCCGCATCAGCGAGGCGGTGCCCGGCATGACCCTGCTGCACCGCGAGGAGGACCTGCGCCCCTTCGAGTGTGACGGTCTCTCCGCCTATCGGGTGCTGCCGATGCTGGTCGCGCTGCCCGACAGCCTCGATCAGATCGAAACGCTGCTCAAGACCTGCCACGCCGCAGGCGTGCCGGTGGTCACCCGCGGCGCCGGTACCGGCCTCTCCGGCGGTGCCCTGCCGCTGGAGCAGGGCGTGCTGCTGGTGATGTCGCGCTTCAAGCAGATTCTCGAGATCGACCCCGATGCCCGCGTGGCGCGTATTCAGCCCGGGGTGCGCAACCTGGCCATCTCCGAGGCCGCGGCGCCCTACGGCCTCTATTACGCGCCGGACCCCTCGTCGCAGATCGCCTGCTCGATCGGCGGCAACGTTGCCGAGAACGCCGGCGGCGTGCACTGCCTGAAGTACGGGCTGACCGTGCACAACGTGCTCAAGGTCGAGGTGATGACCATCGAAGGCGAGCGCATGACGCTGGGCAGCGAGGCCTTCGATGCCCCCGGCTTCGATCTGCTGGCGCTGTTCACCGGCTCCGAGGGCATGCTTGGCGTGGTCACCGAGGTGACCGTCAAGCTGCTGCCCAAGCCGGAGAGCGCCAAGGTGCTGATGGCCAGCTTCGACGACGTCGAAAAGGCCGGCAAGGCGGTGGGCGACATCATCGCCGCGGGCATCATCCCCGGCGGGCTGGAGATGATGGACAAGTTGGCCATCCAGGCCGCCGAGGATTTCGTCAAGGCCGGCTACCCGGTGGAAGCCGAAGCGATCCTGCTGTGCGAGCTCGACGGCGTCGAAGCCGACGTCGACGACGACTGCGAGACGGTAAAAGGCGTCCTGCGCGAGGCCGGCGCCACCGCCATCAGCCTCGCGCGCGACGACGCCGAACGCGCCAAGTTCTGGGCCGGTCGCAAGAACGCCTTCCCTGCCGTGGGCCGCATGTCGCCGGACTACTACTGCATGGATGGCACCATCCCCCGCCGCGAGCTGCCGCGGGTGCTCAAGGGCATCGCCGCGCTCTCCGAGGAGTCCGGCCTGCGCGTGGCCAACGTCTTCCACGCCGGCGACGGCAACATGCACCCGCTGATCCTGTTCGATGCCAACCAGCCCGGTGAACTGGAGCTGGCCGAGGACGTGGGCGGCAAGATCCTCGAGCTGTGCGTTGCAGCCGGCGGCTCGATCACCGGCGAGCACGGCGTCGGCCGCGAGAAGATCAACCAGATGTGCGCCCAGTTCCAGCCCGACGAGATCACCACCTTCCATGCGGTCAAGGCGGCCTTCGACCCGACCCGCCTGCTCAATCCGGGCAAGAACATTCCCACGCTTGCGCGCTGTGCCGAGTTCGGCGCCATGCATGTGCATAACAATGAACTGCCGCACCCCGAGCTGCCGCGTTTCTGAGGAGCCCCCATGGCGGATACCGATTCTCTGCAAGACCACGACATCAGCGAGGCGCTCTGCGAGCAGGTGCGCCAGGCCGACCGCGACAAGACGCCGCTGCGCATCGTCGGTGGTAACACCAAGGCGTTCTACGGCCGTGCAGTAGACGGCACTGAGCTGTCGACCCGCGAGCACCGCGGCATCAGCCACTACGACCCCGTCGAGCTGATCGTCTCGGTGCGCGCCGGCACCCCTCTGGCCGAGCTTGAAGCAGCGCTCGACGCCGAGGGTCAGCGCCTGCCCTGTGAACCGCCCCACTTCGGCGCTAGCGCCACGGTCGGCGGCATGATCGCCTGCGGGCTGTCCGGGCCGCGCCGCCCCTGGGCCGGCAGCGTGCGCGACCTGGTGCTCGGCACCCGAGTGATCACTCACGAGGGCAAGCAGCTACGCTTCGGCGGCGAGGTCATGAAGAACGTCGCCGGCTACGACCTGTCGCGGCTGATGGTCGGCGCCCAGGGCACCCTGGGCCTGCTCACCGAGGTCTCGTTGAAGGTGCTGCCCAAGCCCGCCGCCAGTCACAGCCTGCGCCTCGAGCTGCCCCTCGACGCGGCGCTGAACAAGCTCGCCGAATGGGGCCGCCAGCCGCTGCCGCTGTCTGCAGCCAGCTACCACGACGGCGCCCTGTACCTGCGTCTCGAGGGCGGCGTAAGCTCGGTGGCAGCAACCCGTGAGCGCCTCGGCGGCGACAGCCTCGACGCCGGCTACTGGGAAGAGCTGCGCGAGCTGCGCCTGGCCTTCTTCTGCGCCGACCAGCGCCCGCTGTGGCGGCTATCGCTACCCAACAATACCCCGCCGCTGGCGCTGGACGGCGAGGTGCTCTACGACTGGGCCGGCGCCCAGCGCTGGCTGAAGAGCGACGCCGCCGGCGCCGACATACGCGAGGCCTGCGCCCGCGCCGGCGGCCACGCCACCTGCTATACGCCGGGCGTTGCCGAGCCGTTCACCCCGCTGGCGCCGGTGGTGGCCAAGTACCATCGCAACCTCAAGGCCGAGCTCGACCCCAACGGGATCTTCAACCCCGGCCGACTCTACGCGGAGGTCTGAATGCAGACGCACTTTACCCCCGAGGACCTCGAAAAACCGCACATCAAGGAAGCCGACCGCGTGCTGCGCAGCTGCGTGCACTGCGGCTTCTGCAACGCCACCTGCCCCACCTACCAGCTGCTGGGCGACGAGCGCGACGGCCCTCGCGGGCGCATCTACCTGATCAAGGAGCTGCTCGAGAGCCGCGACGATGACGACCAGGTCACCGCCGAGACCCGACTGCACCTCGACCGCTGCCTGACCTGTCGCAACTGCGAGACCACCTGCCCGTCCGGCGTCGAATACCACAAGCTGCTCGACATCGGCCGCGCCGAGATCGAGCGCCGGGTGCCGCGCAGCACCGGCGAGCGCGCCCAGCGCTACGCCCTGCGCAAGATGCTGGTCGAGCCCAAGCGCTTCCAGGCGCTGCTCAAACTCGGCCAGACCTTCAAGCCGCTGGTGCCCGGCGCGCTGCGCAGCAAGATGCCGCCGGCGCCGGTGGACGCCGGCCAGCGCCCCGACTCTCGTGCTCATGCCCGCCAGATGCTGATCCTCGAAGGCTGCGTGCAACCGGGGCTATCACCCAACACCAATGCCGCCACCGCGCGGGTGCTGGATCGTCTGGGGATCAGCCTGACGCCGGTCAGCGAGGCCGGTTGCTGCGGCGCCATCGACTTCCATCTCAACGCCCAGGACGATGGCCGTGCACGCATGCGTGCCAATATCGACGCCTGGTGGCCACATATCGAGGCCGGCTGCGAGGCCATCGTCCAGACGGCCAGCGGCTGCGGCGCCTTCGTCAAGGAGTACGGCGAGATGCTCGCCGACGACCCGGCCTACGCCGAGAAAGCCAAGCGCGTCAGTGCTCTGGCCAAGGACCTGGTCGAGATATTGCGCGACGAGAAGCTTGACGACCTGGCGGTCAGCGAAACCCGCAAGCTGGCCTTCCACTGCCCCTGCACCCTGCAGCATGCGCAGAAGCTCGGCGGTGCGGTGGAGGGCGTGCTCACCCGGCTCGGCTTCGCACTCACCCCGGTGGCCGACGCTCACCTGTGCTGCGGCTCGGCGGGCACCTACTCGATCACCCAGCCCGAGCTTGCCACCGAGCTGCGCGACAACAAGCTCGACGCCCTGGAAGCCGGCAAGCCGGAGACCATCGTCACCGCCAATATAGGCTGCCAGACGCACCTCGCCGGCGCCGGACGCACCCCGGTCCGCCACTGGATCGAGATCGTCGATGAGGCGTTAAAGCCTGCCAAGAGAAGCGCTTAGATAGCATTTCCGAATACCCATGAGATGAGCGCCGAGGGCAAGCTGGAACGAGGGTCTTTTGCCATGGATGGCAAAAGTAGCTCCCAGGGATGGGTTCACAGCGCCCTCGTGAAGGCTTGCCCTCGGTGAAGCTCATCGCCAGCATCAACCGCTCACCAAGGAGCCCAACATGAAAACCAAATCCGTACTCACCCTGACCGACGTTAACGCCATCCTCGATGCCGCCCAGCAGGAAGCCGACGCCAACGGCTGGGCAGTGACCATCGCCGTGGCCGATGATGGCGGCCATCCTCTCGGCCTGCGTCGCCTCGACGGTGCGCCGCTGTTCAGCATCGAAGCCGCCATCGAGAAGGCCCGCACCTCGGCCTATGGCGCACGCGAGACCCAGCTGTTCGAAGAGATGATCAACAACGGCCGCACCGCCTTCCTGTCGGCGCCGATGAAGGCCCTGCTCGGCGGTGGCGTACCGGTGCTGGTCGACGGCCAGATGGTCGGCACTGTTGGCATCTCCGGCGTCAAGCCCGACCAGGACATCCAGGTCGCCAAGGCCGGCGTAGCCGCGATCGGCTGAGCGCGACGGGTGCCCGCCACGGCGGCGGGCACCACCCGCTTCCAGCACTCCAAGCCGCCCCCTAAGCCGCTTTGACGGCAAAGCCCCCGCGCATGCTAAGCATACTTACCTGACCGGCACTATGACTGCCGGGCAAAAAGCCGCACCATCCTTGTATCGAATAATACAAGGAGATGATCTATGAGCTCCCCGGGTGACCCCTCGTCGCATGCCGAGTCCAGCGACATGCAGACGGATTACGTCGTTGGCCAGGACAATCTCGAAGGGAGCCTCGGCCCCATCGGCTTCGATATCCACAACCGCGTCTTCGCCGTATCGGCACTCGCCTCGGTGGTCTTCATTCTCCTCACCCTGCTGTTCCCCGAACGAGCCGGCGGCATCTTCCAGTCCATCGTCGGCTTCTCCACCGGCACCCTGGACTGGTATTTCATGCTGGTGGTGGATTTCTTCATCCTGTTCTGCGTGGCGCTGGTGGTGCTGCCCTACGGGTCGATCCGACTAGGTGGGCCGGATGCGCGGCCGGACTTCAACTACCTGTCGTGGTTCTCGATGCTGTTCGCCGCCGGTATCGGTATCGGGCTGCTGTTCTTCGGGGTGCTGGAGCCGGTCTATCATGCCAACGTCTCCTTGCCGCTGGGCATTCCCTCGCCGTTTGGCGACGACGGCGCGCTCGACCCGGAGGCGATTCCCGGCGCCACCGCCATGGGCCTTGCCGGCACCTACCTGCACTGGGGCATCCACGGCTGGGCCGTCTACGTGGTGATGGCGCTGGCTCTGGCCATCTTCACCTACAACAAGGGCCTGCCGTTCTCGATTCGCTCGGCCTTCTTTCCCATCCTCGGCGACCGCGTATGGGGCTGGTGGGGTCACGCCATCGATATCCTGGCGGTGTTTTCCACCCTGTTCGGCCTGGCGACGTCGCTGGGGCTGGGTGCCCAGCAGGCCAATGCGGGCATGAATTTCGTATTTGGCCTCGAGGTCACGACCACCACCCAGGTCATCATCATCCTGCTGGTGACCGCCGCCGCCCTGGTCTCGGTGTGGCGCGGGCTCGAGGGCGGCGTCAAGAAACTCTCCGAAATCAACATGGTGCTGGCGGTGCTGTTCTTCTTCTTCGTGCTGTTCGCCGGCCCCACGCTGGTCGCCCTGAGCGGCTTCTTTACCGGCCTCACCACCTACGTAAGGGAGCTCGCCCCGCTATCGGCGCCCTTCGGCCGTGATGACGACGCCTACCGCCAGGCCTGGACCATCTTCTACTGGGCCTGGTGGATCAGCTGGGCGCCGTTCGTCGGCATGTTCATCGCCCGGGTCTCGCGGGGACGCACGATTCGTGAATTCGTGATCTGCGTGCTGCTGATACCCAGCCTGTTCATCTTCGTCTGGATGGGGGTGTTCGGGGCCACCGCACTGGATCAGCTCTACGCCAGCCCCGACACCAGCCTGGTCAAGGAGTACGTGATCGACACCTACAGCCCCGAGCTGTCGCTGTTCGGCATGCTCAACGAGCTGCCGCTGACCGGCCTGATGTCGACCCTGGCCATCGTGCTGGCGCTGATCTTCTTCATCACCTCGTCGGACTCCGGCTCGCTGGTGATCGATACCATCACCGCCGGCGGCAAGATCGATGCGCCGCGTCCCCAGCGCATGTTCTGGGCCACAGTGGAGGGCTTCATCGCCATCGTGCTGCTGATCGGCGGCGGGCTCTCGGCGCTACAGGCCGGGGTGACGGCGACGGCGATTCCGTTCTCCGTGGTGATGCTGCTGATGTGCTATACCATTATCAAGGCGCTGAATGGCGAGCTTCGCCAACTGCGCCAAAAACCCTCTTGAGGGCTAGATAAGCCAACGAGCACGGAAGGAGGCGATCCATGGCAGGCGGCTGGTCACGCGATGGTGCCGAGCAGGAGCAGATTGAGAGTACGGTGGAAGATGCGCTGCAGCGGGTACGCAGCCAGCTTCCCAGCGGCGAGAGCCTGCGCCACTGTGAGGAGTGCGGCGACGAGATTCCTCAGGCGCGCCGCGAAGCGATCAAGGGCGTGCGCCTGTGCATCGCCTGCCAGAGCGAACGCGACAAGCAGCAGACGTCCTACAGTGGCTACAACCGTCGCGGCAGCAAGGACAGTCAGCTGCGCTGACGCCGGTCACCGGCCCTGCCATGGCTTGCAGCCACCTCTCAGCACGATATGATGACACCCCTCCAGAGCCCCGTTCCCAGCGGGGCTCTGCTTTGTCCAAGAGGTCGCCATGCCGCTGCTCTATTTCCTCGCCCCGCTGGGTGCCGTGCTGATCTGGTCGGGCAATATGACCATCAACCAGCTCACCGTGGGCGCCATCGCGCCGAGCAGCATCGCCTTTCTACGCTGGGTGCTGGCACTGTCGGTGTTGACGCCCTTTGTGCTGCCGGCGGTGTGGCGCCATCGTCAGGCGCTCAAGCGCGAATGGCCCAAGCTGGCCTTCCTCGGCCTGCTGGGCATGGCGATGTGGCAGGGGCTGGCCTACGTTGCCGCCGAGACCACCTCGGCCACCAACATGGGCATTCTTGCCGCCACCGTACCGCTGCTCACGGTCCTGCTCAGCGCGCTGATTCTGCGCGAGCCACCCAGCCTCGGCGGCGTGGCCGGCGGGCTGGTGGCGCTGTGCGGGGTGGCGGTGCTGCTCGGCCGCGGCGACCCGCTGTCGCTGCTGGTGCTCGACGTCTCGCCGGGCGACGCGCTGATGGTAGTCGCCGCCAGCTGCTACGCCACCTACGGCGTGATGCTAAAGCGCTGGCAGATGGATCTACCGCCCTGGGTGATGCTCTACGTGCAGGCGGTCTTCGCCACCCTGCTGCTGCTGCCCGGCTACCTGCTCGGGCCGATGACACCGGTGGATGGCGGCAACGTCTGGCTGATCGCCTACGCCGGCATCCCCGCCTCGATCATCACCACCTTCCTGTGGATGCGTGCGGTACGCCAGATCGGCGCCAGCAAGGCCAGTATCTTCCTCAACCTGATGCCGCTGTTCAGCGCCATCATCGCCATGCTGTTCCTCGGTGAGCGCCTGGCCGGCTGGCACCTGCTCGGCGGCGGCCTGACCCTGATCGGCGTGATCATGGCCCAGACCCTCACCCAGCCGCTGTTACAGCGCCAACGCCAGAGCCAGCCATGAGCCTCGACACCACCCTGATCAACCGCCAGCGCATGCCCGTCGACGACGACGCCAAGCTATGGCTGTTCGGCTACGGCTCACTGATCTGGAAGGCGGAATTTGCCTACCTCGAGCGCCGTCCCGCGCATATCGAGGGCTGGGTACGACGCTTCTGGCAGGCATCACATGACCACCGAGGCACCCCACAGGCACCCGGCCGCGTGGTCACGCTGATACGCCAGCCCGGTGCGCTCTGCCATGGCATGGCCTACCGCATCAGCGGTGAAGTGCTGCACGGGCTGGATATCCGCGAGAAGAACGGCTACCTGCGCGAGACCACCCTGATGCACTTCGCCGACGGCAGCCACGCCGACGGCCTGCTCTACCTCGCCACCGAGGACAACGCCGCCTTTCTCGGCGACGCCTCCCTCGAGTCAATCGCTCGCCAGATCGCCGCCGCCCATGGCCCCAGCGGCGCCAACCGCGACTACCTGCTCAACCTCGCCACCGCCCTGGAAGCTCTCGGCGCCGACGATCCGCATGTATTTGCGCTCGCGGAGAGCGTGCGTTCGAATAAATCGTAAAGTTAACGCCGCGTAAGCCGATAGCCTCGGTAGAGCACAGTGCCTGAGAAACCGGTGCCATCTGTATGAGGGGAAACCGCCATGCCACAGGCCTTGCTCACCAAGGTCGAATCGGAGTTGATCAAGCCCTGGTATCGCCTGCGCTTCAGCCCAGCGGTTGAGGCACGCTTTGAAACGGACACATCGCCACGTCGCTGTCGGCATCTAGTCCTGGCAGGCATCGTGGCGCTGGTCATCTACGATCTCTTCCTCCTTAACGACTATATTTTTCGCCCCGAGATTCTGGGCACTGCCGCCTGGCTTCGTTTGGGGCTGATCACTCCGCTGGGACTTACGGCCCTCTACTGCGTGAGCCGCAACCTGGCACCGGCCGTGCGCGAGGCGATGATGTCGGCCGCGGTCATTTCGACGATGCTGATCTCCAACGTGATCTTTTTCATTTCGAAAGCGCCCTACTCCTTTCTCGACACCTTTGCCTTCGGGCTGATTCCGCTGGTGAGTAACGTCATCTTTTCACTACGCTTCGCATTTGCTGCTGCCACCTCGCTAATCTGCACCCTCATGATGGCGGTCTTCGTGGTGCTCTACCAACCCATGGCGTTCGAAATCAAGGTCTACACCCTGGTCCTCTTCACTGCCAATGTCGTCTTCACTCTGCTCGCCAATTTCCGCCTGGAGTCCAGCGAGCGAAAATCCTACTTGCTGCTGCTGCGCGAGCGTCTGAGGAACCAGGTCGCGTTAGAGGACAACCAGGCTCTGACCAAGATATCGGCCACCGACCCGCTAACCGGTGTCGCGAACCGCCGCCATTTCGACAGCGTGCTTGCACAGCACTGGGAAGACGCCATCGCCAGACAGACCATGCTCGGCATACTGGTCATCGATATTGACTACTTCAAGAACTACAACGACCACTACGGGCACCTTCAAGGGGATCACTGCCTTCGCCATGTTGCGCTGGAAATACAGCAACATGTGCGACATGAAGACGATCTGGTGGTGCGCTTTGGCGGTGAAGAATTCGTCGTATTGTTACTCAACGCTTCTGCCGCGTCGGCCTACCGGGCCGCCGAGCGTATCCGCCAGGGCATCGAGGCGCTGGGTCTGCCCAATGAAGGTGCCCCTCACGCCCCGATGGTGACGGTCAGCATCGGGGCTGCGGTAACGCAGCCGGCCGAAGGCATGGCGCCACCCGCCCTGCTCCGGCGTGCCGATGAAGCCCTTTACCAAGCCAAGGGCGCAGGCCGCAATCGCAGCGTACTGGCGCCGCTGGAGGGCGGGCCAGTGTGCGTCTAGCCTTGCCAGCAAGAGCCATGCGATTTCAGCGTATCCCCGCCCTGAGGAACGACTGCACGAACTGGCGCTGGAAGAGCAGGAAGGCGATCAGCAGCGGGGCGATGCTGAGCAGGGTGGCGGCGCTGACGGTGGCCCAGTTGACGCCGGTCTCCGGGGCCGAGAACACCCCCAGCCCGACGGTCAGCGGGCGGCTCTCCACCGAGTTGGTGACCACCAGCGGCCACAGGAAATTGTTCCAGTGGTGGCTGATCGACACTAGGCCATAGGCCAGGTAGGTGGGCTTGGCCAGCGGCACATAGACCTTGAGCAGGATCGCCAGCCAGCCGCAGCCCTCGATGCGGGCGGCATCCTCCAGCTCGCGGGGAATGGTCTTGAAGGTCTGGCGCAGCAGGAAGATGCCGAAGGCGCTGGCCACGTAGGGCAGCCCGATGCCGGTGATGGTATCGACCAGCCCCAATGAACTGGCGATACGGTAGTTCTCGACGATCAGCACCTCGGGGAACACGAACAGCTGGATCAGCACCAGCATGAACAGCAGGTCCTTGCCGGGAATCGGGAAGCGCGCGAAGGCGAAGCCGGCCAGGGTACACACCACGAACTGCGCCAGCACCACCCCGGTGACCAGCAGGAAGGTGTTGAGGTAGTAGCGCGCGAACGGCGCCTGGGCCCAGGCGTTGGCGAAGTTGTCCAGGGTCAGCGGCGCGAACAGGTCGAAGCGCACCATGAACGCCGGTGGATGAAAGGCCGCCCACACCGCGTAGACCAGCGGAAAGATCCAGATGATCGCCAGCAGCCAGGCGGCGGTGGTCTCGAGGCTCGGCACGCGCAGCGCCAGTCCTCTGGCAATAGAGAGAGTGGCTTGGCTCATGCGCTCGCCCCTTGCAGTGGTGACACGCTCATTGGTAGTGGGTCCGTCGGTCGAGGATGGCGAATTTCACCGTGGCCACTACCCCCAATACCAGCAGGATCACCACCGTGATGGTGGCGGCGTAGGTGCGGTCGAAGAACGAGAAGGCGTTCTCGTAGACGTAGTAGAGCAGCAGGTTGGTGGCGTTGTTGGGGCCGCCCTTGGTGAGGATGAACAGGTGATCCACCACCCGCACGGCGTTGATCAGCGCATTGATCAGCACGAACAGCGTGGTCGGCATCAGCAGCGGGAAGGTCACCCGCCAGAAGAAGCTCCAGCGGCTGGTGCCCTCCAGGTCCGAGGCCTCCTTGAGCTCCGGCGGAATGCTCTGCAGCGCCGCCAGGTAGAAGATCATGAAGAACCCGGCCTCCTTCCAGACGGTCATCACGATCACCGAGGTCAGCGCCACGCTGGGGTCGCCCAGCCAGTTGACCCCGGACAACCCAAAGGCGCCGAGCAGCTTGTTGAACAGGCCGATCTGCGGCGCGTAGAAGAACATCCAGATATTCGCCGCGGCGATCATCGGCAGGATGGTCGGCGTGAAATAGGCCATGCGCACGAAGCCGCGGCCCGGCAGCCGGGCGTTGACGAACAGCGCCATGCCCAGGGCAATAGCAATCGAGGTGGGAATGGTGCCCAGCGCATAGATCAGGTTGTTGCGTGCCACCCGCCAGAAGGTGGTGTCGTCGATCAACAGCTGGTAGTTCTCGAGGCCGACGAACTCGGCGGGCTCACCGCGAAAGCCGGGCAGGAACAGGCTATTGATCAGCGTGGCGATCGTCGGTAGATAGGCGAAGGTCGCCAGCAGCACCGCCGCGGGCAACAGCAGCAGGGCGCCGTAGAGCTGCATGCGTCGGTGAGAACTCTGGATCACGATGACATATCCTGTCTGGGTCTGATCCGGGGCAAGGGCGTTGAGCAGGCGCTGTCAATCCTTCCCTGGACGCTACCGACGCCATCCATGGCGTCGAACCTGCTCGCTGCCCTTGCCGCCGGTCACAGTGGTCGACTGGCGGTTGCTCCGACTAGCAGTCCCTCCCCTTTAGCGCGCGTAGCGCCGCAGCACACCATCGGCTTCGCGCTGGGCCTGGGCCAGTGCTTCAGCCGGCGTCATCTGCCCGGTCAGCGCCGCCTGCACGGCGTTGTCCAGCGCCCGGCGCACGCGCCCGCCCTGGTAGGTGGAGAGCTCGGCGGTGCCGTGCTCGAGCTGGTCGCGGGCCACCGCCGCCGGGGCAAAGGTCTCGACGTAGTCGCGCAGCAGCTCGGTCTCGTAGGCGTCCGGGCTGACGCCCATGTAGCCGGTCTCGATCGACCAGGCCGCGGCGCGCTCGGGATCGGTCATCCAGCGGATGAAGGTCATGGCGGCGCGCTGCTCCTCCTCGGTGGTGTCGTTGAAGATGTAGAAGTTGCCGCCACCGGTTGGGCTGCCGCGCTGGGTCTTCATCGGCAGCATGGCCACGCCGAACTCGAAGTCGGCCTCGTTGCGCACCGCGGTGAGGTTGCCGGTGGTGTGCCACATCATCGCCGTGGACTGCTCGATGAAGTTCTGGCGCAGGGTGCCCCACTCGATGGTGCCGTCGGGCATTGCCTCGTGCTCCTGGGACAGCGATACCCAGTACTCCAGCGCCTCGACGGCGGCGGGATCGTCGAAATAGACCTCGGTGCCGTCGTCGCTCATCAGCCGATGGCCGTTCTGGAAGGCGAAGGCCTGGAACATCCAGTAGGGGTAGCCGGTGGAGGGCACCATCACGCCCCACTGGTCGCCGCCGGAGGCCTCGCGCACCGCGGCGGCCATCTCGGCCATGTCGTCCCAGGTTTCCGGCGGCGTCTCGGGGTCGAGGCCGGCGGCCTCGAAGGCGTCCTTGTTCCAGTACAGCACGATGGTCGAGCGCTGGAAGGGGATGCCGTAGGTCTGGCCATCCACCTGGCCGTTCTCCATCAGCCCCGGGTAGAAGCTGTCGAGCCACTCGCGCTCCGCGTCGCTCTCGAGCAGGTCGTCGAAGGCGACGATGGCGTCCTGCTCGAGCAGCTCATAGAGGTCGATGGAGAACAGCACCGAGAGCTGCGGCGCATCGCCGGCCTCGATGGCCGACATGGCGCGCACCCGGGTGTCGTCGTAGTTGCCGGCGTAGATCGCATCGACGCTGATAGTCGGGTGCTCGGCCTCGAACTCGTCGACCAGCTCGTCGATGACGTCGGTCAGCGCCCCACCCACCGCGATGGGATAGTACATGGTCAGCTCGACGGGATCGTCGGCCAGCGCCGGGCTGGCGCTAAGCACGGCGGCGGCCAGCGCCGTCAGGGGAAAAGAGAGACGTGCACGCATGGGATGGCTCCTGTAGTTCACGGGTGAGACGCTCGCGAGTGAGAGGTTAACGGGTCAGTCGTGCCGGGATTCGCGGCAAATGCCACGGCGGTGAGATCGTCACGACGCAGCCCGTCGGCGGCGAACAGATGCGCCGCACTCGGCGCCCAGGCCAGCCGGCAGCGGGTACCGGGCGGCATCGGCCGCTTGCCAGGCAGCCGCGCACGCAGCCGCTGGCTACCTACGCCGAGCTGGAGGATGGTGTCGGCGCCAAGGTACTCCTCGTCGATCACCTCGGCGGGCACGCCGCTGGCGTCGCTGGGAAGCACCTCGATATCCTCGGGACGAATGCCCAGCTGGCCGCCCGCAGCGGCGGCAGGCGCCACCGCTACCGCAGACTCGCCGTCGATGACCGCGGCGCTGTCACTTGCCGTCAGTTGCACCAGGTTCATTGCCGGGCTGCCGATAAAACTCGCCGCGAAGGCGCTGGCCGGGCGGTTGTAGAGCTCGGCGGGCGAGCCGTCCTGCACGATGCGGCCGTTCTGCATCAGGATCACCCGGTCGCCCATGCTCATCGCCTCGACCTGGTCGTGGGTGACGTAGATCACCGTCATGCCCAGGCGCGCCTGGAGCGACTTGATCTCACGACGCATCTCGCCGCGCAGGCGGGCATCGAGGTTGGAGAGCGGCTCATCCATCAGGCAGATGGGATGTTCGGAGATGATCGAGCGCGCCAGCGCCACCCGCTGGCGCTGGCCGCCGGAGAGCTGGGCCGGCTTGCGCTCGAGATAGGCCTCGAGATCGACCAGCTCGGCGACTCGGGCCAGGCGCTCGCGGCGCTCGGCCTTGGGCACCTTGCGGCTGCGCAGGCCGAACACGATGTTGTCGGCCACGCTGAGGTGGGGGAACAGCGCGTAGGACTGGAACACCATGCTCAGGCCGCGGTCCCCCGGCGGCAGGAAGGTCACGTCGCGATCGCCGATGGCGATGCGCCCTTGCGTGGCCTGCTCGAGGCCGGCGATCATGCGCAGCGTGGTGGACTTGCCGCAGCCCGAGGGGCCAAGCAGGATCACGAACTGGCCCGGCGTGACGTCGAACGAGATGGCGTCCACCGCGGTGGTGTCGTCCCAGCGCTTGCTGACCGCCTCGAGACGGATGCGCTGATGATTGTTATTGGTGGTCATGGCGTGCCCGCAGTCAGATGGCGGCGAAGGAACATAACGTCTCCCATGAAAACTAGCGTAGTCGCTGGCCTCGACTTGTCATCAACGGATTATCCTCGCGCATCATGACCGTTGCCTGACACTGCGATGACCGCTGGATGACCGACGCCGGGGTCGGTGCGTGCTAGAATTCAGGCTCTTTTTTTCGTTCAGGAATTCGCTGCCCATGTCCCTCGACGATCTGCACCTCAACCTGCGCAACCTGACCGCGGACGACTACCCCCAGCTCAAGTCGCTGATGGACAAGGTCTATGACGATATCGGCGGCGCCTGGCCCAAGCTGACCATCGACAAGCTGGTCAGCGAGTTTCCCGACGGCCAGATCGTCATCGAGGACGACCAGACCATCGTCGGCGTGGCGCTTACCGCACTGGTGGACTACGACGAGTTCTCCAACCCGCACCAGTACGACGACCTGATCGGCCACCGCGAGGTCATCCTCAACCAGCCCGACGGCGACGCCATGTACGGTCTCGATGTGCTGATCGACCCGGACTACCGCGGCTACCGCCTGGGCCGGCGCCTGTATGAAGCGCGCAAGGAGCTGTGCCGCTCGATGAACCTGCGCGCCATCCTCGCCGGCGGTCGTATTCCCGAGTACCACCAGCACGCCGACGAGCTCTCGCCGACCGAGTACATCGAGAAGGTGTCGCGCAAGGAGATCCACGACCCGATCCTCTCCTTCCAACTGGCCAACGACTTCCTGGTCAAGCGCCTGCTGCGCAAGTACCTGCCGGAGGACGAGAAGTCCCAGGGCTTCGCCACCCTGCTGGAGTGGAACAACATCCTCTATGAGCCCGCCGAGCGCGTACTCGAGAGCCGCAAGACCCAGGTTCGGGTGGGCGCGGTGCAGTGGCAGATGCGCGAGTTCGACTCGGTGGAGACGGTGCTCCAGCAGATCGAGTACTTCGTCGACGCGCTGTCCGGCTACCAGAGCGACTTCGCGGTCTTCCCCGAGCTGTTCAACGCGCCGCTGATGGGCCTGCAGGACCGCGCCGCCCAGCGCGACCAATTGGCCGCGATCCGCTTCCTGTCGGGCTTTACCGAGCGCTTCAAGACCGAGCTGTCGCGCATGGCGGTGTCCTACAACATCAATATCGTGGCCGGCTCGATGATCGAGGAGGCCGAGGATGGCAAGCTCTACAACATCGCCTACCTGTGCCACCGCGACGGCACCCTGGAGCGCCAGGCCAAGCTGCACATCACTCCTCAGGAGCGTCGCGACTGGGTGATCGAGGGCGGCGACGACCTGCGCGTGTTCGACACCGACGCCGGCCGCGTGGGCATCCAGATCTGCTACGACGTCGAGTTTCCCGAGCTCTCGCGCCTGCTCGCCGATCAGGACATGGACATCCTGTTCGTGCCGTTCTGGACCGACACCAAGAACGGCTACCTGCGGGTGCGCCACTGCGCCCAGGCCCGCGCCATCGAGAACGAGTGCTACGTGGTGCTGTGCGGCAGCGTCGGCAACGTGCCGTCGATCGAGAACCTCGACATCCAGTACGCCCAGTCGTCGGTGTTCTCGCCCTCGGACTTCGCCTTCCCCCACGACGCGGTGCTCGCCGAGACCACCCCCAATACCGAGATGATCATGTTCTCGGATCTCGACCTGACGCGCCTCACCGTGGTGCGCAGCGAAGGCTCGGTGACCAACCTCAAGGATCGCCGCAAGGATCTGTTCGACCTGCGCTGGCGCGACTGGTCGTGGAAGTCCGGCGCCAACCTCGAGGACAACTGAGGCCATGCTGGGGCGTCTCAAGCGCTGGCGCAGCAGGCAGTTCGAGCAGCGCCACCCGTTCCCCGACGACGCCTGGGCCGAGGCCCGGGCGCGTATCCCGCTGCTCGCTGCGCTCGATGCCGACGACGCCAGCCGCCTCGCTCAGCGCGCCTGGCGCTTCGCCCACGCCAAGCGCCTGACCCTGCACCCCGAGCTCGCCGCGACCACCGATTTCGACCTTCCGGCGCGGCTGGCGCTGGCCGCCCAGGCCTGCCTGCTGACCCTGGGCTGGAACGACGACGAGCACGCCGAGGCCTTCGCCAACGTCCACGAGGTGCTGGTGCTGCCCGAGGCCTTCCAGCGCCAGGTCGAGGAGATGGACGAGTTCGGCGTGATGCACGAGTACGTTGACGAACGCGCCGGCGAGACCTCCTACCAGGGCCCGGTGGTGGTGGCATTTCCCGACCTGATGGAGAGCGGCGAGTGGAGCGGTTTCAACGTGCTGATCCATGAGTTCGCCCACAAGCTCGACATGGGCAACGCCAGCGATATCGACGGCTTTCCGCCGCTGCCCCGGGACATGGACCCGCGCGAATGGCATCGCCTGTTCAGCGCGGTGTGGGACGACCTGCAGGCGCGCCTCGAACGCGGCGAAGAGACGCCCATCGACGACTATGCGGCGAGTCACCCCGGCGAGTGCTATGCGGTATGCTGCGAATACTTCTTCAGCGCCCCGGACGTGCTCGACCAGGCCTACCCCTCGCTGTACGCACTGCTGGTACGCTATTTTCGTCAGGATCCGCTGACGCGCCTGCCGGCCGAGCACGACGCCGTCGAGCACCGTCACCGTCAACCCCATGAGGAACGCGATGATCGATCTGCGCAGTGATACCGTGACCCGCCCCACCCCGGCGATGCTCGCCGCCATGGCCGAGGCCCCGGTGGGCGACGACGTATGGGGCGACGACCCCAGCGTGAAGCGCTTCGAGGAGGCCGTCGCCGCGCGCGCCGGCAAGGCCGCGGCGCTGTTCTTTCCCTCCGGCACTCAGAGCAACCTGGCCGCGCTGCTGGCGCACTGCCAGCGCGGCGATGAGTACATCGCCGGCCAGCTGGCTCACACCTACAAGTACGAAGGCGGCGGTGCCGCGGTGTTCGGCAGCATCCAGCCCCAGCCGCTGGAGAACGCCGCCGACGGCTCGCTGCCGCTGGACAAGATCCGCGCCGCCATCAAGCCCCGCGACTTCCACTTCGCCCGCACCCGGCTGCTGGCGCTGGAGAACACCATCGGTGGCAAGGTGCTCGACCCCGACTACGTGCAGGCGGCCACCGACCTGGCCCGCGAGCACGGCCTGGCCACCCACCTCGACGGCGCGCGGCTGTTCAACGCCGCGGTGGCCAGCGACACGCCGCTGGCCACGCTGTGTGCGCCCTTCGACAGCGTCTCGCTGTGCTTCTCCAAGGGGTTAGGCGCGCCGGTGGGATCGGTGCTGGCAGGCCCGCAGCCGCTGATCGACGAGGCGCTGCACTGGCGCAAGGTACTCGGCGGCGGCATGCGCCAGTCAGGCCTGCTGGCCGCCGCCTGCCACCACGCCCTGGAGCATCACGTCGCTGACCTGGCCCTCGACCACGCCAAGGCGGCACGGCTCGGCGAGGCCATCGCGGCGCTGCCCGGTGTGGAGGTAAGCTCAGTTGCCACCAACATGCTCTTTGCGCACTTCCCGGACGCCCATCGCCAGCCGCTGGTCGCCCATCTCAAGGCGCGCGGCATCCTCGCCGAGCTGCTCTACGCCACCCGCTTCGTGGTCCATCGCGATATCAGCGACGCCGATATCGACGCGGTGATCGATGCCTTCGGCGAGTATTTCCAACAGCACGGTTGAGCGCGCTGGCGGTCATTGACGGCGTCGTATAGCAAACGTCGCGACACGCCGGTATCAATCATCAGGCCCGACGTCCGGTGCCTCACCCATGCGCACGCCGTCGCTGTGGCGCTCTAGCGCCAGCAGCCAGGCGCTGTGATCCCATTGGGTCTTGCCCTCGTCGTAGAGCTCGCGATAGTACTCGGCGGCTTTCTCCAGCACCGGCAGCGACATGCCGAGTGCTTTCGCCTCGGCCAGGCAGGTATCGATATCCTTGATGAAATTACGCAACGGCGCGCCGGGAATGAAGCGCCGGTCGAGCATTCGCTGGCCGTGTTCCTGCAGCACCCTGCTGTCGCCATGGCCTCCGGCCAGGGCCACCGGGATCTGCGCCGGGTCGGCACCGCCCGCCGACGCCAGCAGCATGGCCTGGGCCACGCCGGTGATATTCACCGCCACCATCACCTGGTTGGAGAGCTTGACCAGCTGCCCGGAGCCGGCCGGTCCCACATGGGTGGTCCGCCCCATCGGCTTGAAGATGCCGTCCGCTTCCGCGCGCTCGAAGGCAGCCTTGTCGCCGCCGGCCATGATCGCCAGCGATGCCTCGGCCGCACCCAGGCTGCCGCCGGAGACCGGGGCATCGAGATGGGCGACGCCGATCTCGGCGAGTCGCTCGGCATGCTCGCGGGCCATCGAGGGGGGAATCGACGCCATGTCGATAAACACCGCGCCACGCTTCATCCGCTGGGTGGCCCCGGAGTCGAAGAAGACCTCACGTACGACCGGCCCACTGTCGAGTATCGAGAGGATGTAGTCGGCGTTCTCGACCGCCTCGACGGGGGTGTCGACCACCACCGCCCCATGCGCCTCGAGCGCCTCTGCCTTGCTGCGGGTACGGTTCCACACCGTGACCGAGAACCCCGCCTTGAGAAGGTTGGTGGCCATCGGCCCGCCCATCAGGCCGGTGCCCAGAAAAGCGATTTGCGTACTCATGTAGCGTCTCCTTGTTGTGATTATGAGGCCCGGTGACGAGGCACTTTCCCGCCGCAGTGTCGGCAGGATCAGGTCAGCCGAAGGGTCGCCCGCCCGATTCCTGTAAACACGGCCTCCACGTCAACCGGCTGCTCGGCCACGATCTTGCCGGTGTAGGAACCGCAGGTGACAATCTCCCCGGCGCGCAGTGACTGCCCGGTTTGCGGCAAGGCATTGGCCAGCCACACCAGCAGTGCCGCCGGATCCCCCGCCGGGTTGCCGCCCTGGGTGTTCACCGCCATCCGCCCGCCGATCGTCAGCGCCACCTCGATGCGCTCGAGCGAGAGCGACTGCCAATCCGCTGCGCCGTCGCCCACCACCAGGCAACCGCAGTTCTGCAGGTCGGCTAGCTGCGAGAGCTTGTCGACACCGCTCGGCCAGTCGAGAAAACGCGAATCGACGAGCTCGATGGCGGCGTGGGCCGAGGCGACCGCAGCCAATACCTCGTCACGCGAGTAGGCGCTATCCCGCGCTGGCAGGTCATGCTTCAGCCGGAAGGCCACCTCGGCCTCGATGGCCCCCACGGTAAAGTCGGCGAGTCGTCGTTCGACATGCCCTTCATGCAGCAGCCTTGCGGGTAGCGCGGCGTAGTGGGGCGCCGACTCGGGGCTCGCCGCCCCCACTTTCCAGCCGCCTCGACCGCCGAGCCGCTCGACGAGTCGCTGCTGTATCCGATAGGCCTGCTCGGCGTCACGCGGGCGACAGCTGTCGGGCAGCGCCGATAGCCGCGGCCCGCCGTTCAACACCGCTTCCAGCAGGCCGGCAGCCTGTTCGTTCAACTCATTCATGATTCACCCAGTTGATGATGATTGTGCGAGGGGATGGTGCCTGGTTGTGTATCAGCCCATACAGTATACCCGTGGTCATCAAGATACGGCGGGGCTAGAAGAGGCCCCGGCATCATCCAGGTCACGCTCAGCGGCCAGCCAGCGCCACAGCCACTCGGCGTCCTCGCTGACCTCGCGGCGGCTGGGCCGCACCAGCCAAAAGCGCTCGTCGCTGGCCAGGGCATGGCCCAGCGGCGTGGCCAGGTCGTGGCGCTCGGCCAGTAACCGCCGATGCGCCAGGGCAATGCCGGCCCCTTGACTGGCCAGGGCCAGCGTCATCACCTGGTTGTCACAGCTCAGGGCACGACAGCGGGTCTCCAACCCCGCCACGCCGGCGCTCTCCAACCACGCCGACCAGCCCACGCCGAAGCCCAGCGCGTGCAGCAGGGTATGGCCGGCAAGATCCTGCGGCGTCTTGAGCTGCGCCGCCAGCGGCGCTGCACAGACCGGCACCAGCCACTCGGCGCCCAGCGACAGCGCCTCCACGCCCGACCAATCGCCGTGCCCATAGCGAATCTCGATATCGGCCCCTTCGGGCCCGAAGTCGTCCTGCCAGATGGCGCTTACCAGCCGTATCGCGATCAGCGGATGTTCGCGCTGCACACGCGGCAGCCGCGGTGCCAGCCAGTTCTGCTGGATCACCGGCGTGGTGCGCAGCGTCACCGAGTGGTCCGCAGCACTACCAAATACCTCGGCGGTGCCCTCACCGAGCCGGGTGAAGGCATCGTTGATGCTCGGCAGCCATGCCCGGCCGGCTGGCGTCAGGCTCAGGCTGCGCGGATGCCGCACGAACAGCTTGTGGCCCAGGCGGTCCTCGAGCAGCCGGATGCGCTGGCTGATCGCCGCTTGGGTCACGCCCAGCTCACGACCGGCGGCGGTAAAACTCAGCGTGCGGGCCGCCGCCTCGAAGGCCTGCAGCCACAGCAGTGGCGGTAAGTCGCTCATGAGAAAGTCCGCTATAAGCTCAGCTTGGCCAAAGGGGCCAGATTAATCGTTTGTCACGCCCTCGGCCAGCCTCCACCCTGATGTCCGTTATTCACATCAGCAGCGCGGAGAGACACTTTCATGCTCAACAGCCCTTCCTCTCGACCCGATATGCTCACCGCGCAGCGGGCGCCTGAACGGCCAGACGAGCTTGCCGCACCGCCCATGGCCGAGCTGATGCCCTACCCCGCCACCCCGCTGCTGCGTGAGGCAAGCGCCAGCGACGCGCGTGTCGAGCTGACCTGGGAGGATGGCCAGCGCGCCAGCCTGCCGCTGCTCTGGCTGCGCGACCACTGCCCCTGCGAGGCGTGCCGTCACCCTCAGACCCGTGAGCGGTTGATCGCACCCCTCGATGAGGTGCCCGAGTGCGCCGAAGTGAGTCTCGAGGGCGGCCACCTGGGGCTGCGCTGGGCCGACGGCCATCTCAGCCGGTTCGCCGCAGGCTGGCTCTATCAGCGCCGCCCCGGGGCAGCGGACGAGAGCGCACTGCCCGCGCGCCAGGCCTGGCGCGAGGCGTTCATTCCGACCCGCGTCGCCCACCCCGACTTCTTCTCGCCCCGCGGCGAAGCCGCCTGGCTCGAGGCGCTGCTGCGCGATGGCCTGGTGCTGCTCGACGGCGGCCCCCAGGCCGACGAGGAAGTCAGCCGCATCGCCGAGCGCATCGGCCCCCAGCGGCCCACCAACTTCGGTGCGCGCTTCGACGTGCGCTCCAAGCCCAATCCCAACAACGCCGCCTACACCGCCATCGGCCTGGCGCTGCACACCGACCTGCCCAACTGGCGCCAGCCGCCGGATATCCAGCTGCTCTACTGCCTGCAGAACGAGGCCGAGGGCGGTGAATCGCTGTTCGCCGACGGCTTCCAGGTCGCCGAGGCGCTGCGCCAGCAGTCGCCCGAGCACTTCCGCCTGCTCAGCGAGCTGGCCATCGACTTTCGTTTCCAGGACGAGACCCAGGATATCGCCGTGCGCGCCCCGATCATCGAATGCGACGCCAGCGGCCGGGTGGTAGAGGTGCGTTTCAACAACTGGATCCGCGACACCCTGCGCCTGCCCGCCGAGCAGATGACCGCCTGGTACCGCGCCTATCACCACTTCTGGACGCTGCTCCACTCGCCGCGCTACCAGCTCGACTTCGCCCTGGCGCCGGGCGAGATGGTGGCCTTCGACAACCGCCGCGTGCTGCACGGCCGGCGCGCCTTCGATCCCAACACCGGCGCCCGTCACCTGCAGGGCACCTACCTCGACCGCGACATGCTCGAATCGCGGCTGCGCGTGCTGGCGCGTCACCGCTAACGCCGCTCCCTCATGCTGCCGCCGGCCACGACAACGCACATACGCCGGCGGCGTCGACCCACCATCACAACAGGAGAGACTCCATGACTGCCCCCCTGACCTCCCCGCGCGCGCTGCTGGCATGCGGCCTGCTGGCCGGCCTGGCGCTGCCCGCTCACGGCGACGACGCCACCCTCGACTTCGGCGTACCCGCCTGGCCCGGCATCACCGTCAAGACCGAGATCGCCGAGCAGCTGCTGGGCCCGCTCGGCTATGCGACACGCACCCATGAGCTGGGCCTGCAGGTGGTCTACCAGGGCATCGACAGCGGCGACATCGATGTCTTCCTGGGCGGCTGGATGCCCGCCCAGCGTGACATGTTCACGCCCCGCGAGGCCGATGATCGCCTGCGCGCGGTGGCCAACAACGTCGACGGCGCCCAGATGACCCTGGCGGTACCCGAGTACCTCTATGAGCAGGGCATCCAGAGCTTCGCCGACCTCGACGCCAACCGCGAGCTGTTCAACGGTCAGATCCACGGCTTCGGCGCCGGCTCGGCGGCCAGCGAGATCCTCGAGGCCGCGATCGATGACGACACCTGGGGGCTCGGCGACTGGCGCCTGGTCGATACCAGCGAGGTCGGCATGCTCAGCGCCGCCCAGGACGCCATCTCCCGCGAGGAGGCGATCGTCTGGGTCGGCTGGACGCCGCACTGGATGAACCTCGAGCTGCCGATGCGCTACCTCGACGACCCGCAGGACCTGTTCGGCGAGAACAACGGCGAGAGCGACGTGCTGACCCTGATGCGCAGCGACTACGCCGAGGCCAACGCCGAGCTGGTCGGCTTCTTCGAGGCCTTCACCTTCAGCGCCGAGGAGCAGAGCTGGATGATCCAGGAGTATGGCCAGCAGGAGCGCGACCTCAGCGAGGTGGCCGCCGAGTGGATCCGCGACAACGCCGAGCGCGTCGAGGCGATGTTGGCCAACGTCAGCGACCGCCACGGCGAGCCGGCCTGGCCTCAGGTCGCTGAGGCCCTCGAGCTCTGACCAGCCTCTACATTCAGTTCCCCTGGGCCGGCACCCGGCCGGCCATCTCGCCTTCGAGATGTTCGATGAAGGCGCGAATCCGCGCCGGCACCTGCCGGCGCTGCTCGTACACCGCGTAGAAGTCCGCGCGCACGCCACGCCACTCAGGTAGCAGCGCCACCAGCGCGCCGCTGGCCAGATGATCGTGGACATCCCACCACGAACGCAGCATCACCCCGTGACCGTCCAGCGCCAGCCGGGTGATCACCTCACCGTCATTGCTGGCCAGCCGCCCGTCCACCTTGACCGCCTGGGTCTCGTCGCTATCAGGGCACTCGAAGCGCCATAGCGGAAAGTCGCTGTCGTTCTCGCGGATCACCAGGCAGGGGTGGCGAGCCAGGTCGGCGGGCGAGTCGAGCCTTGGCATGCTCGCTGCGTAGCCGGGCGCGGCGCACAGCACGCGGCGATTGGCGAGGATCCGCCGCGCCACCAGCCGCGAATCGGGAGGCTCGCCGACGCGGATGCCGACATCGAAGCCGTGATCGCCGAGGTTGAGGGGAAAGTTGGTCAGTTCCAGCCAGCCCTCGAGCCGCGGGTGCTCGCAGCAGAAGGCCGACAGCAGCGGCGCCACGTGACGACGCCCGAAGCCGAACGTGGCGTTGACCCGCAGTCGCCCGGCGAGCGGGCCTTGGCCACCCTCGCCACGCGACTCCAGCAGCTCGCCTTCCAGCGCTTCCAGCTCGTCGAGAATCAACACGCCGCGGGACAGGTAGAGTTCACCCTCGGCGGTCAACGTCAGACGCCGGGTGGTGCGATGGGCCAGTGCCACGCCGACCCGCGCCTCGAGCTGCTTGAGGCGCTTGCTCACCGCCGACAGCGACAGCCCCAGGTCACGCGCGGTGGCGGTCAGGCTCCCGGCCCGGGCCAGGTGCTGAAAGAACGCCAGATCGTCGAGCTGCGACACGCCACTCTCCACTTATTTTCAACAATACCTTGAAGTTTACCCTGATTATCGAAAACCAAATAGGGACTAGACTAGGCTCAGGTAACCGGAGACACACCATGTTCCAAGGCTTTCGCCACGTCGATATCTCGGTGGGCGCCAACACGATCCACGCCAGGATCGGCGGCAGCGGTCCCGCCCTGCTACTGCTGCACGGCCATCCCCAGACTCACGTCATCTGGCACCGCGTCGCCGATGCCCTGGCCGAGCACTATACGGTGGTTGCCACCGACCTGCGCGGCTACGGCGACTCGTCGAAGCCGCCCGGCGAACCCGACCATGCCAACTACAGCAAGCGCGCCATGGCCGACGATCAGTTGGCGGTGATGCGCGAGCTTGGCTTCGAGCGCTTCTACCTCTGCGGCCACGACCGCGGCGGCCGCGTGGCTCACCGCCTGGTCATGGATCACCCGGAGGCGGTGGAAAAGCTGATGCTACTCGACATCGCCCCGACCCTGGCCATGTACGAACAGACCGACCGCACCTTCGCCACGGCCTACTTCCACTGGTTCTTCCTGATTCAGCCGGCGCCGCTGCCGGAAACCCTGATCGAGGCCTCGCCGGCCGACTACATCACCCGCACCATGGGCGGGCGCCACGCCAGCCTGGAAGCCTTCGACCCCGCGGCCATCGCCGAGTACCAGCGCTGCCTGGCCCAGCCCGGTGCGGCCCACGCCCTGTGCGAGGACTACCGCGCCAGCAACGGCATCGACCTGGAGCACGATCGCGCCGACCGCGAGGCCGGGCGGCGCATCACTTGCCCGGTCAGCGTTCTGTGGGGCAAGCACGGCATCATCGAACGCTGCTTCGACCCGCTGGCGGAGTGGCGCGCCGTGGCAGAGAAGGTCGAGGGCGAGGCCCTACCCTGCGGCCACTACATCCCCGAGGAGGCGCCGCAAGCACTGCTCGAGCGCCTCCTGCGCTTCATGACTCCCAACCACTGACCCGAGGACCCGACCATGACCCATCGTATCGCCGTGATCGCCGGTGACGGCATCGGCACCGAAGTGATTCCCGAAGGCCTGCGCGCCCTCGAAGCCGCCGCCAAGCGCTTCAATATCGACCTCGACTGCCAGACTTTCGAGTTCGGCAGCTGCGACTACTACCTCGAGCACGGCAAGATGCTGCCCGACGACTGGTTCGAACAGCTCAAGGACTTCGATGCGCTGTTCTACGGCGCGGTGGGCTGGCCGGAGAAGGTGCCCGACCATATCTCGCTGTGGGGCTCGCTGCTGCAGTTCCGCCGCCAGTTCGACCAGTACATCAACCTGCGCCCGTGCAAGCTGATGCCCGGCATCAAGAGTCCGCTGGCCGGCCGCCAGCCCGGCGATATCGACTTCTACGTGGTGCGCGAAAACACCGAGGGCGAGTACTCCAGCGTCGGCGGCAAGATGTTCGAGGGCACCGACCGCGAAGTGGTGATCCAGGACACCGTGATGACCCGCACCGGCATCGACCGGGTTCTTAAGTACGCCTTCGACCTGGCCCAGACCCGGCCGCGGAAGAAGCTCACCTCGGCCACCAAGTCCAACGGCATCTCGATCACCATGCCCTACTGGGACGAGCGCGTGGAGGCCATGGCCAAGGGCTACCCGGAGATCGCCATGGACAAGTTCCACATCGATATCCTCACCGCCAACTTCGTGCTGCACCCGGACTGGTTCGACGTGGTGGTGGGCAGCAACCTGTTCGGCGACATCCTCTCCGACCTCGGCCCGGCCTGCACCGGCACCATCGGCATCGCCCCCTCGGCCAACATCAACCCCGAGGGCAAGTTCCCCAGCCTGTTCGAGCCGGTCCACGGCAGCGCCCCGGATATCGCCGGCAAGGGCATCGCCAACCCCATCGGCCAGATCTGGTCAGGCGCCATGATGCTCGAGCATCTCGGCCATCAGGAGGCCGGCGACGCCATGCTCAAGGCCATCGAAGCGGTGCTCGCCAGCGGTGATCAGAGCGTGCTGACGCCGGACGTCGGCGGCCAGGGCACCACCGAGAGCCTGGGTCGCGCCATCGCCGAGAAGATCGCCGGCTAAGGCTGCACGCCAACCCCAGCACCAGACAGCCCCCACCGGTCAACGCCGGTGGGGGCTGTGCATTTTCGCCTTTCAGGTTCGCTGCGGGGGCCTGGATCAACCCTTGAGCTTGGCGGCGATGCCGGCCACGTGCTCGCCCTGGAAGCGGGCGATCTTCAGCTCGCGCTCGTCGGGTTGGCGCGAGCCGTCGCCGCCGGCGATGGTGGCGGCGCCGTAGGGGGTGCCACCGCTGACCTTGGAAATATCGAACTGCTCCTCGATACCGTAGCCGATCGGCACGATCACCATGCCGTGGTGAGCCAGGGTGGTCCAGGTCGAGGTGATGGTCATCTCGTCGCCGCCGCCGGTGCCGGTCGAGGTGAACACGCTGGCCACCTTGCCGCGCAGCGCACCCTTGGCCCACAGGCCGCCGGTCTGGTCGAGGAAGGTGCGCAGCTGGCCGGCCATGTTGCCAAAACGCGTCGGCGTGCCGAAGATCACCGCGTCATAGTCGGCCAGTTCGGCGGGAGACGCTTCCGGGGTGTCGTAGTCCTGCCTGCCGCCGGCGTTGGCCAGCGCCTCGGCGCTCATGGTTTCCGGCACGCGCTTGACGGTCACCTCGACGCCCGCCACCTTGGCGGCGCCTTCGGCCACGGCCTTGGCCATGGTGTCGATGTGGCCATACATGGAGTAGTAAAGCACCAGTACCTTGGTCATTGCGGTCATCCTCTCATCGTCGGTTGATGTATGGCGCTACGATAGCGCAGCCGTGAATGAGAAAAAGCGAATGATTTCGACAGCTCGGTGCGATTTTATCGACTCATCTCGGGCTGGGAACCCCACCGACAAACCGCTGTCATCAGCTGTGCTGCCCCGCAAGCCGCAAGAGACGGAATCGCTGCGATGGCCTCATCGCCGCAACACTCGCCCCCACGCAAGGAGCCTTACCGTGACGATCTTCGAAGCCCTGCGCCACGATCATGACATTCAGCGCGACCTGCTCGATCAGCTGGTGGCCACCCACGGCGATACTCAAGCGCGCCGCGACCTCTATCGCCAGGTACGCGCCGAGTTGACGCATCACGCTGCCGCCGAGGAGCGTGCGCTGTACATTCCGATGATGGCCATCGATCTGACCCAGGAGAAGGCGCGCCACAGTGTGGCCGAGCACCATGAGATCGACGAGCTGATCGAGACCCTGGACGCCACCGAATTCGACTCTCCCGCCTGGCTGACCCACGCCAAGTCGCTGCAGCACCTGGTGACCCACCACCTCGACGAGGAGGAGCACGAGGTGTTCCAGCTGGCAGGCCGCGGCCTGCAAGCGCAGCAAAAGACCGACCTGGCCGACGACTACCGCCGGGAAATGGCACGGCTGCGCCAGGCATGAGGCAACCGAGCACTCGCACCGGCATGCGCAACCGGGTGCCTCGCCGGCACGTCATCGCGCTGCCCGCCGCCACGGCACTGCTCGTGGCGGGCTGCACCGGCATCCCCAGCGGCACCCAGCCGGTGACCGGCTTCGAACTCGAGCGCTATCTCGGCCAGTGGTACGAGATCGCGCGCCTCGACCACTCCTTCGAGCGCGGGCTGGACTGCGTGACCGCCGACTACTCGCTGCGCGACGATGACGGCGTGCGCGTCATCAACCGCGGCTACAACCTCGAGGATCAGGCGTGGGACGAGGCCGAGGGGCGCGCCTACTTCATCGGCGAGGAGGACGTCGGTCGACTCAAGGTGAGCTTCTTCGGCCCCTTCTTCGGCGGCTACAACATCCTCGAGCTCGACGATGACTACCAGTACGCCCTGGTCGCCGGCCCCAACCGCGACTACCTGTGGATCCTGGCCCGCGACCCCGAGCTCGACGACGCCACCTACCGGCGGCTGCGCGACACCGCCGAAGAGCTCGACTTTGCCGTCGACGAATTGATCGAAGTCGAGCAAGGCGAGGCCTGCCCCGCTCGTTGAGGAAGCGCCGGGGTTTTCATTCTGGCACCCGGCTTTTTCACCAGCTCGACGTGACCGCTTGCCGCCGTGGGCAGTGACTTGGATGGTGGGGCACACTCTGGCCACACGACGCGAGATCACGGCATGCTGAACGACTGGCTCGACCTGACCCTGGACGGCAACGCCAGCGGCGCCCGCGAGGGTCGCCTGGCGTCAGGTAGCTATCGCTGCCACGCCGCTGGCATTCTCGAGCTGACCCCGAAGACACAGAGCCGCGACGCCGTCGCCTGCGTGATCTCCGCCGGCATCCACGGCAACGAAACCGCCCCCATCGAGCTAGTCGGTGAGCTGCTGTCATGCCTCGAGGCAGGCAAGCTGACACTCGGCGCGCCGCTGCTGATACTGCTGGGCAATATCCCGGCGATCCGCCACTCAACGCGCTTCATCACCACCAATCTCAACCGGCTGTTTCGCCGCGACCTGGCCCTCGAGGGCGACGAGCCCGAGCGAGCACGCACGCTGATGGCCAGCGTCGATGACTTTTACCAGCGCCACGCCGAGCTGCCACGGCTGCATTACGATATGCACACCGCGATCCGCGACAGCCGCTATCCGCGCTTCGTCGTCGAGCCGTTTGCCGACTCGCCTACCGCCGCCGAGCAGTGGCAGTGGCTAGCCGCCGCCGAGATGCAGGCGGTGCTCCACCAGCACCAGCATAGTTGGACCTTCTCGCACTACTCGAAGCACTACCACGGCGCCCAGGCCTTCACCCTCGAGCTGGGCCGGGTCGCGCCCTTCGGCGACAATGACATGGCCGCCCTGCGCCCGCTGCGCCACCTCCTCGAAGCGCTGCTGGAAGGGCGCGAGCCGCCGCGCGGCGACCCGCTGCGCTTGGCCTTCTTCCGCGTCGAGCAGGAGCTGATGCGCCACGCCGAGGAGTTCCGGCTGTGCTTCGCCGACGACGTGGCCAACTTCACTGAATTTCCCCCGGGCACCTGCCTGGCCCGTGACGCCGAGGCCGGCGACTGCGTCGTCGGAGAGCAACCGCTGGCGGTGGTCTTCCCCAACGCCGAGGTCGAGCTGGGCGCCCGCGCGGCGCTGCTGGTCAAGGCAACTGCAGCAGCACCGGGGCCTACCGATCAGTAGATAGGCGCGACATTTCACCTTTAGGCAAGATGATTTTCCACATTACAACAACAGCTTGGAGATTTACGATGCAACCTCCCCACAACACCCTAGACCAACGTCTAACCCAGCTCCCCGAGTTCGACCCTGTCCGCACCGCGCTGGCCTGTTAGAATCGCCCCCTTTTCGCGCCAGCCACGCTCACGTTACCCACGCTGAACCAGGGCCCGCCCTCAGCCCATGTCATGGAGCTAATTATCATGGCCGCAACGCCAATGCCCCTCGAAGCGCGCAACATCAAGAAGCGTTTTGGCGACACCGAGGTACTCAAAGGCCTCTCGCTACAAGCCCACAAGGGAGACGTCATCACCCTGATCGGCGCCTCCGGCTCCGGCAAGAGCACCTTTCTACGCTGCATGAACCTGCTCGAGCAGCCCGACGAGGGCGACCTGCTGATGCACGGCGAAGAGATCCGCTTCAAGCAGACCCGGCGCGGCCGCGAGCCGGCCGACTGGAAGCAGGTGGTGCGCATGCGCGCCAAGCTGTCGATGGTCTTCCAGAGCTTCAACCTGTGGGCGCACATGACGCTGCTCGAGAACATCATCGAGGCGCCGGTTCACGTGCTCGGCAAGCCCAAGAAAGAGGCCATCGAGCAGGCCCAGGCGCTGCTCGAGCGGGTCGGCCTCACGGCGCGTGCCAACGCCTACCCGGCCCAGATGTCAGGTGGCCAGCAGCAGCGCGGTGCGATCGCCCGGGCCCTGGCCATGGAGCCGGAGGTGATGCTGTTCGACGAACCCACCTCGGCGCTCGACCCGGAGCTGGTCGGCGACGTGCTCAAGGTGATGCGCGACCTGGCCGCCGAAGGCCGGACCATGGTGGTGGTCACCCACGAGATGAGCTTCGCCCGGGATGTCTCCAGCCAGGTGATCTACCTGCACCAGGGCCTGGTCGAAGAGGCCGGCCCGCCCCAGGATGTGCTGGCCAACCCAAGTTCGCCGCGCCTCCAGCAGTTCCTGGCGCCCAAGTACTGACCGCGGGAGACTCACCATGCTTGATCTGCAAGGCTACGGCCCGCGACTGATCGAAGGCGCCGGGGTCACCCTGTCACTGGCGCTGCTGTCGCTGATCCTGGCCATCGTGCTGGGCCTGCTCACCGCCAGCGCCAAGATGTCGCGCAGCTGGTCGCTGCACAAGATCGCCACCCTCTACACCACGGTGATCCGTGGCGTACCCGATCTGGTGCTGATGATGCTGCTGTTCTTCGGCGGCCAGATGGCGCTAAACGTGGCGACCGACGCCCTCTACGACCGCTTCGGGGTGGACTGGTACATCAATCTCAACGCCTTTGCCGCCGGGGTGATCACCATCGGTTTCATCTTCGGCGCCTACATGGGTGAAACCTTCCGCGGCGCCTTCCTGGCCGTCGACGAGGGCCAGATCGAGGCCGGCAAGGCCTACGGCATGAGCGACTGGCTGGTGTTCCGGCGCATCCGCTTTCCGCTGATGATGCGCCACGCCCTGCCGGGCCTCTCCAACAACTGGATGGTACTGCTCAAGACCACCGCGCTGGTCTCGGTGATCGGCCTCTCGGATATGGTTCGGGTGGCCGCCGAGGCCTCCCGCGCCACCCATGAGCCCTTTACCTTTCTGCTGCCAGTTGCGGCCATCTATCTGCTGATCGCCAGCGTCTCGGAGTGGCTCTTCGCACGGCTGCAGAAGCGCTACAACGTCGGCTTCGGAGGGCACTGACATGGAACTCATGACCTGGTTCACCGACCTGCTCGACGGCAACCTGATCTTCACCCCGCGGACCCTGGGCTACTACTGGGACGGCCTGGTGACCACCACCCAGCTGGTGTTCCTGTCGCTGCTCGCCGGCCTGATACTGGCCGTGCCGCTGGCCATCGGCCGCAGCTCGCGCCACCGCTGGATCAGCCTGCCGATCTACGCCTACACCTATGTGTTCCGCGGCACCCCGCTGCTGATCCAGCTCTACATCATTTACTACGGGGTGGTGTTCGTCGACGGCATCCAGGAGACGATCTTCTGGCCGCTGCTGCGCGAGGCCTTCTACCCGGCACTGATCGCCTTCACCCTCAACACCGCGGCCTACACCACCGAGATCTTTCGCGGCGCGATCAAGGCCACCTCGCGCGGTGAGATCGAGGCGGCCCGCGCCTACGGCATGTCCAATGCCCTGACCATGCGCCGCATCGTGCTGCCCAGCGCCTTTCGCCGCGCCCTGCCGGCCTACGGCAACGAGGTGATCTTCATGCTGCATGCCAGCGCCATCGCCAGCGTGGTCACGCTGATGGACCTGACCGGGGCGGCACGCTTCGTCTACGCGCGCTTCTACGCGCCGTTCGAGGCCTTCCTGTTCGTGGCGGCGATCTACCTGTGCCTGACCTTCGCCATCCTCTACTTCTTCCGTTTCCTCGAGAAACGGCTGCTGGCGCATCTCAGGCCGGCATGACGATGGGCCGATACCCGCCGTCAAACACGCGTTGGGAAACTGGCCTGGCAAGGCCACTTTCCCTCTTCCGGCCAGTCGCAAGCTGCGCTAATGTAGCCGGGTTCTCACCCTTGGGTGACCCCCGACAACAACAGGGACATGCATCATGAAAAAGCTGCTCACCATCACGATTCTCGGCGCCGCCATGGTCGCCGGGACCGCCCAGGCCCGCGACTACGATCACGTGCGCTTCGGCGTCGACGTGCCCTACGAGCCGATGGAGTACCGCACCCCGGACGGCGAACTGACCGGTTTCGATATCGACCTGGGTAACGCCCTGTGCGAGGAGATAGGCATCACCTGTGAGTGGATCGTGCAGGAGTGGGACGGCATCATCCCCGGCCTGATGTCGCGCAACTATGACGCCATCATGTCGTCGATGACCATCAACGACGAGCGCCGCCAGACGGTGCTGTTCTCCGACCCCTACTTCACCCCGCCGTCGGCCTGGTTCGCCCCGGCCGACAGCGAGCTCGACGACGCCACCGAGGAGAGCCTCGACGGCAAGACCATCGGCGTGCAGCGCGGCACCCTGCAGGACAACTTCGCCACCGACATGTTCGGCAGCGTAGCAAACGTCAGCCGCTACTCCACCGCCGACGACATGGTGCTGGACATGCAGGCCGGCCGCCTGGATATCGTGTTCCTCGACTATCCGGTAGGCAAGTCGACCCTGCTCGACAGCGAAAGCCGCGACTACAAGGTGGTCGGCGAGATGATCACCGAGCCCAAGGAGTACTTCGGCGACGGCTTCGGCATCGCCTTCCGCCAGCGTGACGAGGCACTCGCCGAGCGCTTCAACGAGGCCCTGGCGACGCTGCAAGACGACGGCACCTACGACGAGATCTACGAGCGCTACTTCGGCGACGACGAGTAATCCCGTCCTGCGCTCCCGGCTGCGCCGGGAGCGTTTTCCAGCCTGCCCATTGCCGAACTTGCCCCCGCAAGCTCGGCAGTATTTTGCTTTTTTCACAACAATAAGGACGTTCTCATGTACCGCTATCTTGGCATCACCCTGCTCGGCGCCGCCCTGGTGGCCGGCAGTGCCCAGGCCCGCGACAGCTATGACCACGTGCGCTTCGGCGTCGACGTGCCCTACGAGCCGATGGAGTACCGCACCCCGGACGGCGAGCTGACCGGCTTCGATATCGATCTCGGCAACGCCCTGTGCGAGCAGATGGGCATCACCTGCGAGTGGATCGAGCAGCAGTGGGACGGCATCATCCCCGGCCTGATGGCGCGCAACTACGACGCCATCATGTCGTCGATGACCATCAACGAGGAGCGCCGCGAGCAAGTGCTGTTCTCCGACGCCTACCTGACGGTGCCCTCGGCCTGGTTCGCTCCCGAAGAGAGCGAGATCGATACCGCAGACGAGCAGACCCTCGACGGCCTGACCCTCGGCGTGCAGCGCGGCACCCTGCAGGACAGCTACGCCACCGACTTCTACGGCGACGTGGCCAATGTGCGCCGCTACGCCACCGCAGACGACATGCTGCTCGACATGGAGTCGGGGCGTCTCGACCTGGTGTTCGTCAACTACCCGGTGGGCAAGACTACCCTGCTCGACAGCGAGCGCGGCGACTACCGCGTGGTCGGCGAGATGATTCGCGAGCCCTACGAGTACTTCGGTGACGGCATTGCCATCGCCTTCCGGCCCCGCGACGAGGCACTCGCCGAGCGCTTCAACACGGCCCTCGCCGAGCTCCAGGAGAGCGGCGTCTACGACGAGATCCACGACCGCTACTTCAGCGAATAAAGCAGCTCACTGCGATTCTGTGTCAGGCCCCACCCAATGGCGGGGCCGCTTGACACCTCCCGTGCAATCGCGCATGTTTTCCAGGTGGCATCGACACCCAAGAGGTCCACTTCCATGACTTTCCACCCTAGGATCGTCCAGGCGAGTTTCGTTGAGAGCTTCTATCTCAGCGAATGGTTCGACGAATAGCCCTCCCCCCGGCCAGCCCTGGCCACTCGGCACCTGCGTGCCCGATATCACCGCTGACACCGCGATGAACCCTGCCCGGCCCGACGCCCAGGCGCGATCCATCGGCTGAATCAGCGGCAACGCCCTACGTACCAACAATCACAAGCTGCCACCGCGCGGCGACCTAGACCCATGGAGATTCCCATGCGCTATTACACGCTACTGCTGAGCGCTGCGCTCGGCGCCACCCTGATCACCGGCACCGCCCAGGCCCGCGACTACGACGAGGTCCGCCTCGGCGTCGACATCCCCTACGAGCCGTTCATGTATCGCCAGGCCGACGGCGAACTGACCGGCTTCGAGATCGAGCTCGGCGAGGCGGTCTGCGACTATCTCGAGATCAACTGCACCTGGGTCGAGCAGGACTGGGACGGCATCATTCCCGGCCTGATGGCGCGCAACTACGACGCCATCATGTCGTCGATGGCGATCACCGAGGAGCGCGCCCAGCGAGTACTGTTCTCCGAGCCCTACTACACCACCCCCAGCGCCTGGATCACCACCCACGAGCACGACATCGACATCGACGACCGCGACAGCCTCGACGGCCTGACGGTGGGCGTGCAGCGCGCCACCCTGCAGGACAACTACGTCACCGAGCTGTACGGAGACGTGCTCGACATTCGCCGCTACACCGGCGTCGACGACGTGGTCACCGACCTGCGCGCCGGGCGCCTCGACCTGACCTTCATGGACTACCCGATCGCCGAGGCGGCCATCGAGATCGATACCGAAGGTAGCGACTTCCAGCGCATCAGCGACTTCATCAAGGAGCCCGAGCACATCTTCGGCAAGGGCGTCGGCGTTGCCTTCCGCCCCCGCGACGAGGCGCTGGCCGAGCGCTTCAACGAGGCCCTGGCGGCGCTCAAGGAGGACGGCACCTATGATGAGATCATGCAGCGTTACTTCAGCTACGACGTAAAACTGTAACGTCACTTGAGCCCCACGACGCCGGCCGCAGCGCCGCGTCGTGGGTTACCCGCCCCCCAGAGAACGACCATGCTGACACTGCTCAAGAATGCACGACTCTACGCCCCGGAGCCGCTGGGGCTCTGCCACCTGCTGATCGCCGATCGCCGCATCGCCGCGATCTGCGCTGCACAAGACACGCCCCCCGTTGAGGGGACCGCCGTCGAGGTAATCGACCTCGGCGGACGCCGGGTGATCCCCGGCCTGGTCGACCCGCTGGTGCATATCACCGGCGGCGGCGGCGAAGGCGGTTTCGGCACCCGCACCGCCGAGCTGACCAGCGCCGATGCCCTCGCCTCCGGCGTTACCACCCTGGTAGCGGCGCTGGGCACCGACGCCCTGACCCGCACCCCGTCCAACCTGATCGGCAAGGCGCGGGAGCTCGCCGCCGCCGGCCTGAGCGTCTACGCCTATACCGGCTCCTACCAGCTACCGCCGGTGACCCTGACCGGTTCGGTGGCCAGCGATATTCTCTATATCCCCGAGTTCATCGGCGTCGGCGAGGTCGCCATCAGCGACCACCGCGGCTCGCAGCCCAGCGCCCAGGAGCTGACCCGGCTGGCCTCGGAGGCGCGCACCGCCGGCCTGCTGGCGGGCAAGGCGGGGATCGTCTTCATCCATACCGGCGATGCCGCGAGCCACCTCGAGCCGCTGCGCGAGGTGGCCCGCAGCAGTGCCATCCCGCTGTCGCAGTTCTACCCCACGCATATCAACCGCACCGCGGCGCTGTTCGAGGACGGCCTGCGCTTCGCCCGCGAGGGCGGACGCATCGACTTCACCACCAGCACCACCGACGCCCTGCTGGGCGGCGGCGAAGTGGCCGCCTCGGAGGCCGTGGCCCGCGCCCGCCACGCCCGCGTCGACCTGGCCCGGGTCAGCCTCTCCTCGGATGCCAACGCCTCGCTGCCGCAGTTCGACGTCGAGCGTCGCTTCGTGGGCCTCGAACCCGGCCGCCTGGCCAGCCTGTTCGAGGTGCTCGGCGAGTGCGTCACCCACCACGAGATCCCCCTCGAGCAGGCGCTGCCGTGCGCCGCCGGCAATGCCGCCGATGCCCTGAAGTTGCCGCACAAGGGGCGGCTGACGGTGGGCGCCGACGCCGACCTGCTGGTGCTGTCAGACAGCGGCTGGGCCATCGACGAGGTGTGGGCGCTGGGCCGGCGGGTACACTGATGCAGCGAGCGTGCTGCCTCAGCGCAGCACGCGGCGAATCAGGAACGGACCGATCACTTCGAAGACCACGGTGGAGGCCACCACCGCCGAAAGCAGTAGCGAGCGGTGCTCGGGAAAGCGCTCCACCACCAGCAGCGCCATGCCCATGGCGATACCGGCCTGGGGCGTCAGCGCCAGGCCGATGTCCCGTGGCAGATCGCCGCCCCGCCCAACCAGCTGCACGCCCAGCGCCCCGCCCATGAAACGCCCCGCCAGGCGCAGCGCGATATAGGCCAGGGTCAGCCACAGCGCCGCGCCCATATAGCTGAGATCGATGTGTGCCCCGGAGAGCACGAAGAAGAACACCAGGAACGGCCACTCGATATGCTCGACCTGGCGGAACGAGCGGGTGTGATGTGAGGAGAGATTGGCCACCAGAGCGCCGGCAAACATCGCCGCCAGCAGCCCCGACACCTCGAGCCAGGTGGAGAAGCCGGTCAGCAGCAGGATCAACGCAAACGCCTCGACCTGAGTCGGCTCTCCGGGCCGCAGGCGGCCGGTGAGCCAGGCCGCCGGCAGGCCGATGGCCGCGCCCAGCGCCAGCGCGCCGCCCAGCTCCCAGCCGGCGTAGGCCAGTGCCAGGCTGCCGTCGCCGGTCAGCTGCCAGCCGAGCAGCGCCATGGCCAACCCGAACAGCAGGATCCCCCAGGCATCGTCGATGGCCACCATGCCCATCAGCAGCCGTGCGCGCAGGCGGTCATCGCCGCGGGCGTAGACCTCGTCGCTGATCTCGGCCGGCTCGGTGGCCACCGAGATCGCCGCCAGGGCGACCACCACCACCAGCGGAAAGCCCAGCAGCCACAGCCCCACGCCGACGAACAGCGCACCGCTGAGCACGATCGACAGCGAGATCACCACCAGCAGCCAGCCGTTGCGGCGCAGCCGCGAGAGAGTCAGCTCGCCGCCGAGCAGAAACGACACCAGCACCAGCGCCATGTGGATCAGCGGCTCGCTCATGCCCCCCAGCGGCGCGCTGCCGTCGCGCCCCAGCAGCAGCTGCTGGACCAGCGCCAAGGCCACGCCAACCAGCACCAGCAGCGAGATGCGCGGCAGGCGCCAGCGCCTGGCCAGCGCGTCCACCCCGATGCTGATGCTCAGGATTATCCCCAGCAGGATCAGGTTGGCCGACCCCACGCTGAGTTCGGCCATCGGCCACTGCCAGGTTTCGCTCGCGGTCATGCAGCGAGCCTAGCGAGCCTGCTGCATGAAGTTCAAGATCCAGCGCACCGTCAACTCGGCATCCAGCGGCGCGGAGAGTGAGTCGAGCCCCTCGGCGACCCGCGTCGCGCCGACCAGCTCACGGCGCAGCTGCATCAGGTCATGGGAGTAGGGTTTATTGAACTCGGGATGCCCCTGCACGCCGAGGAAGTGCTCGCCGACCTGCATCAGGTAGTAGGGGCAGAAGTCGCTGCCGGCCAGCACCCGCGCCTCCGGCGGCAGGCGTTCGACCTGGTCCTGGTGGCTGACCAGCAGATCGAGATGGGGCTGCCACGGCTGCATCCACGCGGTGCGCGCGTTGACGCAGTTGAACGACATGCCCACCCCCCAGCCCCGCGGGCTCTTGACCACCTCGCCGCCCAGCGCCTTGGCAATCAGCTGGTGGCCGAAGCACACCCCCACCAGCGGCTTACCGGCGTCCCACAGCTGGCGCACGAACTCGCACAGCGCCTCGACCCACGCCAGGCCGTCGTTGACGCCGAACTTGGAGCCGGTGGTCAGCCAGGCGTCGGCGGCCTCGACGTCGTCGGGGATCTCGCCGTCGAGGCAGCGCCAGACGCGAAATTCGAGGCTCGGGTCGACGCGCTTGAACAGCGCCTCGAACATCGCCGGGTAGTTGCCGTGAGTCGCGATCAACTCCGGCGCCACATCGTCGCACTGCAGCAGCCCTATGCGCATCGCCCGGCCTCCTCTTTGCAAGTCTTGCTCGACATGGTGTGCCACGCTTGGCAGCTATCGCTCAAAGACGCCCCTCCACCGCCGCGACGAAGATGTCGCGATACTGATTGGCGTCGAAGGCGATCGGGTTGGTACCCGACGAGGGGTCGGCCACCGCCATCTGCCCGACCTTGTCGGCCTGCTGGGTATCGATCTTAAGCGCTGCCAGGGTATGCGGGATCGCCAGCCGCTCGCGCAGCTCCAGCACCCAGTCGATCACCGCCGCGGTACCCGGCTGGCGCAGGTCGAGATAGCGCCCCAGGCGCACCATCGGCTCGCCGATCGCCTGCTGATTGGCGCGCAGCACATAGGGCATCAGGATCGCATTGAGGGTGCCGTGGTGGGCGTCATACAGCGCCCCCAGCGGATGCGCCAGGGCATGCATCGCGCCCAGGCCGCGCTGGAAGGCGGTGGCGCCCATGCTCGAGGCCACCAGCATGTTCATGCGCGCCTCGAGGTCGCTGCCGTCGGCGTAGGCCCGCGGCAGGTACTGGCAGACCCGGCGCATGCCCTCCACGGCGATGCCCTCGGCCATGGGATGGTAGAGCGGCGAGCACCACGCCTCGAGGCAGTGCGACAGCGCATCCATGCCGGTGGCGGCGGTCAGCGTGGGCGGCAAACCGGCGCTCAGCTCGGGGTCGAGGATCACCGTGGCCGGCACCATGCCGGGATGGAAGATGATGCGCTTGACGTGCTCGACCTCGTCGGTGATCACCGAGGCGCGGCCCACCTCCGAGCCGGTACCGGCGGTGGTCGGCACGGCAACGATGGGGGCGATGGCGTCAGCGTCGGCGTTCTTCCAGTTGTCGCCGACGTCCTCCAGCGACCACAGCGACAGCCCCTCGCGCTGGTTGGCCATCAGCGCCACCGCCTTGGCGGCGTCGAGCCCCGAGCCGCCGCCGAAGGCGATCACCCCGTCGTGGCCGCCGTCGCGGAAGGCGGCCATGCCATCGAGGACGTTCTTGCCGGTGGGGTTGCCCTTGATCTCGCTGAACACGGCGATGCCCAGGCCGCTGTCGTGGCAGGCCAGCACGACGTCGCGCACCATCGGCAGGTTGGCGAGCCCCGGGTCGGTGATCAGCAGCGGGGCCTGCATGCCCAGCGCCTGGCATACCGCAGGCAGCTCGCGGATGCGCCCGACGCCGGTAAGGATATTGGCGGGGTAGTTCCAGCCCATGCTGAACTGGCTCATGTCCTGGCTCATTGGCGACTCCTAGGCGTGCTTGAGATGGAAAGATTTGGGCCGGGTCAGGGTCTCGTAGCCTAGCCGCGACAGCGAGCAGCCGCGCCCCGACTGCTTGACGCCGGTCCAGGCCAGCTCGGGGTCGAGGTAGTCGCAGCGGTTGGTGAACACCGTCCCCGCCTCGAGGCGCTGGGCCAGCCGCTCGCCGGCCGCCATGTCGCGGGTGAAGACCGCGGCGGTGAGGCCAAAGGCGCTGTCGTTCATCAGCGCCACCGCCTCATCGTCGGACGCCACCGGCATGATACCCACCACCGGGCCGAAACTCTCCTCGTGCATGACCCGCATCGAGTGATCGACCCCGGTGAGAAGCTGCGGCGCCAGGTAGGCGCTGCCCGGCACCGACAGTGGATAGTCACCGGGATCGATCCACGCCTTGGCCCCGGCGCTGACTGCCTCCTCGATCTGGCCGCGCACGAAGTCCGCCGCCGCCGGGCGCACCAGCGGGCCGAGGGTGGTGGCCGGGTCGCTGGGGTTGCCCAGCCGCAGCTGCTTGACCCAGGCCACCGCGCGCTCGACGAAGGCGTCGAAGATCGCCTGGTCGACGTAGATGCGCTCGATGCCGCAGCAGCTCTGGCCGGAGTTGAAGAAGGCGCCGTCCATCACCCCTTCCACCGCGGCGTCGAGATCCACGTCGCCGCGAATATAGGCCGGATCCTTGCCGCCCAGCTCCAGGCCGCTGGCGATGAAGCGCCCCGCCGCGTTGCGCTCGACCATCTCGCCGCCGGCCACCGAGCCGGTGAAGGAGACGTGGTCGATGCGCCGGTCGCGGATCAGCTGCTCGGTGGCGTCGTGCGACAGGTGCAGGTGCTGGAACACGCCCTCGGGCAGGCCCGCGGCATCGAAGGCCTGCTGGATGCGCTCGGCGCACAGCGGGGTCTGGGCGGAGTGCTTGAGGATCACCGTGTTGCCGGCCATGATCGCCGGCACGATGGCGTTCACCGCGGTCATGAAGGGGAAATTCCACGGCGCGACGATAAACGACACGCCCAGCGGTTCGCGGGTGATATAGCGAGTAAAGCCCGGCTTGTCGGCGAGCCGGATCGGCGCCAGCGCCGCCTCGGCCAGGCCGATCATGCCCCTGGCGCGCTCCTCGAAGCCGCCGATCTCGCCACCCGCGGCGGCGATCGGGCGGCCCATCTGCCAGGTCAGCTCAGTGGCCAACTCATCGCGCCGGGCGACGAAGGCATCGACCATCGCCGAGCACAGCCGACCGCGCTCGGCGACAGGCACCTGGCGCCAGCTGCGCTGGGCGCTGGCCGCCCGCGACAGCGTGGCCTCGATCTGCGCCGGATCGGCCTGCTCCCGCTCGACATAGACCGTGCCGTCGACGGGGGATATCGTTTTCTGTATGGCCATACGCTTCTCTTTCCTTCCTGTAACAAGTGACACGGCTCAGTTCGCTTCTATCCGGCACTCGGCTCGCGGCCACCCCGGCGCTGGGCGCTGGGCGCTGGGCGCTGGGCGCTTAGATAATCTCGAAATAGCGGTCCAGCTCCCAATCGGTGATATGCCGACGGAACTCGCGCTCCTCCCACTCCCGGGTCGCCGCGAAGTGCTCGACGAAGTCGTCGCCGAACAGCGCCCGGGCCGGCTGCGACGCCTTGAGCCGCTGGGCGGCCTCCCAAAGCGTGCGCGGCAGCGCCTGGTGCTCGGGGTGGTCGAGTTCGTAGGCGTTGCCGCGCACCTGCTCGTCGGGTTCGAGGCGCTGCTGGATGCCGTACAGGCCGGCGCCGATGGCGGCCGCCAGGGCGAGATAGGGGTTGGCATCGGCACTGCCGAGCCGGTACTCGACGCGCTGCGACTTGGCGCTGCCGGGAATCACGCGCAGCGCGGTGGTGCGGTTCTCGACGCCCCAGGTCGCCTCGGTGGGTGCCCAGAAGCCGGGAATCAGCCGCGTATAGCTGTTGATGGTGGGCGCGAACATGGCCAGGAATTCGGGCATCAGCTGCTGCTGGCCGGCCACGAAGTGACGCTGGATATCGCTCATGGAGTAGGGCTTGTCGGCATCGAAGAAGGCCGACTCGCCGCTGTCGGCATGCCGCAACGAGAGGTGGATATGGCCGCTCTGGCCCGGGTAGTCCGGCGACCACTTGGCCATGAAGGTGGCCATCAGGCCGCGGCGCTGCGCCCACACCTTGGTGAAGGTCTTGAACAGCGCGCCCTTGTCACCGGCGGCCAAGGCGCCATCGACGCCGATCGCCGCCTCGAGCACCCCGGGGCCGGTCTCGGTGTGCAGCCCCTCGATGGGGAAGTCCATGGCCTCGGAGAGCGCCAGCAGCTCATGGTAGAGCTCGGCGTGCACCGAGCTTCTGAGCATCGAGTAGCCCATCATGTCCGGGGTCAGCGGGGTCAGGTTGCGGTAGCCTTTCTCGCGGATCGAATCCGGGGTCTCGCGGAACATGAAGAATTCGTACTCCAGCGAGCCGTGGGCGCTGAAGCCCATCTCAGCGGCCCGGTCGAGCACCCGCCGCAGCAGCCCGCGCGGGCAGATCGCCTCGGCACGGCCGGTGAACTCGGCGAGAAACAGCAGCATGTCGCCCTCCGCCGGCACCTCGCGGCAGCTCTCGGGGACGATGCGCAGCTCGGCATCCGGGTAGCCGGTATGCCAGCCGGTATATTTGACGTTATCGTAGAGCACGTCCTTGCTGTCCCAGCCCAGCACCACGTCGCAGAACGCGAAGCCCTCGTCCAGGGCGTGGAAGAACTTGTCGCGACGCATGTACTTGCCGAGCATCACGCCGTCCATGTCGAACATGCCGACCTTGACATGGGACAGGCCGCGCGCCTCGACCAGGCGTCGGGCCTCGTCGGCGCTGGTAATCTGTCGGGGTAATAATTGACTCATGGCAGCTTCCTAAATGGGCCAGCGGTCGTTGCCCGCGCCGCGGGCATAAGGAAGCGGGCCAGCAGCCCGCCTCCTGGGGTTCCTCAACTGTAGCGGTAAGGAGGCCCCGCCTGCTGCATGGTCTCGCGGTAGTCCTTGAGGATCTGCACGACCTTGGCACTACGCTCGCTCTGCTCGGCGATCTCGTCCCAGAACTCCAGCGCCGCGTCCTCCAGGGTCTGCCACTCCTCCTCGGGGATCGAAGTGAGTTCGAGCTTGCCGCCGGTGGTGCGGTAGTGGGCCTCGCCCCACCAGTACCAGTGCTGCCGGTAGTAGTGCGAGTTGTCCATGCACAGCTTGAACAGCGTCTGCAGGTGCTCGGGCACCTCGTTCCAGCGGTCGCTGTTGGCGAAGTAGGAGCCGGCCCAGGCGCCGGAGATGTTGTTGGTCAGGTAGTAGTTGGCGACGTCCGCCCAGCCGACGGTATAGGCCTCGGTGATACCCGCCCAGGCGATACCGTCCAGCTCGCGGGTCTGCATGGCGACTTCGATGTCTTCCCACGGCAGGGTCACCGGCACCACGCCGAAGCGGCTCAGGAAGCGCCCGGCGGTGGGGAAGGTGAAGACGCGCTTGCCGCGCAGGTCCTCGAGGCTGCGGATCGGCTCGCGGGTCACGAAGTTGCAGGGGTCCCAGGCGCCGGCACCCAGCCAGGTCACGCCGTCGACCTCGGCGTAGGCCTCCTCCCAGATCTCCTTGAGGCCGTAGTGGTGGAACAGCGTCGGCACGTCGAGGCTGTAGCGCGAGGCGAACGGGAAGTAGCCGCCGAACACCGAGACATCCACCGGTGCGGCGATGGAGTCGTCGTCGCTCTGCACCGCGTCGATGGTGCCGCGCTGCATGGCGCGGAACAGCTCGCCGGTGGGCACCAGCTGGTCGGCGTAGTAGAGCTCGATCTCCATCTCGCCGTTGGCGGCCTTGTTGAAGGCATCGATGGAGGGCTTGATGACATGGGCCGCCAGCGCCGGACCGGCGTAGGTCTGCATGCGCCAGCGAATCGGGCTGCGCGACTGGGCATGCACGTAGGGCGCGCCGACGCTGGCCGCGCCTACCGTGGCGGCGGTGGCCACCCCGGCCTTCTTGAGGAAATTACGCCTGTTGTGATCGGTCATGATACTTCTCCATGGATTGTTGTTGTTACCACTCGTCACGCCGCTTGCTCGCGGCTCTTGTGCCTGCCCGTCGCCGGGCATGCTCGCGCCTTATCCGTAGTAGAGTTCCGGCAGCCACAGCGCCAGCTGCGGAAAGACGGTGATCAGCCCTAGCCCCAGCACCATGATCGCCACGAACGGCCAGACGCTGCGGTAGATGTCCATCAGCGTCACCTCGGGGGGCGCCATGGCGCGCATCAGGAACAGGTTGTAGCCGAACGGCGGGGTCATGTAGGCGATCTGCACGGTGATGGTGTAGAGCACCCCGTACCACACCGGGTCGAAGCCCAGGCTGACCACCAGCGGTACGTAGAGCGGGGCGACGATCACCAGCATCGCGGTATCGTCGAGGAACATGCCCATCAGGATGTAGGAGAGCTGCATCATCAGCAGGATCTCCCAAGGGCCGAGGCCCATACGGTCGAGGAAGACGTTCTCGATGGCGCGCACCGCGCCCAGGCCATCGAACACCGCGCCGAAGCACAGCGCGGCGAGGATGATCCACATGAACATGCAGCTGATGCCCAGGGTGCGGCGCACCGTAACCTCGATCACCGCGCGGGTAAGGCGGCCCTTGACCAGCGCCGCCAGGGTCGCGGCGAAGGCGCCGTAGGCGGCGCTCTCCACCAGGCTGGTGACGCCCATCAGGAACAGCCCGGTCATCGAGAAGAAGATCAGCAGCGGCAGTATGCCGGCACTGAGCAGCTTGAGCTTGGCGCCCAGCTGCATGGTGCGCTCCTCGACCGGCAGCGCCGGCCCCAGGCTCGGCTGCAGCCGGCAGCGCACCACGATGTAGATCACGAACATCGCCGCCAGGATCAAGCCGGGAATCGCCCCCGCCAGCCACAGCTTGCCCACCGGCTGACGCGCGATCATGCCGTAGAGCACCAGCACCACGCTGGGCGGCACCAGGATGCCCAGCGAACTGCCGGCCTGGATCACCCCGGTGACCATGATCTTGTCATAGCCGCGACGCAGCAGCTCGGGCAGGGCGATGCTGGCGCCGATCGCCATGCCCGCCACGCTCAGGCCGTTCATCGCCGAGACCACCACCATCAGGCCGATGGTGCCCACCGCCAGGCCGCCCTTCAGCGAGCCCATCCAGACGTGGAACATCTCGTAGAGATCACCGGCGATACCCGACTCGGAGAGCATGTAGCCCATGAACACGAACAGCGGCAGGGTCAACAGCGGGTACCAGTTCATCAGCACGAAGCTGGCGTTGAACGGCATCTCCACCCCGCCGTCGCCCCACAGCAGCAGCGCCGCGGCGGCGCCGACGAAGCCGATCACCCCGAACACCCGCTGGCCGGTCAGCAGCAGCAGCATCATGGTCGAGAACATCAGCAGCGCGATCATCTCGTAGCTCATGCCTCGCCCTCCGCGTCGATGGGGCGACCCAGCGCGGCGCCGAGATCACGGAAGAAGGTGGCGAATGCCTGCAGCAGCATCAGCACGATGCCAAAGCACATGATCAGCTTGACCGGCGCCAGCGGCGGCGCCCAGGAGGAGTGGTTGCGCTGGCCGTACTCCAGCGCGTACTGGGTGCTGGAGATGCCGCCCAGCAGCAAAGTGGCCAGGAAGGTGATCAGGAACAGGATGGTGACGGCATCCACCGCCGCCTGGGTGCGCGGCGACCAGCGGCTGTAGAACAGGTCCATGCGCACGTGGGCGCCCATCTGCATGGCGTAGGCGCCGCCCAGCAGGTAGTAGCTGGCGAGCATGAACTGCGACATCTCCACGCCCCACAGCAGCGGCGCATTAAGCACCGAGCGCGAGAAGGAGGCGTAGAGCAGCAGCCCCATCATCAGGAAGATCATGTACATCACCAGCCGCCCCACCCCACGATTGAGGCGCTCTACCCAGCGGACATAGACGCATATTGTTGTTGGCATTGGGTGGTCATTCCCGCGTCATGAATCGAATCGATTCAGTCTTGGACGCAGATCGAGGATCTGGCAAAGAGCATCGGTCGCACCGACGCCGCCGCTATCGGAAAAATCGATAGTGCACACCCAAGGCGCATTCGGCGGGGTGCGATGCGCCGACTCAGGGCTGGGTAGAGACCTCGGAGGAGAGCCAGGGCAGGCCGCGGTCGAGCTCCTGTCGGAAGCGCAGCTCCAGCAGGCGGCGGGCGTCGCGGGCGAGCTGCGCGGGCAGGTCGCCCAGCTCGTCACGGCGCGAGACCAGCGTCAGCTCACGCTGCAGCGTCGCCACCGGCAGCGGCGCCACCCGTACCTGAAGCGTCTCCAGGCCGGCCTGGTAGAGACATAGCGGGGTGGTGATGGTCCAGCCGGCGCCTGCGCTGACCAGGCGCAGCACGGCGAAGGTGTTGTCGAGATGCAGGCGCGCCGGCAACTCGAGCCGGTTGAGGCGCAGGTGGCGCTCGATGGCCTGGCCGATCAGCGACTGCGGCGTATAGCGCACGAAATCCAGCTGGCGGGCCAGCCAGCGCAGGTTGTCGAGGGGCCCCGACCAACTGGCCGGCGCCACCAGCACGAAGGGCTCGCGCAGCACTGCGTGGCGCTCGAGGCCGTCATAGTTCTCGAGCCGGTCGTCGGAGACGATGATGTCGACGTGGCGGGTCAGCAGGGCGTGGCTGTGCATGTGCGACAGCCCGGTGGTCAGGGTGTAGTCGCGGGTGTGGCGCTTGATCAGCTCGATCAGCGGCTGGCCCACCGCCGTGGCCAGCGAGTCGACCAGCGCCAGGCGCACCTGATGCAGTTGGCCGAAGGCGCCGGAGACCAGCTCGCGGCGGGTGCTGCGCGCCTCGTCGAGCAGGCGCCGGGCGCGGTCGTAGAAGAAGCGTCCGGCACTGGTCGGCTCCAGCGGCCGGGCGTTGCGCTTGAACAGGCTGACGCCGAGCCCCTCCTCGAGGGTGGCCAGGCTCTGGGATACCGACGACTGCTTGAGACCCAGGCGCCGCGCGGCGGCGCTCTGGCTGCCCTGCTCCAGGGTCTCGACGAAGATTTCCATGCTGCGTAGATCGAACCCGAAACCGCTGCGCATCCCAGTGTCCTTGAGTGGCCCACACTTGACCCTGTATCTCCAGCATCAGACTATCCTGTCAGGACGACCAGGCCCAGCCTGACCGGGAGGATCCCATGCCCCATCTGCTGTTCGTGTACGGCACCCTCAAGCGCGGTTTTGCCAACCACGCAGGCCACCTAAGCGAGGCCGACTTCCTCGACCTGGCGGTGACCTGCGAGCCGTTTCCGCTGGTGCTCAACGGTCCGCGTTACTCGCCAGTGCTGGTCGACGCCCAAGGCCGGGGGCTCAAGGTCCAGGGCGAGCTGTTCAGCGTCGACGCACCAACCCTGGATGAACTCGACCGCCTGGAGCGGGTCAATGAGCGCGACGGCTATCGCCGCCGCCGACTGGCGGTCGCCGATCCGCGCGGTCAGGTCCGCGCCGCCTGGAGCTACCTCAAGCCCCCCAGCTGGGTGGAGGATGTGAGAAGCGAGCCCATGGCGGTGTATGATGATCATCGCTACCGACCCAGGCCCGACGATTGACAAGCAACTGCCCCATCGCTACAACCCGGAGGTAACGATGAGCGCAACGGCAAGCGCCGCCGCCCCTGACAGTTTCCGCCCCGCCTCGACCTGGACCGCCTGGGGCCAATGGCTGGCCCTGGCGACCATGAGCATCGATCATCTGACCCGCTACGTGCTGCCCGACAGCTGGCAGCTCGACTGGGCCGGCTCCTCGATCGGGCGCATCGCCTTCCCGCTGTTTGCCGCCATGGTCGCTTGGCACGGGCTGTTCAATACCCGCAATCCGCAGCGCTATGCGCGGCGCATCCTGATCATCGGCGTCGCCGCGCAGCTGCCCTACATGATGATGCCGCGGGCCTCGGACGCCATCATCCTCAATGTCTGCTTCACGCTGGCGGCAGGCCTCGCCGGCGGCGCATGGCTGCGTGAGCTGGCGGCTCGTCAGGGGCGCGGCGAGCTGGCCGCGCACTGGGCGGTATTGGGCGCCGCGGCGACGCTGATCGTCTGGTACCTGCTCGGCGACTGGGTCGAGTACGGTCACAACGGCCTGCTGCTGATCCCGCTGCTGATGTTCGCCATGCATCACCTGAGCCAGGCCGGAGCCCACTTTTCGGCACGCCTGCTGGCCGCCGCCGCGGCATTCCCGGCGCTGTGGGTGGCGGGCCAGATGAACGCCTCGGACATGGCCAAGTCGTTCACCGTCGCCACCTGCCTGGCGGTGCTGCTGCTCGCCGCCGGCGCCGCCCAGCGCGTGCCTCAGGTCGGCGTGGCGATGCCGCGGCGGCTATGGCTGGCCTGGTACCCCGGCCACTTCGCGCTGATCGCCGCGTGGCTGTGGGTGATCGGCGCCGCGAGCTGGCCGCTGGGCTAGCCGGCCCTCGCCTCACGGCCAGCTGTAGACACCGCGATTGAGGCCGTCGCGTATTGCCGAGTGCACCTTGTTGCCGCGCAGCGTAGCGCCGCTATAGCCGTCTACGTCTCCTGCCAGCCGCTGCGGGGTGTAGAGCAGGAAAATCTCATACAGCTCTCGCCCCTCCAGTGACTCGCCGAGCTGACGATGCTGCTCCAGTACCGGATACAGGTCATCGTCTTCATCCAGCCGGCGATAATCAGTGCCGGCATAGGCCAGGTGACGATAACTGAGGCTGCCGATCCGGCCGTCGCGCAGCTCGAACTGCACATTGACCTGCATCTCGCCGCCGTCGCTGAACACGCCACGATAGCGACCGTCGGGATAGTGAGCGCTGAGCAGCGCCTTGGCCAGCCGCGACTCCGCCTCATCAAGCCCCTCTTCCTGAAGACCCTCCTCTTCATCTACTACGGCATCCGCTTGCGTATCCGCAGGTGCCTCCCTCTGCTGCTCGGTCTCAGCTACCGGGCTATCGAGCGGCTCGCCCTGGTCGTCGACCAGCCGCCCGATACGGTAGTTCTCCAGCTGGCGCTCGGCGGCCGGGCTGTGTGGCCGCCCGGGGCGTTTGTTGTCCCACGCCTCGCTGGACTCGCGGCCGCACCACTCGAGGATCACCTCCTCCTCGGTGGGATGGTCGGGCACATAGTCGGTGATGTCGTAGACACCGCCGTGGATGGCCTTCCAGCAGCTCTCGGCAGTGGCGTGCTCGGCCAACTCGTCGAGGGTGATATCACGCTCCTCACCCGAGCTGTCGGCCTCCTCGTCCGAGGAGAGCGCCTGCACCGACACCAGAGTGCCGATACTGGCCAGGAAGGCGATGAAGGCACTATAGGCAAACTTGTTCATAGGAAATCGAAGACCTCGCAGTGGATGCGCGCGGCCGGCACGCCTTGGGCGTCAAGCAGGTCGCGCAGGTGGCCAATCATCCCGGGCGGGCCACACAGGTAGATCTCTCGGTGGGCGTAGTCCGGACAGTGGTGGCGCAGGAAGGATTCGGTCAGCGGCCCCAGCTCGCGATAGAAGTGGGCCGTCACCGTGAAGCGCTCGACCTCCGCGGCGCAGCGGGTGAGCTCATCGAGGTAGTAGGCGCGGTCGGGGCCGTTGGCCAGGTAGAACAGCTGCACGTCGCGCGTCTCGTCCGACGCGGCCATGCCTCGCGCCGCGCTGACGAACGGAGTGATGCCGATGCCGCCCCCCAGCCATAGCGCATCGCGCTGGGGATAGTCCGCGGCGAAGAAGTCGCCGTATGGCCCTTCGATCATCGCCCGGCTGCCGACGCTAACCGTCTGCAGGGCATGGCTGGCATCGCCGAGGTCCTTGATGCCGACCCGCAGCAGCGGGTCATGCGGTGCCGAGGCGATGGTATAGGGGTGCTCCTCGCCGCGCCCCGCGGTCAGTGACTCGTCGAGCGGCGTGAGGTAGACGAACTGGCCGGGGCGATAGCTGAGCCCGTCGGCCTCTGGACGCAGCGCAATTTCCACCACGCCGCGGGCCAGCGATTCGACGCTCTCCACCCGGTAAGCGTGCCGGGCAAGCGACGGCGACAGCAGCTTGCGCCATACGATGGCCCCGGCGCCCAGGGCGCCCAGCAGCCACCACGGCCAGGTCTCCCCCGCCAGCGGCAGCGCGTGGCCCAGCGCCAGCAGCAAGGCCGCCGCCGAGAGCAGATGCAGACGCTTCCAGCGCTGATAGTCGAGCCGCCCGAAGAACTGGAAGGTCGGCGCCAGGAAGACCACCATCGCCAGCCAGGCCAGCCAACCGCTCCACAGCGCCAGCTGCGACAGCGGCGGAAACAGCTTCAGCACCGCGACATCGAGGCCCGCCGGCACCCGCGCCAGGCCGAGCGCCAGCACATGCAGCATGATCAGGATAAAAGCGCCGAAGCCGAGCAGCCGGTGCAGCTGCCAGAGCCGGTCGAGCCCACCGAACCAGCGGTCTAGGCCCGGCAGCCGGATGCTCAAGGCCGCCGTCACCAGCAGCATGGCCAGTCCCAGAATACCGCTGACGCGCCCCACCCAGCCGAGCAGCGCGGCGGCTTCCCCCGTCGGCCAGCCTAGCCTGGGCGCCGCTACCACCAGCGGCACCAGCAAGGCGATGATCAGCAGCAGATCACCGCGCTTCAATCGATAGCCCATATCCCCTCCTTTGCCCCAGTGTTACCGATCGCCGGCCAACCGCAAGGGAGGCGACATGCCAATGCCGTTTGGCTTGATCCAGGTCAAGCCGTGGCGCCCCCATAAAAAGGCCGCCCCTGGGGGCGGCCAACCACGCGAGCGAACCCTGTGTTCGGCGCGACTAGAAGTGCCACTCCAGATTGACGGTCATGGCGTCGGTATCCACCCCCGGCGCGTTCTGGTTGCCGAACTTGTTGCGCCAGTACTCGTAGCCGACCCCGGCCCACAGCTGGTTGCTCTCACCCCAGCTGAGCTGCCCCACGTCGAGCATCAACGCGCTGCGCAGCAGTTGCTCGGTAGCGGTGTCATTGCCGAAATAGTCCTCGCCCTTGCTGCCGTTCAGGTTGTAGAAGCCCTGGAACTTCATCGCCGCGGCGCCGACGTCGAAGGGCACGTTCCAGGCGATATTGAGCTGATAGTAGGGGTCGAAGCTGATGCGGTTGTCGACGCCGGCGCTGTCGCACACCTGGCCGCAGTGATTCCACTCGCGGCTGACGAACAGACTGACGTCGAGAAAGCCGCGCGGCAGATCGAACTTGAGGGTCGGGCCCAGCACCAGCTGGCGCTTGCGCGGTGCGAAGGCGCTGTTCTTGGTATTGAGATCGAAGCCGCCGGTCAGCGCCACGTCGCCCACCGGGCCGAACGCAAGCGGCTCGCCGAACAGCTTGCCGTAGTGCAGCTGGTGGCGGTAGACCAGATAGGCTTCGGTAGCACCGCTGTCGCTGCCCGCCGCTGGGTCGTTGCCGTCGGACTGCAGCACGTCGAGACTGAAGAAGTTCTGGCCACGGGAGTAGCCGCTGGCATGACTCAGGTTGAGGATGTGTTTGCTGACATGGTCAGGGTTATTGGGCTCGGTGAAGTCGCTGCCGTAGCGGTAGCCGAGCGAGGTATTGCTCCAGGTCGCGGCCTGTGCCTGGCCAGCCAGGGCGAGCGCCAGCGCCAATCCGGTGCCTATCGTTACAAAGCGTGCATGAATCATGGAAAGAGGATCTCCGGCGTCTTGTCGTTGTCGTGGATGCAGTCGCGCTGCACCCGCCCAGTCTAGGGACGCCAGAGAAGATGAAAACCGATATACTCCAATACCACTTATAAACCAAACAATATGATCAATCGGTCAACAAGGAGCCGACATGACGTCTCGCCAGGCCTCCCTCGACCCCTATCTGCTGCGTGTGCTGTGCCTGCTGATCGCCGAGCGCAGCGTGTCGCGAACCGCCCTGCGCCTGCATCAGTCACAGCCGGCGATCAGCGCCGCATTGCGTAAGCTGCGCGAGACCTTCGACGATCCACTGCTGGTCAGGGAGAAAGGCGGCATGGTGCCCACCGAGCGCGCCCTGCAGCTGCTACCCGACGCCGAGGCGGCGCTGGCCGCCCTCGACAAGCTGACCCGGCCGCCGCAGGCATTCAGCCCCTTCGCCAGCCGCCAGCGCTTCCGGCTCGGCGCGCCCGACTACCTGGCGCCGATCTTCATGACCACCGCAGTGGCCCGCTTCTGCCGCGAGGCACCCCAGGCGCAGCTGGAGATCCAGGCGCTGGGGCCGGAGTTCGACGTGGAAAGCGCCCTGGCCGAGGGCGAACTGGACGTGGTGATCGGCAACTGGCCCGAGCCGCCGGAGCGCATGCACCTGTCGATGCTGCTGGAAGATGAGATCGTGTGCCTGGTGTCGTCGCGCCACCCACTGGCGCGTCGCGGCATGACCCGCGAGCAGTACCTGGCCGCTCGGCATGTGGTGCCACTGCCCTACTCGATGAGCCAGCGTGGGCTGATCGACAGCCAGCTGGCCAGCCTGAGAGAGCGCCGCCATGCGGTGGTCGAGGTGCAGTCCTTCACCCTGGCGCCCTATCTGCTGCCGGACAGCGACCTGGTGTTCACCACCAGCCGCCATTTCGCACGCTTCTATGCCAATCTGCTGCCGCTGAGCATCCTGCCCTCGCCGATCGCCTTCCCGCCGATGCGCTTCTACCAGCTATGGCACGAGCGCAGCCACCAGGCGCCGCCCCAGCGCTGGCTGAGGCGGCTGCTGGGCGAGGCCGGACGGCAGGTGCAGTAGGCTTATTCGAAGCTGAAGCGCGGTGCCGGCGCATCCGGCAGCAGGGCGGCACAGGCGCGCACCTTGTCGAGCAGCTCGGCGTGGGTCGGCGCCACCAGGTTGACGTGGGCCAGCTTGCGCCCGGGGCGCTCGCGCTTGTCGTAGCGGTGCAGGTGGGCATCACCGATGGCGAGTATCGCCGCCGGGTCACCCTCCTGGCCGATCACGTTGACCATGCAGGTCGGCATGCGCGCCGCGGTGTCGCCCAGCGGCAGCCCCTGAATGGCCCGCAGGTGGTTCTCGAACTGGCTGGTCACCGCGCCGTCCATGCTCCAGTGGCCGGAGTTGTGCACGCGTGGCGCCATCTCGTTGGCCAGCAGGCTGCCGTCGCGGGCCTGGAACAGCTCCAGGGTCAGCACCCCGACGTAGTCGAGCTCATCGAGCAGCGCACGGATATAGCCGTCGGCGGTCTGCTGCACGCTGGCTTCGAGGTCGGGCAGCGGAGCAATCGAGTAGCGCAGGATACCGTCGACGTGCTGGTTCTCGGCCATCGGATAGAACACCACCTGGCCGTCGCGGCCACGCACGGCGATGATCGACACTTCGCGCACGAAGTCGACGAAGGCCTCGACGATCAGCCGCGGGTGGTTGATGGCACGCCAGGCAGCCGCGGCCTCGGCGGGATCCTTGAGCACCGCCTGACCCTTGCCGTCATAGCCCTCGGTCACCGACTTGGCGACCACCGGGGTGCCCAGTTCACGGGCCGCGGCTTCGAGCTCGGCGGCGCTCTCCACCAGCCGATAGGCCGGGGTGGGGATGCCCAGGCGGTCGAACAGCGCCTTCTCCTCGGCGCGGTTCTGGCACACGCGGATCGCCTCGCTGGACGGATAGACCGGCTTGACCTCCTCGATGGCCTGCACCAGCGACACCGGCAGGTGCTCGAACTCGTAGGTGACCAGCTCGACCTTCTCCAGGAAGGCCTCGAGGTGCCTGCGATCGGTATCGATCATCACGTCGCCGATGCCGGCGCTGGGGTGGCCGGTGGTGTCGAGGAAGGTGAAGCGGTTGGCCAGCGGATAGCCGGCCAGCGCCAGCATGCGGCCCAGCTGGCCGGCGCCGAGTACACCGATGTTCATCTGGGTCACCTCACTGCGCTTGCGGTCGGGGATCGGGGTTGTCGAGCACCGCCTGGGTCTGCTCGGCGCGGAAGGCCTCCACCGCCTCGCGCACCTTGGCATCCTGCAGGCCGACGATCTGCGCCGCCAGCAGGCCGGCATTGGTGGCGCCGGCCTTGCCGATGGCCAGCGTCCCCACGGCGATACCGCCGGGCATCTGGGCGATCGACAGCAGCGAGTCGAGCCCCTTGAGCGACTTGGACTCCACCGGCACGCCGAGCACCGGCAGCGGCGTCTGGGACGCCACCATCCCCGGCAAGTGCGCCGCACCACCGGCGCCGGCGACGATCACCTGCAGGCCGCGCCCGGCGGCACTCTTGGCATAGTCGAACAGCAGATCGGGGGTGCGGTGGGCCGAGACCACCTTGGTCTCATAGGCCACGCCGAGGCGTTCGAGCATCGCCACCGCATGCTCCATCACCGGCCAGTCGGACTTGGACCCCATGATCACGCCTACGCGCGGCTGCTGATTGGATGGCATCTATGGCTCCCGGAAGTGACACTGGAATGCGAAGGGCAGACATTCTAACGGCGCCCGCGGGCGCCGTCATCTTGACCAAGCAGGCAGGACTGATCCGTTGATATGCCTATTGCGAATACCGGCACCGCTCAGGACTGATCCGGGGGCAGGCTTACGAGGAGGCGCTGTAAACCATCCATGGGCGCTACCGATGCCATCCATGGCATCGAAACCTCCTCTTCAGCCTGCCCCCGGCGTCCTTCGCTTAGTAGCTATGCGCGGTTAGCCTAGGCGTGCACGGCGCTTAGCCGCTATTCGGCGAAGGCGTGGCCACCGCCTCACGACGGCTGGCCAGCCAGTTGCCGCCGATCGCCAGCGCCATCACCACCACCCCGACGATCTCGGCCATCAGGTTGGGGTAGAACACCGCCACGATGGACGGCACGATGGCCAGTCGCGGCAGCAGCGACATGCGCGTGAACAGGTAGCCCTCCAGCGCCGCGGCGAAGGCACAGAGCGCGAATATCGCGATCACCCCGTTCCAGATCACCACCGGTACCGGTCCGCCGACGATGATCTCCGGATTGAAGACCATGAACATCGGGATCAGGTAGAGGCCCTTGGCGAACTTCCAGGCCTGGAAGCCGGTCTCCATCGGCTTGGAGCCGGCGATCGCCGCCCCGGCAAAGCCGGCCAAGGCTATCGGTGGCGTGACGTTGGAGTCCTGGGAGTACCAGAACACCACCAGGTGGGCGATCAGCAGCGGCACGCCGAACTCGGCGGTCAGTGCCGGGCCGACCAGCACGATCAGCACGATATAGCTGGCGGTGACCGGCAGGCCCATGCCCAGGATCAGGCTGGCCAGCAGTACCATCACCAGCGCCAGCACCAGGTTGCCGCCGGAGAACGCCATCATCATCGACGAGAACTTGAGGCCCAGGCCGGTGAGGCCGACCACGCCGACGATGATGCCGGCCACGGCACACGCCATGGACACCGCCACGGCATTACGCGCGCCAAGCTCGAGGCCTTCGACCAGCTTGATGAAGCCGGCGATCACCACCCGCTTGATGCTCTCGAAGGTCACCGTCTGCCCCTGGCGCGGCGCCACGAACAGGAACCAGATCGCATAGCGCAGAACCGCCACGGCGACCATGGTCACCACGGCATAGAAACCCACTCGCATCGGCGAAAGATTCATCACCAGCAGCCACACCAGCACGCCCAGCGGCAGCAGGAAGTGCCAGCCGTCGCGCATCACGTCGCGCATCTTGGGCAGCTCGCTGCGCGCCATGCCCTGCATGCCCTGCTTGAGTGCGATGATATGCACGAACAGGTAGACGGTGGCGAAGTACATGATCGCCGGCAGGATGCTGACCTTGACCACCTCGAGATAGGGGGTGTTGGTGTACTCGGCGATCAGGAAGGCGCCAGCGCCCATCAGCGGCGGCATGATCTGGCCGCCGGTGGAGGCCGCGGCCTCGATGCCGCCGGCCTGGTGCGGCTTGTAGCCGAGTCGCTTCATCAGCGGAATGGTGAAGGCGCCGGTGGTCACCACGTTGGCGATGGCGCTGCCGGAGATCGAGCCCATGCCCGCCGAGGCGATGACCGCCGCCTTGGCCGGCCCGCCGCGCTGGCGGCCGGTGGCCGCGTAGGCCATGTCGATGAAGAACTTGCCGGCGCCGGTGCTTTCGAGGAAGGCGCCGAACAGCACGAAGATGAAGATGTAGGTCGCCGCCACGCCCAGCGGCAGGCCGAAGATCCCCTCCTGGCCGAGATACAGCTGGCCGGCCACCCGCTCGAGGTTATAGCCGCGATGCTCGAGGATGCCCGGCATCCACTGGCCGAGCCACGGCAGCTCGCCGCGCGGCCCGGCGAAGGCGTAGACGATGGCCAGCAGGCCGATCAGCGTCATGCCGAAGCCCACCGCGCGACGGCTGGCCTCGAGGACGGTCACGGTGGCAATGCAGGCCACCAGGATATCCGTCTCGTTCCAGAAGCCGGCACGCGAGATGATGTCATCCAGGAAGAACAGGATATAGCCGCCGGTGACCACCGCCCCGGCAAAGAACACCGCATCGATCAGCCCGCCGATGATGCCGCGCTTGCGGTGGGGGCCGAAGGCCGGAAAGATCAAAAAGGCCAGCATCATGATCAGCGCCAGGTGAATCCCGCGCTGGTAGAACAGCCCCAGCGGCTGGATACCCGCCGAGTAGAGCTGAAACAGGGACAGCCCTACCGCCACGATAGTGATCAACCACAGTATCGCGCGCGGTTGGATGGCGTTGCCGCCCGGCATCTGCACCGGTGGGCTCGTCGAGTCGCTCATGAATTCCTCGTCAGACGTCGTCTGGCTCGCTCAATGCTCGAGCGTGATAAGTTGTAGGATGACCCGTTCACCGCTGGCTCGCTCGCTGAGGCTCAGGGTCTGCGTCTCACCGCCCACCTCCCAGATCAGGCGATGATCGACCTCGCGGGAGCCGACCCGCAGTGCATAGCGGTTGTCGGCGACGGGCTCATGAATGTCATTGATCCAATAGCCGCCCTGGCCATCGGATACCTGTTCGCCGCGCCCCTGGGAGTGCCCCAGGCCGGCGGCAAAGTCGGGCTGATGACTGCGCTCCAACTGCATCTCGCCGGCCACGTTGCGGTAGCAGTCGAGGACCGTGAAATGGCGCACCGAATGGTTCCAGCCCAGGCACCATCGCTCCCCCGGTGCCCGCGCCACCTCGGCGAGCACGCTGCCGTCCTGGCCTACCGCCTGCAAGACGGCGTCTGGACGCGCCGCATCATCGCCCAACGCTAATATGGGAGCGCTAAAACACAACAGCAGGGCGGACACCAGTGTCCGCCCTGCCAGGTTGCCGAATCTCACGATGTTCATCGTCACATCGCTGGATCGCGCCGCGTTACCGTTACGGACGCAGACGATCCGGGATGTCGGCGTCGACTTCCTCGAAATAGCGAATCGCGCCCGGATGCAGCGGCACCGGGGTGGATTCCATGGTGAACTCGATGGTGGTGTCGTTGGCCGCCGGATGCACCGCGATCAGCTCATCGGTGTGCTCGAACAGCAGCTTGGTCAGCTGGTAGGCGAGCTCTTCGTCCATGTCGGAATTGACCACCAGGACGTTGGGGATACCGATGGTCTGGACCGCTTCATCCATGCCGTCGTACATGCCCGCCTCGAGCTCGTAAGGCGCAAACACCGGCTCGACTTCCTGGGCGTTGGCGATCTCCTCGTCGGAGAAACCGATCAGGCGAATGTCGCGGGTTGCCGCCAGGTTGAGGATCGAGCTGGTGGGCGGGCCCACGCTCCAGAAACCGGCGTCGATGTCACCGTCGCGAATGGCGTCGGCGGTCTCGTTGAAGTTGAGACGCTGGGGACGGAAGTCGTCGTAGCTCATGCCGTTGGCTTCGATCAGGGCGCGAGCGTTGAGCTCGGTACCGCTGCCCGGGGCACCCACGGAGACACGCTTGCCTTCCAGGTCGGCCAGCGACTCGATGTCGGAGTCGGCCAGGGTCACCAGCTGCACGGCATTAGGATAGACCGACGCCAGGGCGCGCGTGTTCTCGATCTGGCGGCCTTCGAAATCGCCGGTACCGTTGTAGGCCTGGTAGACGGTATCCGCCAGGGCCAGGGCCAGGTCGGCATCGCCGCGCATGATCAGGCCCATGTTCTCCACCGAGGCGCCGGTAACTTCGGCCGTGGCGCTGGCACCTTCGATATGGTCGTTGATCATCTCGGCAAAGCCGCCGCCGATCGGGTAGTAGACCCCGCCGGTACCGCCGGTGGCGATGGACAGCTGCTGGGCGGCTGCCAGCGGGGCAGTGGCCAGCAGTGATGCGGCAACCGCATATTTGATAGTGCGCATGGACTTCCTCCGGTCGTGAAACCTGACGTTCGTTATGATTGTTGGCGACCCGCCGCGCATGTGAACCGGGGGCCGCACTCCTGAAAAACCTAGCACGTCAGTAGCCTGAGTGACTACAACGACAATTTCACCATTGCCGAGCACGGCGGGATATGCTCGCCATTCAACGCTCGCCGCTGAGCCAGGTCGGGGCCAGCTCGTGCTGGCCGCGACCATCGGTGACATATAGCGTGCCTTCGCTGATCATCACCGCCCAGTCGATGCTGCGCGGCAGCTCCTCGGCCAGCGCCGCCAGCGGCGCCGCCGGCAGGCTGGCCACGTGCACGTTGGCCAGCGACTCGGCCGTGGCCAGCACCTTTGAGGCCCAGGCGTCGACCTTGCCGTAGGCCAGCAGCGAGACCCGCTCGGCGCGGCGCGAGCACCAGGTCAGGCGGTCGGCGTCGGGCAGGCCGACCTCGATCCAGTGCAGCACCCGACCGTCGAGGCTCTTCTGCCACAGCGCCGGCTCGTCGACGTCCGACAGGCCGCGGCCGAAGGCCAGCGCCTCGTCGTACCACAGCGCGTGCGCCAGCAGCCTCACCGTCATGCGCGTCTCGGTCTCCGAGGGGTGGCGCGCCACGGTAAAGCGCTCGGTGGCATAGACGCCGCGGTCGAGATCGGTGAGCGACAGGGTCACTTTATAAGGGGTTGCGCTAAGCGCCATTGCAAGATCCTGATGTCCAAGGCAATAAAACGGGCAATTGACGCTAGTCTACGCCGTCTCGTCGGGCAGGTCTGCGCGGGGCAAAAAAATCTCCGTGAAGCGCTGGAAGATTGCCGCAAAACCTTGCATCCTGAACAGGTCGAAAGCCAAGCCAACGGAGCCACATGAGCACGGCACGATTAACGACCGGTTGGGACCTGCGTGAGCCTTCGCCAGCGACACCCGACCTGGACGTCCGGGAACTCGAGAAGCGTTCCCGCCTGATGCGCGTCGTCACTCGCCGCATCGCCCTATCCGACCTGCCTAACCGCGAGATTGCCCAGCGCGCCGGCATCCCCACGCAGCGCCTCAGCGACCTGCTGGCCGGCAAGATCGAGCACTTTTCCGTCGAAGAACTGGAAACCCTGCGCCATAGCGTCGAAGACGAAAGCTAGATGGCCCGCGAGCTGGTGCTGGTGGGGGGAGGCCATAGCCACGTCGAGGTGCTGCGCCGCTTTGCGCTGGCCCCCGCCCTCGACGTACGCCTGACCCTGATCAGCCGCGACCGCTTCACGCCCTACGCCGGCATGCTGCCCGGCTATCTCGCCGGGCACTACGACTTCGACGACGCGCATATCGACCTGGCGCCGCTGGCCGAGGCCGCCGGCGCGCGCTTCCTGCGCGACAGCATCGACGGCCTCGACCTCGCCGCCCAGCGGGTGATTCCCCACGACCACTCGCCGCTCACCTACGACCGCCTGTCGCTGAATATCGGTGCCACACCGCGCCTGGCGACGGTACCCGGTGCCGCCGACCACGCCACGCCGCTCAAGCCCATCGACGGGCTCAATGCGCGCTGGCTGGCGCTGCTCGAGCGGCTGCAGCACGACCCGGTCAGCAAGACCATCATGGTGGTGGGTGGCGGCGTCGGCGGCGTCGAGATGCTGCTGGCCATGCAGCAGCGTCTGCAGCGCCTGTGCCGTGAGCGCGGTCTGGATGAGGATCTGCTGCGTTTCTGCCTGGTGACCCGCGGCCCGCGGCTGCTGCCCGGCCACAATGCGCGGGTGAGGCGACGCTTTACCCGCCTGCTGACGCGCCGCGGCGTGACGCTGCACAGCGATGCCGAGGTGGTCAGCGTCGGCGCCGGATGCATCCACATCGCCGACGGCCGCCGGCTGGTCTTCGATGAACTGCTGTGGGCGACGCAGGCCGGTGCCGCGCCGTGGCTGGCCAGCACTGGCCTCGACCTCGACGCCGAGGGTTTCATCCGCGTCGACGACCACCTGGCCAGCGTCAGCCATCCCCACGTGTTCGCCGCCGGCGACACCGCCTCGATGATCAACTACCGCCGCGACAAGCCCGCGGTTAACGCCGTGCGTCAGGGCCCTGCGCTGGCCGACAACCTGCGCGCCAGCCTTCACGACCGCCCCCTGACCCGCTACCGCCCCCAGCGCCGCCACCTGGCGCTGATCAGCACCGGCGACCGCTACGCCGTCGCCTGCCGCGGCCCCTGGAGCTGGTCCGGCGCCTGGGTGTGGCGCTGGAAGGATCGCAGCGACCGCCGCTTCATGGCCCGCTACCGCCCGCCGCTGGCAGCGCCATGAAAGACGTCCGGCCATAGGCGAGCTAGTCGTTGGATAGATAGTGCACGCTGAACAGGCCCTCGGCGTCGCGCCAGACCGCGCTCGGCCGATACCCCGCTCGCCGTGCCAACGCCTGGAAGCCCGCCACGCTGTATTTACAGGAGTTCTCGGTGTGCAGCGTCTCGCCCGGTTCGAACTCGAAGCGGTGATCCTCGAGGACGAGCGTCTGCCGGCACTCGCTGACCAGGTGCATCTCGATGCGCGAGGCCGCCTCGTTGAAGAAGGCCCGATGGCGGAAGCTGCCAGGCTCTACCTTGGCCCCCAGTTCCCGGCGCATGCGCTCCAGCAGGTTGAGGTTGAAGGCCGCCGTCACACCGGCGGCATCGTTGTAGGCCGCCTCGAGGAGGTCGCTATCCTTGACCAGGTCGACGCCGATCAGCACCCCGCTGCCGTGGGGCAGGGCCCGGCGCAGCGCGGCGAGGAAGGCCTCGGCCTCGGCCGGCGCGAAGTTGCCGATGCTCGAGCCGGGAAAGAAGGCCACCACCCGTCGCCCCTCGACACCCGACGGCAAGCGCAGGCGCGCCGAAAAGTCCGCCCAGGCGGCATGCACCTCCAGCCAGGGGTAGTCGGCCGCCAGGCGGCGGGTGCTCTGCAGCAGGAAATCCCGAGAGATATCCACCCCCAGGTAGCGCGTCGGGCGCATCGCCTCGAGCAGCAGGCGCACCTTGCGGCTGGCGCCGCTGCCCAGTTCGACCAGCAGCGACTCCGGCCCGACCAGCGCCGCGATCTCCTCGGCGGCCTCGGCGAGGATGCTCTCCTCGGTGCGGGTCAGGTAGTACTCGGGCTGGCGGCAGATCGATTCGAACAGCAGGGATCCCTGCTCATCGTAGAAATACTTGGGCGACAAGGCCTTGGGAGAGCGGCCCAGCCCGGCGATCACGTCGTCGCGAAACGACGGCCCCGTCTCGTCGACATGCTGGTCGTGAAAACGCACTGCAGTGGACATCGCTTGGCCTCGCTGGCGAACGGTGCTGGCAGGGTTCGACAATACGCCGATCTGCGGGATGGCGTCGTACCATCGATTTGCCTTTAGACTGTGGCGGCAACGTCGACGTCTCATCAATCTAGAGCGAGCCTGACCATGCAGCAACCGCAGCAGTCCCTGGGGTTACAAGCGTTACGGGATATCGTCCTGGTTGGCGGCGGACACACCCACGTGGGGGTGTTGAAGCGCTTCGCCATGAAACCCGAACCCGGCGTCAGGCTCACCGTGATCTGCCGCGACACCCATACCCCCTACTCGGGCATGCTGCCGGGCTATGTGGCCGGGCACTACAGCTATGACGACGTGCATATCGACCTGCGCCGCCTGGCGGAGTACGCCGGGGCACGCTTCTTCCGCGACGAGGCCATCGGCATCGACCACGAGGCCCAGACCGTCCTCTGCCGCTCGCGCCCGCCGGTGCCCTACGACTGGATGTCGATCAATATCGGCTCGACCCCCAGCGTGAATTCGGTCAGCGGTGCCGGCGAGCATGCGGTGCCGGTCAAGCCGATCCACCAGTTCAACGACCGCTGGCAGAGCCTGCTCGAACGTCTCTCGCACCCACACACCGGGCAGCACCCGGACCAGACCCGCGTCGCGGTGGTCGGCGGCGGCGCTGGCGGCGTCGAGCTGCTGCTGGCCATGCAGTACCGGCTGAGCAACGAACTCAGCGCCCAGGCCCGCGACCCGAGTGAACTGCGCTTCTCCCTCTTCACCCGTGGCACGCAGATCCTGCCGACCCACAATCCCCGAGTGCGCGCTCACTTCCAGGCCACCCTCAAGCAGCGCGGCGTCGAGGTGCACACCGCCACCGACGTGGTCGGTGTCGAGGCGGGCCGGCTGCAGACCGCCGACGGCAACTGGCACGCCGCCGACGAGATCGTCTGGGTCACCAATGCCGGCGGCGCCGCCTGGCTGCGCGACACCCACCTGGCACTCGACGACGACGGCTTCATCCAGGTCGGCGACACCCTGCAGTCGCTCTCCGACCCACGCATCTTCGCCGCCGGCGATATCGCCAGCCAGGTCGACCATCCCCGCGAGAAGGCCGGGGTCTTCGCCGTGCGGCAAGGGCGCCCGCTGGCCGACAACCTGCGCGCCGCCGTGACCGGCCGCGCCCTGTCGCCCTACCGCCCCCAGGCGCAATGGCTGGCGCTGATCAGCACCGGCGACCGTCATGCCGTGGCCTCCCGCGGCGGCCTCTTTCTCGCCGGTGACTGGGTGTGGCGCTGGAAGGACGGCATCGATCGGCGTTTCATGTCCAAGTTCAACGACTTGCCGCCGATGGAGGAAGGCGCCATGCGGGCGCCCCGGGCCAGCCGCGTGGCGCTGAACGAGGAGGAGAGCGCCCAGGCGATCTCGGCCATCGCCATGCGCTGCGGCGGCTGTGGTGCCAAGGTCGGCGCCTCGGTGCTCTCCCGGGCCCTCTCGACCCTGCAGCCGGTGGAGCGGGACGAGGTGCTGGTGGGCCTTCACGCCCCGGACGATGCCGCCGTGGTACGGGTACCGCCGGGCAAGGACGTGGTGCATACCGTCGACTTCTTCCGCGCCTTCATCGACGACCCCTATGTGTTCGGCAAGGTCGCCGCCAATCACGCCCTGGGCGACATCTTCGCCATGGGCGCCGAGGCCCAGACCGCCACCGCCGTGGCCACGGTGCCCCAGGGGCTCGAGGCCAAGGTCGAGGACACCGTCTACCAGATGATGCGCGGTGCCGTTGAGGTGCTCAACGAGGCCGGCTGCGCCCTGGTCGGCGGGCACACCGGCGAGGGCAGCGAGCTGGCCCTGGGGTTTGCCGTCAACGGCCTGATCGACGCCGGTGGAGCGAGCGACAGCCCCAAGGGGAAAGCGATCCTGACGAAAGGCGGCCTGCGCCCGGGCCAGGTGCTGATCCTGACCAAGCCCATCGGCACCGGCACCCTGTTCGCCGCCCATGCCCGGCTCGGCGCCCGGGGGCGCTGGATCGACGCCGCCCTGGAGAGCATGTGCCAGTCCAACCGCCAGGGGGCGAGCTGCCTCCGCGAACACGGCGCCACCGCCTGTACCGACCTCACCGGTTTCGGCCTGCTGGGGCACCTGGTGGAGATGACGCGCCCTTCCGGGGTGGATGCCGAACTCGACCTGACGGCGCTGCCGCTGCTCGAGGGCGCCGAGGAGACCGTCGCCGCCGGTATCCTGAGCTCGCTGCAACCCGCCAACGTGCGCCTGCGCCGTGCCATCCACGACCAGGCCGCCTGGGTCGACCACCCCCGCTATCCGCTGCTGTTCGACCCCCAGACCGCCGGCGGCCTGCTGGCCAGCGTGCCCGCCGAGCGCGCCGAGGCCTGCCTCGCGGCCCTGCACGCCCTGGGCTACGCCAGGGCCGCCATCATCGGCCACGTCCTCGAGGCCGGCGAAGCGCTGGAACCCATCCACCTGAAGGGTTGAGGGCGAGATTAAAGCGTCAGCCCGCAGGCGGCGATGACTCGCGCCAGCGCCTCCCGCTCGGCCGCGGGGCTGAACAGTGGTGCCCGCACCAGCACCTGCTGGCGGAGCCGGTCGACGAAGGCCGGTTCGGCCTCTGCTCGGCACAACAGGGCCCTCAGGGCCGCGGTGTCGGCCACCGGGAAGTAGCCGGCGTAGTCGTCGCCCAGCAGCCCGCGGTTTCCGGGGATATCGGAGGCCACCACCGGCAGGCCGGCCACGCAGGCCTCGCTGACCACATTGGCGCCCCCTTCCATGCGCGAGCTGATCACCATCAGCCGTGCCCGGGCCATCCACTGACGCACCCGCCAACGGGGCAGGTCGCCGAGCCAGCGGTAACGCGCATTGCAGGCCATCTCCTCGCGGGCGGCCTCGGCCCACTCCGGGCGGTGGGCGCCACCGAGTTGCACCACGCACAACCGCGACGTCGATGGCAGCTCGTGCACGGCCAGGGCCGCACGCAGCGAATCCTTCTCCTCGCGCAGGTGGCCGGCGACCAGCACCTCGAAACGGCGACGGATGGGTCCCGGGGCACGGGGCGGCAGTGGCAGGGCCGACTGGTGGACGACATGCAGGCGCGACAGGAAGCGCGGCGGCAGATCCTCGGCCAGGCAGTCATGCAGGCCGATCAAGGCATCGCTGGCGGCGAGGCTGTCGAGAAACGCCTCCGGGTCGCTGTGCTGGAAGCGGTAGACGTCGGTTCCGGTCAGCACCACCACCAGCGGGCATGCCGGAAAAGCGGCGCGACAGGCGCGAATGGCGGCGTGGCTGCGCACCGCATGCAGCGCCAGCACCAGGTCGGGAGGCTGGCCGTCCAGGCGGCAGCCATCGGCGTCCCCGTCGGATTGTGCAACGCGCACGCGACAGCCCAGGTCGTGCAGCAGCCCCGCCCAGCGGGTGGCCGTGGTCCGGTTGCCGGCATGAGAGCCTCGACGCGCCGGCGTGATCAGCGCTACCTTCAACACTATCTCGACTCCCTATCTCGACTACTTAGCTCGACTCCCTATCCTTGCTCCCTGAGCGCTCCACTCTCGACGAGGTCGGCATGCTCTCCACACCACTCAGCACACCGCCTACGCCACCCCGGCCCGCCGTCGAGCTGGCGGCGATGCTCACCGACGCGCGGACGCGCAGCCTGGCGCTGATGCAGGACACCCTGGAGGCCCGCGAACTCGGCCCGCGGCTGGCGATCGTCAATCCACCGCTGTGGGAGCTGGGCCACCTGGGCTACTTCCACGACCATTTCGCCCTGCGCGGCCTCTTTGGCCTGCCCGACTACCAGCTCGCCGATGCCGAGCGACTGTTCGATTCCAGCAGCATCGCCCATGACGACCGTTGGTCGCTACCGCTTCCGTCACGGGAGCAGACCCTGGCGTATCTGTCGCGGGTCCAGCAGGCCATGCTCGAACGCCTGCCCGACGGCGAGGCCAGCCCGGCCCAGAGCTATGTCTACCAGCTCACCACCCTGCACGAGGACATGCACGGCGAGGCCTTCCTCTACACCCGCCAGACCCTTGGCGACCCGGCCCCCGACCTGGGCACGCCACCGCCGGGGTTCGCCCCTGGCGAGCCCGCTGCCGGTGCGCTGCCCGGCGACGTCGCCATCCCCGGCGGCCGCCACCTGCTGGGCTCCGATGAAAGCGTTCCCTTCCGGTTCGACAATGAGAAGGCGCCCCTGGAAGTCCAAGTGGCGCCCTTCTCGATCGCCAAGGCGCCGGTGACCAACGCCGAGTTCGCCGCCTTCGTCGACGACGGCGGCTATGCACGACGAGAACTGTGGAGCGAGGCCGGCTGGCGCTGGTGCGAAAAACAGGGCCTGCGGGCACCCGTCTACTGGCGCAAGGGCGCCAACGGCCGCTGGGAGGAGCGACGCTTCGACCGCTGGTTGCCGCTGGCCCCCCATCAGCCGGTGGTGCATGTGAGCTGGTTCGAGGCCGAGGCCTGGTGTCGCTGGGCCGGTCGTCGCCTGCCCAGCGAAGCCGAATGGGAGGTTGCCGCCAGCCGCGAGCCAACACCCGACGGGGCCTCGCTCGCCCCCGGCAAGCGTCGCTTCCCCTGGGGCGACACGCCGCCGGATGCCCGGCTGGCCAATCTGGACGGCTGGCGCCTGGCGTCGCTGGACGTGGCGGCACTGCCCGACGGCGACAGCGCCTTCGGCTGCCGACAGATGCTGGGCAACGTCTGGGAGTGGACGGCCTCGCCCTTCGGCCCCTTCCCGGGCTTCGAGCCCGAGCTGTACCGCGACTACTCGGCGCCCTGGTTCAAGGAGGGCCGCTACGTGCTGCGCGGCGGGGCCTGGGCCACCCGGGGGCGGCTGATCCATAACGGCTACCGTAATTTCTTCACCCCGGAGCGCCAGGACATCCTGGCGGGGTTTCGTACCTGCGCGCTCTAAGAGGAGATAGCCCTGGGATTTTCGGTATCATGGCCCGTTCCGGTTACCCAGGCTCTATGCTCTAGAAGCCAAGATAATCTCGACTGGCCACTCCCCCACAAGGACGCCCTGACATGTTCCGACGCCTGCTGCCTGCTCTTGCGCTTGTCACACTCATCACGCCTTCCCTGGCCGCCGCCCAGACCCTGGTGTTCACCGCCATCCCCGACGAGGATGAGACACGCCTGCAGCAGCGCTTCCAGGCCGTCGCCGACTACCTCGCCGAGACGCTGGAGGTGGAGGTCCGCTTCATTCCGGTAACCTCCTATGCCGCCTCGGTCACCGCCTTTCGCAACAACCAGGTGCAGCTGGCCTGGTTCGGCGGCTTCACCGGCGTGCAGGCACGCCAGTTGGTGCCGGGCTCTCGCGCCATCGCGCAGGGCGTGGAGGACCCCGAGTACAAGAGCTACTTCATCGCCAACCAGCAGACCGGACTCGAACCGCACGGCGGCGACACCGCCCCCGAGGGCCTGCGCGACCTGACCTTCAGCTTCGGCTCCCAGAGCTCGACCTCCGGGCGGCTGATGCCGGAGTACTTCCTGCGCGAGCACCTCGGCGCCTCGCCCGACGAGCTGTTTACCCGGGTCGGCTTCAGCGGCAACCACAGCCGTACCATCTCGGTGGTGCAGTCCGGCGCCTACCAGGCCGGCGTGGTCAGCTACAAGGCGTGGGAGAACGAGCTCGAAGCGGGCAACATCGACCTCGACCGGGTTCAGGTGATCTGGGAGACGCCGCCCTACCCCGACTACCAGTGGACGGTGCGTGGCGACGTCGATGAGCGCTTCGGCGAGGGCTTCACCGAGCGCCTCCAGCAGGCCCTGCTCGACATGGATGACCCCGACCTGCTGGCCAGCTTTCCCCGCGCAGGCTTCATCCCTGCCGTGAACGACGACTACCGGGAAATCCTCGAGGTCGCGCAGTCCCTGGGGCTGCTCGACTGATGACCTTGCTGGCGCTGCAGGATGCCGTCGCCACCTATGGCGAGGTGCGCGTGCTCGGCCCACTGAGCCTGACGCTGGCACCCGGCGAACGCGTGGCGCTGGTGGGTCGCAGCGGTGCCGGCAAGTCGACGCTGCTGTCGGTGATGTATGACCGTTGGCGCGACCAGGGGGCCGCCCTGATGCCCCAGGACCTGGGTCTCGTGACGACACTCTCGGTATTCCACAATGTCTACATGGGCCGGCTCGACCGCCACCCCTGGTGGCGCAACCTGCTGACCCTGGTGCGCCCACGGCCAGCCGACGTGACGGAGATCGACACCCTGCTCGGCCGGCTCGGCCTGGACGACAAGCGCTGGACACCCTGCGGCGAACTCTCCGGCGGGCAACGCCAGCGCGTTGCCGCGGCGCGGGTCATCCATCAGGGCGGCGGCATGCTGCTCGCCGACGAGCCCGTCTCGGCACTCGACGGCCCGCTCTCCGAGGTGACCCTGACCGCGCTGACCGACGCCTACCCCACCGCGGTGCTGGCCATGCACGACGTGGACCTGGCACTGCGCTACTGCACCCGGGTGATCGGCATCCAGGATGGCGCCATCGCCATCGACCAGCCCAGCCAGCGCCTCTCCGCCACCGACCTGCTGCCGCTCTACTGATGCCGTTGACCGCCACGCGTCGCGTTACCCTGGGGCTGGTCCTGCTGGCGGCGGTGTGCCTGCTGTTCGGCGACTTCGAGATCAGCACCCACGACCCCTGGCACGCGCTGGGCCGCCTGTTCATGGGGCTGATCCAGCCCGACCTCTCGCGCGTCGACTTCCTCGGCGAGGCCCTGCTGCGAACCGTGGCCTTCGCCTTCGTCGGCGTGGGGCTCGGCTCGGCGGCGGGCATGCTGCTGGCCCTGCTCTTCCGGCATGTCTGGGTGCGCACCTTCTGCGCCTTTATCCGCGCCATCCACGAACTGTTCTGGGCGCTGATCTTCCTGCAGAGCTTCGGCCTGCACCCGATCACCGGGGTACTGGCCATCGCCATTCCCTACGCCGGCACCTTCGCCAAGGTCTATGCCGAGATCCTCGACGAGTGCGACCCACAGCCGGAACGCAGCCTGCCACAGCGCGCCGGGCGGCTATCGGCGCTGGTCTATACCCGCATCAGCCAGGCCTGGCCGCACCTGGTCAGCTATACCGCCTACCGCCTCGAGTGCGGCCTGCGCTCCAGCGCGGTGATCGGCTTCGTCGGCATGCCGACCCTGGGCTTTCACCTGGCAGGCGCCTTCGCCCAGGGCCACTACGGCACGGTGGGCGCACTGCTGCTGCTCTTCTACGCCCTGATCGCCAGCCTGCGGCTATGGGCGCGGCCACGGCTGCTGCCCCTCTACCTGGTGGCCTCCCCCTTCCTGCTGGGTACCGGGCTGCCGATCGTGTGGAGCAACGTCTCGCGCTTCTTCACCGAGGACATCGTGCCCGCCCCGCTGCGCAACGGCGAGGGCCTGGAGGGCCTGTGGCCCTGGTTCGGCGACCTCCTGCTCGGCCAGGCCCTGCCCGGCATCTGGCACACCCTGCTGCTGACCCAGATCGCCCTGGTACTCACCGGGGTGCTGGCGATGACGCTGTTCCCGCTGATCTCGCGCCACTTCACCGGGCGCCTGGGCGGCACCGCCGGTCATGTGCTGCTGGTGGTCATGCGTTCGACGCCGGAGTATCTGCTGGCCTTTATCCTGCTGCAGCTGTGGGGGCCCTCGATGCTGCCGGCGGTGGTCGCCCTGGCGCTGCACAACGGCGGCATCATCGGCCACCTGGTCGGACGCCGCAGCAACGAGATCCACCTGCGCCAGGACGCCCCGGGCGGCATCAACCGCTACGCCTACGAGGTGGCGCCGCGGGTCTACGGCCCCTTCCTGGCGCTGCTCTTCTACCGCTGGGAGATCATCATGCGCGAGACGGCGATACTCGGGATTCTCGGCATCGCCACCCTGGGTTTCTACGTCGACAGCGCCATCCAGGAGCTGCGCTTCGACCGCGCCATGCTGCTGATCCTGATCACCGCGCTGCTCAACATCGCGGTGGATATCCTCGCCCGCCGACTGCGCGCCCACCTGCGCCTTAGCCACACCGCCCGTAGCGAGCCGTAGCCGACTCGTCCCCGAAGGACAAACGCCCCCGCCGGGTGACCGGCGGGGGCGCTGTCGGATGATACCTTCCAGCAGGCGGGCGTTCAGTCCAGCAGGTCGGTCACCGCACCGCGCGAGGCCGAGCTCACCGTTTTGGCATACTTGGCCAGCACGCCGCGGGTGTAGCGTGGCGCCGGCTGCTGCCAGGCGCCGCGGCGCCGCGCCAGCTCCTCGTCGGAGATGTCGACGTCGATGGAGTTGGCCTCGGCGTCGATGGTGATGGTGTCGCCGTCCTCGACCAGCGCCAGCGGGCCGCCCTCGAAGGCCTCCGGCGAGACATGGCCGACCACGAAGCCGTGGCTGCCGCCGGAGAAGCGTCCGTCGGTGATCAGCGCCACCTGGCTGCCCAGGCCGCGGCCCATGATCGCCGAGGTCGGGGTGAGCATCTCGCGCATGCCGGGGCCGCCGCGGGGGCCTTCGTAGCGGATCACCACCACGTCACCGGCCACCACGCTGCCGTCGTTGATCCGCGCCTGGGCCTCCTCCTCGGAGCCGAACACCCGTGCACTGCCGGAGAAGCGCGTGCCCTCCTTGCCGGTGATCTTGGCCACCGCGCCCTGGGGCGCCAGGTTGCCGTAGAGGATGCGCAGGTGGCTCTCGGCCTTGAGCGGCGCCTCGAGCGGCGCGATGATCTTCTGCTCCACGGGATAAGGCGCCACCTCGGCGAGGTTCTCGGCCAGCGTCTTGCCGGTCACCGTCAGGCAGTCGCCGTGCAGCATGCCGGCATCCAGCAGCGTCTTCATCAGCGGCTGGATACCGCCGATCGCCACCAGCTCGCTCATCATGTAGTGGCCGCTGGGGCGCAGGTCGGCCAGTACCGGCACGCGCTTGCCGATCTCGGTAAAGTCCTCCAGCGACAGCTCGACACCGATGGTGCTGGCCATGGCGATCAGGTGCAGCACCGCATTGGTGGAGCCGCCCAGTGCGATCACCACGGTGATGGCATTCTCGAAGGCCTGGCGGGTCATGATGTCGGAGGGCTTGATGTCCTGGGCCAGCAGCTCCAGCACCGCGGCGCCAGCCGCCTCGCAGTCGGCAGCCTTGGCATGCGAGACCGCGTTCTGCGCCGAGCTGCCCGGCAGGCTCATGCCCAGCGCTTCGATGGCCGAGGCCATGGTGTTGGCGGTATACATGCCGCCGCAGGACCCCGGCCCGGGAATCGCCGTCTCCTCGATCTGCTTGAGCTCGATGAGGTCCAGATCGCCCCGCGAATGGGCGCCCATGGCCTCGAACACCGAAACGATGTCGGTGTGGCCCTCGCCGGGCAGGATGGTGCCGCCGTAGACGAACACGCTGGGCCGGTCGAGCCGCGCCAGGCCCATCAGGCAGCCCGGCATGTTCTTGTCGCAGCCACCGATGGCGACCAAGCCGTCGAAGCCCTCGCAGGCCGCGACCGTCTCGATGGAGTCGGCGATCACCTCCCGCGACACCAGCGAATACTTCATGCCCTCGGTGCCATTGGCGATACCGTCGGAGATGGTGATGGTATTGAAGATCACGCCCTTGCCGCCGGCCGCATCGGCGCCGTCGCTGGCGCGCCAGGCCAGGTCGTCGATATGGCTGTTGCAGGGCGTGAGGTTGCTCCAGGTCGAGGCGATGCCTACCTGAGGCTTGGTAAAGTCGCTGTCGGTGAAACCCACCGCGCGCAGCATGGCACGGCTGGCCGCCTTGCCTGGGCCATCCACTACCGGGGCGGAGTGACGGCGGCGGGAATCATTCGGCGTATCGCTCATGGGGCGCTCCTGACGGTTTCGATGCATTTTTTAGAGCATAAAGAGTGGCCCCCCTGAGCGCATCTGGCAACCGGCCAGACTGGCATCAGTCGAATCGGGCCCAGACCGCGTCGTGGAAGCCGCGCTCCTTGGCCACCGTGTCGCGGAAGCACTCGGCCATGGCGGCGAAAGCGGTCGCGTCGAGCTGCGCCGCTTGCTCATCGAGGCGCTGGCGCAGCCAGGCGACGAATTCCTGAAAGGCCGGGTTGTCGTGCAGATCGATCCACTCCCCCATCAAGGGGTGCAGTCCGTCCACGCGGGTCACCCGCAGCGCCCACTCGAGATAGATCCACTCGGTCACCACCAGCGCCGCCAGCAGCTCGGCGTAACTGCCGCTCAGGCCCGTATCGCGCAGCAGCCGCTGGAAGGCCTGGGTCTCGGGCAGGTAGTCGGGGGCCTGGCCGGCCACACCGAAGGTCTCGAAGGTGCGCTGGAAGGTGCTGTTCTCGTCGCTGGTCAGCATGCCCATGAACTGGCCCAGCACCACCCGGTCGTCCATGCCCGGGGCATGGCCGATGGCGTGGCCGATCAGCGCCGTGAAGGGGTCGACGAAGCCGTAGTCCTGCACCATATAGGCGGCGAAGTCGTCTCCCGCCAGCCGGCCCTCGGCCAGGGCGTCGAACAGCGGGTGGTCCACCGTGGCCGACCAGTCGGGCTCGCTGATCTCGCGCAGCCAGTCGCTGATGCGCGGGGCGCTGCGCGAGGCGGCCCAGTCGCGGTACTGCTCATAGGTGCTCATGATGCGCTCCTTGGCATGTCAGAGGAGAAGGCAGGGCGCCGCCAGGCGATCAGCAGGCTGACCAGGGTCGACGCCAGCAGCGCGCCGAGAAACGGCGCCAGAGTGGGAATGCTGTCGGGGAAGCTCGCCGCCAGCAGGCCGGCGCTGAGGCTGCCGGAGGTGATCCAGCCCGGCACCACGGCGCCGAGCATGCCGGCAACGCCACCGGCCACCGCCGCCAGCGGGCTCATCCGCCGCCACAGCCCCAGCAGCACCGGCACCACGATGGCGGCACACAGCAGGTCGGCGATCAGGAACAGGCGCAGCACCGAGTAGCCCTGCAGCGCCACCGCCACCACCGGTACCATCAGCGCCACCGTGGCCAGTCTTGCCCCACCAATCGACAGCCCCGGCTTGCCGGCATCCGCCACCACCAGCGAGGCGATGCCGTTCTGCAGGGTATCGACGCTTGATGCCACCAGGGTCACCGCCAGCACCAGCGCCGGCAGCGCCAGCCAGGCCGGCGCCTCGGCCAGCAGCGCGAAGAACGGGATCGGCGGCTCACCGAGAGCGATGCCGCTCATCGCCGCCAGCATGCCCAGGCCGCCGATCAGCATCACTACCACCACGCAGATGCCGGCACCCAGCCAGGCGCCCTGCCCCAGGGCGCGGTCGTCGCGAGCCGACCACACTCGCTGCCAGTAGCCCTGATGGAAGAGGTTGGCGGCGGTGACCGCGATCACCAGGGTCAGCGCCACCGACAACGAATTGCCCAGCGGCGCCGTCGGCAGGGCCGCCCCGGCCGGCATCTCCGGCAGGCGCCACAGCGCCACGCCGCTCACCAGCAGCAACAGCACCAGCAGCAGCCAGGCCTGCCAGCGGTCGGTGGCGAGGCTGGCGCGCAGCCCGCCCAGCGCGGTGTAGAGCAGGGTGACCAGCGCCACGCCGATCACCACCAGCGCCGGCGGCACGTCCGAGAGCAGCGCGGCAATCGCACCGATGGCGGTGAGCTCGGCGGCCAGGAAGCAGGCCATGTAGGCCACCGAGACCAGCGACACCCAGCGCCGCACGCCGACCCCGTAGCACGCCTCGGCGAACTCGCCGATGCTGCGCCCGCGCGGCAGGCGGCGGCGAATCGCCGGGCCATACAGCCCCAGCACGATGAACGGCAGCGACGAGCCAATGGCGTAGCCGGCCAGCGCCAGCGGGCCGACGAAAGCGCCGATTTCCGGCGGTGCGAAGAGAATCCAGGCGCCCATGCTCGAGGCCAGGAACGACAGCCCCAGGGTCTGGGCACCCTGGGAGTTGCGCGCGGTCACGTAGTCGTCGAGGGGGCCGTCGGCGCGGCGCGCACGCAGGCCAAGGTAGGCAAAGCACAGCAGCGCCGCGCCGAGCACGGCAGACGTCAGATAGGGCATGTCGCACTTCCTCCGCCGGTATGAACCGGATCAGGTTCCAGGGTCGGCGCATGGCCCTCTCAGCCCCCGCTGGTGCGGCGGGACTCCCCTGGCGACAGTGAATTGTGGGATATCCTTCGATGGAAAACCCGGCGCTAGCCGGGGCAATTATCATCGGCCGCCCATCGGGAGAAGTCAAAGTCGCCGCCCGCGGCTCAAGTCGACGCCCCTGATGGCCGATACTAATCTAATGGACGACTGACGCTGCCGCGCCTGCTGCTGCGACACCGACAACAAGACTACCGCCACCGAGACTGCCCGATGCCTTTCAAGGAAGCCAAGGAACACGCCCCAGGCCGCTTGCACGCGCTGTTCGCCGACCCCTACAGCGCCTTCGAAAATGACACCATGGAGCGACAGCTGCATCTGGTCGTGGCGCTCAAGATGCTGTTCGAAGCGCCGCTGCGTGCCGGCAGACTGAGGCTGCGGGTGATCCATGGCTGGGAAAACGGCAGCGCAGAGCCGCCGGAGTTGGCATACAGCGAGCATCGGATCGCCTCGCTGGCGGATGCCCGGGCGGTGGCCGAGCGCTATCATCGTGCCGTCGTGGAAGGCGATGTGCTGCCTTGCGATAGCGGTTCGCTGCTGGCCGAGCCGCTGGCTGACGCCATCGACCGCGCCGAGCGGCAGGGTCACGCCATCGACAGCGAGACACGCGCCAATCCCGCCCACTGGCCGGTATTCGAGCACGGCCTGTCACTGTATACCTTCTTCAAGGTCTACCACCGGCTGACCTATGGCGAAGACGACACCTACCGTGCCAGCCGCTGTGATACACCGGAAGGCGTGCGCGAGATTCACGAATTTCATCTCGAAGAGGGCGAGTTCGCCATCGTCACCCCGCCGACCGACGCCGACAGCGGCGACACCCTGCTGCTGCTCCATGAAAGCCAACTGGGCCCGGTGCTGGCGCTGATGGAGGAGTGCCTGGCCGCGGCGCGCAGGTGGGGCCTGGTCGGCTAGGTACCGCAGAAGGTGCGGAAGACCCGGGCACTAGGCGGTGCCGGCTGAGCGTAGTCGGCGTCAGCGGCACGCTCCTCGAAGGGGCTCGCCAGCACCTGCATCAGCCGCTCGAAGGGGGCGAAGTCGTCCTCGTCGATGGCCGCGGCCAGCGCCGCCTCGACGCGATGGTTGCGCGGGATATAGGCCGGATTGGCCAGCCGCATGCGCTGCGCGATCTCGCTGCCCTCGTCGCCTTCCCGCGCCAGGCGTCGACGCCAGTCGGCAAGCCAGGCCTGGATCGGCTCGGCGCGCTCGAACAGCGCCACCAGTGCCTGCTCCTCACCCTCGGCGGCATCGCATAGCCGCCGGAACGTCAGGGTAAAGTCGGCATGGCCCGCCTGCATCGCCTCGAGCAGTGCCTCGACCAGTTCACGATCCGCCGCGTCACTGCCGGCGGCCGACTCGCTCAGGCCTAGCTTGGCACGCATCACGTCAAGCCACTCTGCCTCATACGCGGCCGGATAGGCCTTGAGCACCTCGCTCGCCGCGTCGACCGCCCGCTGCTGGTCGTCATCGATCAGCGGCAGCAGGGTCTCGGCGAAGCGCGCCAGGTTCCACTGGGCAATCCACGGCTGATTGCGGTAGGCGTAACGCCCCCCCTCATCGATGGAGCTGAACACCGTGGCCGGATCATAGCGCTCCATGAAGGCGCAGGGGCCGTAGTCGATGGTTTCGCCGGAAATGGACGCGTTGTCGGTGTTCATCACCCCATGAATGAAGCCAAGTCCCATCCACCTGGCCACCAGCGCCGCCTGGCGCGCCTGCACCGCCTCGAACAGCGCCAGGTAGCGCGCCCCCGACGGCTCGATATCGGCAAGCGCGGGATAGTGGCGCTCGATGGCGTATTCCGCGAGCTGCTGCAGCGCCTCGCTGTCGTCACGCGCAGCGAAGTACTGGAAGGTACCGATACGCAGGTGGCTCGACGCCACGCGGGTCAGTACCGCGCCGGGTTCCGGTACACCGCGCACCACCCGCTCGCCGGTGGTCACCGCCGCCAGCGCCCGGGTGGTGGGCACGCCGAGTACCTGCATGGCCTCGCTGATCAGGTACTCGCGCAGCACCGGTCCCAGCGGCGCGCGACCGTCGCCGCCGCGCGAGAACGGCGTGCAGCCGGCGCCCTTGAGCTGGATATCGCGCAGCCGCCCGTCGCGGTCGGTGACCTCGCCGAGCAGCACCGCCCGGCCATCGCCCAGGCGCGGGTTGAAGTGGCCGAACTGGTGGCCGGCGTAGGCCTGGGCCAGCGGTGCCGCCCCGTCGGGCACGCGATTGCCGGCCAGCCACTCGGCGGCCTGCGCCGCGTCGAAGGTGCTCAGGTCGAAGCCGAGTGCGTCGGCCAGCGGCCGATTGAAGGCCACCAGCCGCGGCGCCTTGACCGGCACCGGTTCGAAGCGGGCATAGAAGCGTTCGGGGAAGTGTGCGTAGCGCAGGGTGAACTCGGGAAACATGACGGCTCCGGTCGCTGGCGAGAGGTATTGGCGCCTAAAGCCTGAGTATAACGCTCAGGAATGCAATGATCGACCGACATGCGTCGATCGTTTGGCCAGGACGATCAGCGCTCGACCGCCATAGTCAACTTCGGCGCATCTGAAAGCATTTGCCCCCCAAATCGGGGCAGATTGGACTTTTAGCCTTCAAGTGAGTAGGGTGAGGCTCCCTCGGATCGAACCTAACCACGACAATAGCGATCCCTGACCGGCCCGGCCTCCGGCCCAGGCCACCCTGGTCTTGCCTCCCTGCAGACTGGACCACCGGTGCTAGCGACACTGCGTCGCCCGCGCCATCAATAGAGATGACACCCATGTCGCGCCACTATGCCGATGAAGGCCGGTGCATGCCGCGCCGCCCGCCGCCTGACCGCCCCTCTGCGGGGTAATGCCTGACCCACGGCATCGTCTTGCCGTGCCCGATCGATAGCAGTGATTGCTGCGCCACGCTTGGCGCCAGCACGTTCGTGTCTGCGCGTCGGTCAACCACAGGCCGACTTCGAGCCTGAGCACCCCGCACCACCACCGCCATCGCGCCCGGTATGTCGACCCGATCGTCATGCCCTGGACGTATCCGTTCCACCCTCAGAGGGACTGCCCCTTGAACAGCGAATCGCTCTATCAATTTTCGACTCTGACCGTCATCTTGCTGCTGCTCGCCTTCTACGGCGGCACCTACCTGATGACGCTCGGCATCCGCAAGAAGAACGAGGACGCCGACGCCTTCATGGTCTCCAACCATCGCGTGGGCTTCGGCATGGGCGCTGCCAGCATGACCGCCACCTGGATCTGGGCCGCCTCCTTCTACGCCGCCGCCACCTCCGGCTATACCTACGGCGTCTCCGGGCCTATCCACTATGGCCTGTGGGGGGCACTGATGATCCTGTTCATCTACCCCTTCGGCCGGCGCTTTCGCAAGCTCGCCCCCAATGCCCACACCCTGGGCGAGCTGATCCACGCCCGCCACGGCTCCTCCAGCCAGCTGATCCTGGCGCTCTCCAACGTGCTGGGCAGCGTGATCAGCCTGATGGTCAACTTCACCGCCGCCGGCGCCCTGGTCTCGGTGCTCTCGCCGCTGTCGTTCCAGGCCGGGGTGATCATTGCCGGCTTCGGCGTGCTGCTCTATACCCTTTGGTCGGGGTTCCGCGCCTCGGTGATGACCGACTTCGCGCAGCTGGTGGCGCTGATGGCGATTGCCATCGTGATCATTCCCGCGGTGTTCTTCGCCATGGGCGGCCCCAGCGAACTGGTGGCAGGCCTGGACAACCTGACGGTCGAGCAGGCCAACCTGTTCTCGATGGATGCCATCCTCTACCAGGGCGCGCCCTTCTTCGTCGCCGTGCTGGCCTATGCCATCGGTAACCAGACGATTTCCCAGCGCCTGTTCGCGGTCAACGAGAGCCATATCAAACCGACCTTCATCACCGCGACCATCGGCTACGGTGCCATCGTCATCGGGCTGGGCATGATCGGCCTGATGGCGCTGACCCTGGGCGTCGAGCCGATGGGCGGCGACATGAACAACCTGATACCACAGATGGTCTCCGGCTACCTGCCGCCGCTGTTCATTGCGCTGTTCTTCATCCTGGTGATCGGCTCGCTCTCGTCTACCGCCGACTCCGATCTCTCGGCGCTGTCGGCGATCATGATGGCCGACGTCTACGGCAAGAACATCGCCCGCGGCAAGGCCGACCCCAAGCGCATGCTGCTGGTGGGCCGTGTGACCATGATCGTCGCCACCGCGGTGGGCATCGTGTTTGCCAGCTTCTCGCTGGATATCCTGGTGATGCTGGTGTTCGTCGGCGCGCTGTGGGGGGCCATCGTCTTCCCGGTCATCGCCAGCTGTTTCTGGAATCGGGTCACCAACCAGGCCTTCACCACCTCGGTGCTGGTGGCCATGGTGCTGTTCTGCCTGGCGCGCTTCGAGCTGCTGCCCATGAGCGGTGCCAGCGGCCTGTTCTTCGAGGTCCTGGCCAGCATCGGTGGCGGCGTGATCATCGGCCTGATGGTGTTCGGCTTCCTGGGCCGCATCGCCGGGTTCATCGCCGCGGCCCTGGCGCTGCTGGCGATGCTGGTGTTCGCCACCGACTTCCTGCGCGACTACACCGTACTGCTGGCCTCGCTGACCGCCTACGGCGCCAGCACCGTGGTCTGCGTGGTGATGAGCCTGCTGAGCCGTCAGGAAGACTTCGACTTCGCCACCATCGGCGAGCGGGTCGGCGACTACGACTCTCAACAGCCCAGCGTGCAGCCGGGCGGTGCCGCACCGGCCGGTCCGGCCGTCCAGCACTGATCATTCCCTTGAGCTCAACGCGATGCCGCCGGCCGGCATCGCCATAATGGAGAATCCAACATGACCGCACTCTATGGTTTCTACGTGCTGATCTGGCCTGCCATCACCCTGGGGGTGCTGGTGGTGATCTGCCGCGCGGTGCTCCGCGACCGCCGCAAGGCGAAGGAGGAGCAGCGCGAGCTGGTGTGAACCGCGCTGCATGACCGCAACGGGCCCTGATATCAGGGCCCGTTGCGTTTCTGGGGAGGAGATTCAGGTATGACGCCTCAGCGCCCGATCAACCCGGTGGTCAGCCACGGCTGCCAGGCCAGCAGCACCAGGGTCGCCAGGGTGGCGAGCAGGAACGGAATCAGCGCGCGGAAGATGCGCAGCGGCGAAGCGCCGGTCATCGACGAGGCGATGAACAGCCCCGCCCCCACCGGCGGCGTAAGCAGCCCGAGCACCAGCGTCAGGCACACCACCACGCCGAACTGATAGGGGCTGATGCCGAACTGCTGGGTGGCGATCGGCAGCAGGATCGGCACCACCAGGATCAGCGCGGCGATGCCGTCGATGATCATGCCCACCAGCAGCAGCGAGCCGATCACCAGCAGCAGGAACAGGAAGGGGTCGGTGGTCAGCGCCGAGATCGCCGCGGCGGCCATCTGCGGCAGGCGCTCGTAGGTCACCACCCAGCCGAACACCCCGGCGGCGGCGATCAGCATGATCACCAGCCCGGCGTTGACCGCGGTGCGGGTCAGCACCCGCGGCAGCTGGCCGAGGGTCAGCTCGCCATACAGCAAGCGCCCCAGCAGCAGCGCGGCCAGCGAGGCCAGCGCCGCCGACTCGGTGGGCGTGGCCAGGCCGAGCATTATCCCGCCGATGATGATCAGCGGGATCGACAGCGCCGGCACGCCCATGATCAGCGCCCGGCGCGCCTCGGCGCGGGTCGGCCAGTTACCCTTGGGGTACTGCTGACGCAGCCCGACCACGGCAATCGCCAGGAAGAAGCCGAACCCCAGCAGCAGCCCGGGCAGGATACCGGCGATGAACATCTCGGCGATCGGCACCTGGGCGATCACCCCGAACAGCACGAACAGCATCGACGGCGGGATGATCGGCGACAGCAGGCCACCGGCAGCGGTGATCGCCGCGCTATAGGGCGTGTCGTAACCCTCGCGCTCCATGGCCGGCACCATGGCCCGCGACATGATCGCGATCTGCGACGCCGCCGAGCCGATGATCGCCGCCATCATCATGTTGGCGACCAGGTTGATATAGGCCAGGCCGCCGCGGAAGCCGCCCACCAGCAGCCGCGCCAGGTCGATCAGACGGCGGGTCACGCCGCCCTCGTTCATCAACTCGCCGGCCAGCATGAACAGCGGGATCGCCAGCAGCCCGTAGCTCTCGATGGCACCGAACAGCTGCTGCGGGTAGGACTCGAACAGCACCGTATTGCCCGAATCGGCGATATACCAGGCGGCGGTGAGCGCCAGCACCAGGGCGATGGGCACCGCCGCCAGCAGCAGAACCGCGAACACCGCCAGAGTCATGGGCGCGCCTCCTCGGTGGTGGCGCCCAGTTCACGCAGCGCCTGCCACAGGTTGGTCACAGCGTGTAGGGTCAGCGAGACGGCGAACAGCGGCATGATCAACCATACCCAGAACTTCCTGATGCCCAGGGTCGAGGTGTTCTCGGCGTAGATGAAGTTGAAGGTCTGGCCCTGAAAGGCCTGGATATCGAAACCGGCCCGCCATAGCGCCAGCGGCTGGTACCAGCGCCAGCACAGCCACAGCATCAGCAGCGCGAAGATCAGCACCGTGAGGTCGACGAACAGCGACAGCCAGCGCCGCGGGCGACCCGGCAGCGCATCGCTGAGCAGCGTCACGGCGATGCCCTGGCGGCGCTTGAGCACCGCCGAGGCGATCAGGAAGGTCATCCAGATCATCGCGTAGATGGCCAGCTCGCTGATCCAGTACAGCGGACTGCCCGCCGCGCGAAAGACGATGTTGACCAGGATCAGCAGGGTCACCGAGGCGGCCAGCGCCGCCGCGGCGATCTCTTCGAGCCTGGCCAACCCCAGGGAGAGGCGTGACAGCATGGCGCGTACGCTCACTCCTCGCGCAGGCGGTCGGCTTCCTCGCGCAGCGCCTCGAGGGACGGTGCCTTGTCGGCCCAGATGCCCTCCCACTCGGCGATGGCGTCGCTGAAGAACTCGGCGTCGGCCTCAACGATATTGAGGTCGAGGCCGCGGATCTCCTGCTCCTGCTCGGCGTCCTGCTGCTGGAAGCCGGTGATCACGTTGTCGAGGTGCTCGGCCATGGCGGTGCGGATCATTTCCTGATCGCCCTCGTCCAGCTCGTTCCATACCCGGCCCGAGACCACGCCCACCATGGGGAACATCATATGGTTGGAGATCAGCAGGTTATCCGCCTGCTCGTAAAACTTGAGGATCAGGATCGAATCGAAGTCCATGTCGATGGCATCGACCTGACCGTTGGCCAGCGCATCGTAGACCTCGAGCAGCGGCAGCGGCGCCGGTGCCGCGCCGGTGGCGGTATAGAAGTCGCGAATCGGCTCGAACGGGGTGATGCGCAGGCGCTGGCCGCGCATGTCGTCGACGCTCTCGATGGGCGAACGCGAGAGGACCTGGCGCATACCCACCATGCCGTAGCCCATGCCGACCAGGCCGACACCGCTGGGCAGCTGGTCGAGCAGCGCATTGGCGGCATCCGACTGCAGCAGTCGCGCAGCGTGATCGACGTCATCCACCAGATAGGGCGCGTAGAGCGCACCGAAGTCCGGCACCCGGTTGGAGATCTCGGCGATGGTCAGAAAGGCCATGTCCAGCGCGCCGGTCTGCAGCTGCTGCACCATCTGCGCCTCGTTACCCAGCTGCTGGGCCGGGTAGACGCTGACGCTGTGCTCGCCGTCGGAGCGCTCGGCGAGAGTCTCGGCGAAGGCCTCGGCCTCCTGGGACCACATGTGCTGGGGCGGCGTGATCAGCCCGAGCCGAAAATCCCGCGCCTGGGCGGAGAGCGAAGCAGCGGCGAAGGTGGTGGCCGCAACGGCCAGTGTCAGCGTCTTGAGGGGGCGCATGAGAGCCTCGTCATTATCGGAATAGTAAGAGCCCGACAAGGTTACCTCAGCGCCTGCGTTGATGGCACCCATCCGCTGCGCCAAGCGCCGGCCGACAGGTGCCGCGCTCGCTCAGAACAGCAGCGAGGGGGGCAGAGTGATGCCGATCATCTGGATGAACAGCAGCCATACCGCCGCCGCCACCAGCACCGGGACCAGCAGAATGCTCTTGATCCGCGCCCCGGGGGCCAGCACGGCGATCAGCACGGCATTGTAGAGGTAGGTCGAGACGATCAAGCCCAGGTTGAGCACCATCCAGAAATAGACCACGGCGCCGCCCAGCATCAGCCCCGAGGCCAGGCCGATGGCCACCAGATCCTGCGCCGGCCCCTCCTCGGCCCCCTGCCCCTGACGGCGCCGCCTGGCCTCCAGGCCCAGCATGGCCAGCACCCAGACCCCGGAGGCGATCAGGAAGTAGTAGGCCGTCTGCGGCATGATGTAGGACGGCACCAGCGGCGCCACCCGCCAGTTGCCGTACTCGATGTGCAGCAGGCCGGCCACCCCGAGCGATAGCATCAGGGCCACCGACAGCAACTCTCTCACCATGGTGCGGTTCATTTCTTGGCCCTCAGCGCAAAGGTGAATAGCAGGATCAGCACCACCGCCGCCACATAGAAGCCGATGGCAATCGGGCTGCTGACCAGCACCCACCAGTCACCGCCGCCCATGATCATCGACTGCCGCAGGGCACGCTCGGCCCCCGGGCCGATGATGAAGCCCAGCACCAGCGGCGCCAGCGGGAACTTGAGCAGGCGCAGCGTGACCCCCAGCACCCCGGCGAACAGCAGCACCCAGACGTCCACCACCGAGTTGTTGGCGGCGTAGGTGCCGACGATGGCCAGGATGAACACGGCGGGTATCAGGTAGCCCGGCTGGATCATGGCGATCCGCGAATAGTAGGGCAGCAGCACCTTGCCCAGCACCAGGTTCACCAGGTTGGCGAAGATCAGCGTGAAGAACAGCGCGTAGATGATCTCGGTATTGTCGTTGAGCAGGCTCGGCCCGGGGGTCATGCCCATCAGAATGAAGGCCGCCCCGAACAGCGCCGCGGTGGCACTGCCGGGGATGCCGAAGGCGAACAGCGGAATGAAGGTCGAGCCGGCGGTGGCACTGTTGCCCGACTCGGCGCTGGCGATCCCCTCCAGCGAACCCTTGCCGAACTCCTCCGGCTTGCGTGAGAAGCGCTGCGCCAGGCCGTAGCTCATGAAGGCCGCCAGCGACTGCCCGGCGCCGGGCAGCGCCCCGATGAAGGTGCCTACCGCCGCGCCGATATAGGTGGCCTTGAGGGTCGACTTGAACTCCACCCAGGACAGCTGATCCTTGCGGATATCGTAGCCCTGCAGCAGGCTGGCCTGCTCGGCCACGTCGTCCATCAACTTGTCGACCTTGCGCCGCCACAGCTTGGCGCCCTGCACCACCACTTCGGAGATCGCAAAGATCCCGATCAGTACCGGGATCAGGCTCAAGCCTCCCGACAGGCCCGGCATGCCGAAGGTCAGCCGCGCCGAGCCGGTGATCGGATCGCGCCCGATCATCGCCAGCAGGATGCCGATGGCCGCCACGGCGAGCCCCTTGGCCACCATGCCCTGGCTGAGGGCGGCGATCAGCATCAGCGAGAAGGCGTAGAGGGCGAAGAATTCGATGGGCCCGAAGCTCAGCGCCACCGCGGCCAGCGGCACGGCGATGAAGATCAGCACCAGGTCACTGGTGGTGTCGCCGATCACCGAGGAGTAGAGCGCGGTATGCAGCGCCTTGCTCGGCTTGCCCTTGAGCTTGGCCTGGTAGCCGTCGATGCTGGTGGCCGCCGCTCCCGGGGTACCCGGCACGCCGAACGATATGGCGGCGATCGAGCCACCGAACAGCCCGCCCTTGTAGATCCCCACCAGCAGGCCCATGGCCATGGCCGGCTCCAGGAAAAACACGAACGGCAGCAGCAGGGCGATGGCCATATCCCCCGACAGGCCAGGAATGGCGCCGAGGGTGATGCCCAGCAGCACTCCCAGCATCACATACATCAACACATAAGGATGAAAGGCCAGCGCACTGGCCTCAATGACAAGATCAAGCATCGGTGCTCTCCGAGGAGGCAGAAAGGATCACGCACACAGAGGAAGCCGGCAGGGCCGGCTTCCTCGGCGCCCGGCGTCAGTCTTGCTCGATGGCGGCAAGCACTTCCTTTACCCGCTCGGTGGTCTCGCGGTAGATCTGCTGTGCGCTCTCGCGGCCCTGAACGTTGTTCAGCCCGGCGGAGGCCTGGTTGGACATGGTTTGCGCGGTCTCGGTCTCGAGGCCCTGCATGATGCAGTCGGCGAGAGCCTGCTGAATCTCGTCGGAGACCGAGGAGAAGGTGTAGACCAGCAGCGGCGCCTCGAAGGAGACGTCATAGCCGGCTTCCTGGAAGGTCGGCACGTCAGGCAGCACGTCGGAGCGCTCGTCGGCAAATACGCCGATGGCGGTGACTTCGCCCTCTTCCACGTTGGAGACGATCGACGGCGGCAGCGTCATGCCCAGGTGGGCGTGGCCGCCGAGGATCATGGTACGGGTCTCGCCGCCCCCGGTGGTCGGCAGGTGCACGTTCTGGATGCCGGTTTCCATCTCCAGCAGCACCAGCGGCAGGTGCACCAGGCTCAGCGGGTCGGCGTGGCCGAAGATCAGCGTGTTGGGCTCCGCTTCGGCCAGTTCGATCCAGTCCTCGATGCTCTGGATGGGGTGGTCGGCCTTGACGTAGACGGTGGGCTTCCAGTCGGTGAGGTGAACGATCGGCGCCCAGTCCTCCACCTCCCAGTCGGTGTCTTCGGTAAGGGTCTGGGTAATGGTCGCGGAGTAGTCCGCCATCAGGATGGTGTGACCGTTGGGTTCAGCATCGGCAACGAACTGCAGCCCCTCCATGCCGCCGGCCCCCGGCATGCTGACGACATCGATACGCGTGCCGCAATATTCCGCGGCGTTGGCGGCAATAATACGCGCGGTAATGTCGGTACTCCCCCCTGCACCATAGGGCATCACAATACGAATTGGATCGCTTCCCAGCAGTGACTCTGCATCTGACGCAGCAGCAGAGGTAGCCATCATGGCAGTGGAGATCATGGCGGCGCTGATCGCCACGCTGATTTTCGACATTTTAGGCGTCATCATCAATTCCTCAATACTCTTCATGTTCTTGTTACATAAGGAGATAATAACTGTCTTTCACGACAGCAACCCTTCCTTTCCAGGAGCCCTTAGCGGACCTTCGACGAGCCGTTCAGCGAGTCTTCGGTGATTATATTTGCCTGCTAAAGGTATGCTCATTAAGCGTATCGCCAATGGCTTTCTGCTCCTCTTATGAGCCTAATTGGCCAAGTCGAATGGCACTTGCCGATTCCCCGGAAATCTTTGTCAATAACCCGGCGATAACCTAAAAATTAAATAGCGGACTAAATAAAAAACCGGCTGGCACAACATTAGGCAATGGCCTATACCGCCAGCAGCTACAATGAATCCGGCGCCCGCCGATGTCGGCGGGCGAAGCACAGGGATTCACCATGCCCCAGCACATCACCTACTACTTCAGCCAGGTCTCTCCCTGGTCCTACCTTGGCCACGCCAAGATCGGCGAGATCGCCTCGCGATACGACGCGACCATCGACTACGTGCCGATCACCCTGAGTGCCGTCTTTCCGCGAACCGGCGGTTTGCCCCTGCCCAAACGGGCTCCAGAGCGCCAGGCCTATCGCATGGCGGAGCTGAAACGCTGGCCACAGCTGCGCGGCGTGCCGCTCAACGTGACGCCCAAGCACTTCCCCACTGATGATCGCCCGGCGGCACGCCTGGTACTGGCCGCCAAGGCACACGGGCACGATATCGCCCAGCTGTCGCTGGCCATACTGCGCGCCTGCTGGCACGAGGAGCGCGACGTCGCCGATCTCGCCACCCTGAGCGAGCTCGCCGCCGCCTTCGGCCTGGACGGCAAGGCACTGCTGGAGGCGTCGGAATCGGCGCAGGGGCAGCAGCGCCTCGACGACGCCTGCGAGGAGGCGATCGCCGCCGGCTGCTTCGGCGCGCCCTGGTACGACGTGGACGGCGAGCCCTTCTGGGGCCAGGACCGCCTCGAGCTGGTGGAGAAGAAACTGGCCGGCGAGCTGTGAGCCGAGCTAGGCCACGAACGGATCTACCGGTGTGCAGGGACCAAACGCGGACTCGATGACCTCGGCTGCCTCCAGCACCAGATCATCGCGAAAGCGGTCGGCGTAGAGCTGGATGGCCATGGGGGCAGTGTCGATCGGCCGGGTCGGCACCACGGCAGCGGGGATGCCGAGCAGATTGCCGGGGGTCACGAACCACTGCATGCTCAGCATCAGGTCGGCGCCGGCGGGTGATGCCACGTCGGCATCGTGCTCGAAGGGTAGCGAGGGCCACACGGGGCCGAGAATGATCGGATAGTGCGCAAGGAATGCCAGCCAGGCTCGACCGATGCGTGAACGCTCCTGATGCAGCGCGGCATGCGTTACCGCCGGATCGATCTTGGTGATCAGGGCATCCATCAGCATGGCGGCCTCGGCGCTAATCGTGGGGCGTATCGTCTCGGCGGTAAGGCTCAGGTCGGACATCTGGAACTGCGTCCAGAGGTGGTTGATCCGCTCGATCTCCGGCGGCATCGCCTCCTCCACCTCGTAGCCGGCCGCGGCAAGCGCCCTGCCCGCCGCCTGCACGCTGGCGACAATGGCCGGGTCAACGCGACAACCGGGCAGCGAGGTCACCATGGCGACGCGCCGCACCGCCCGCGGGCTATTCAGTGCCACCGTCACCGAGCGGGGGTCGCGCACATGCTGGCCGTGAATCTGCTTCAGCACCAGCTTGAGGTCGCTTACGCTGCGCGCGATCGGGCCATCGGTCAGCATCGCCTGGGCACTCAGGAAGCCGTCGCCGGCACTGCCGAATGGCACGCGCCCCTGGGTCGGCTTGAGTGCCGCCACGCCGCAGCAGAACGCCGGGTTTCTCAGTGACCCGCCGATGTCGTTGCCGATGCCGAGTGGCGACATGCCGGACGCCACCGCCGAGCCTTCCCCACCGCTACTGCCCCCCGCGGTCAGCTGCGCGTTCCACGGATTGCGCGTCAGCCCTCTGAACGGGTTGCTGGTCGAGATACGCAGGCCCATTTCAGGCATGTTGGTGCGCCCAATGGGAATCGCGCCGGCAGCGCGCATCCGCTCAATCACCGGCGCATCCCGCTCAGGCAGCGCGTCGGCGTTCGCCGCCAGGCCGAAGGTGGTCGGGGTGCCGACGCAGTCGATGTTTTCCTTCACGGTAATTGGCACCCCGTGCAGCGCCGGCAGATGGCGTTTGCCGTGTTTCTTGCGAAACGCATCTGCCGCGTCTGCCGCCTCGCGCGATGAGGTTTGCAGCATCACCGTGACGGCATTGAGCAGCGGATTGACCGCCTCGATCCTCACCAGATGCGCATCGATCACCTCACGGCTCGATACATCTCCGGCTCTGATGAGCGCTGCCAATGTCGTGGCGGACTGGCGCCACAGTTCCTGAGCACGGCCCGGGGCCGCGGAAGCACGCTTTATCATGGTGTCAGTTCCTTTGTGGCCGTGCTGCTCGCTAACCGGGGCGGCACGGAGATGCGATCCTGCATCATCAAGAAGGGGGGGGGGGGGAGCGGGAGATATAGCCCCTCCGGGCAGGGCGGGGGCAGCTCCAGGTAGCCTCACTGCAGAGTGAGGCCTACCCAGTAGGATAGTCGCTCATGGCGAAATAACCTCGGGCGGCGAAAAGGAATGCCGGACCGATCCGCCGATTGCCAGACGCGGCTGTGCCAGGAGCACGACAAGCTCCGCGTGACCGGCCAATATATAGCAGACGCTGTCATAGCCTCGATCCAGTACAGATGGCACGCGCAAAGATAGAGAGTAGGACGATGAAAACGATACAAGCGGCTTGCGCGGTCATTCAGCGCGAGGATGGCGCCATCCTGATGGTGAAGCGCCTTAACCCGCCCGAAGCAGGCTTATGGTCCGTACCTGGCGGAAAGGTCGAGCCTGGGGAAAGCTTGCCTGCCGCCGCCGCCCGCGAGGCGTTCGAGGAGACGGGCCTTCAGGTCGAGGTTGGCCAGCGGCTCTGGTCGACACAGCTGGCCTGGGACGATGACATCGTCTACGAACTGCACGATTTTGCCGCCACCCCCATTGGCGGTGACCTGCAAGCCGGCGACGACGCCGCCGAGGTACGCTGGGTGCCTGCCAGCCAATTAGGCAGCCTGCCGCTGGTCGCAGAACTGCTCGATCACCTGCGCGCTGCAGGGCTGGCTCCCTGCCTCTAGACCGATACGGCTGCATAACGCGACAACCTCGGATAAAGCGGCTTAACCAAATGCTGGAAACTTCGGTGCGCTATCGTAAGAGGAACGCCACTATTAATGGCACCATGAGAGCGTGCCCGTGTTATGAAAAGGATGCCTATGTCACCTGCCGATATGTCCCTGACGCTTGGCTCGACGGTAGATTACTACCGCCCCCCTTGTGCCGATGCCCTGGGACTGATTCGACTCCGCGCCAGTGACGAGGGGCTCACCGAGGTGGCGTTCATTGCCAACCAAGACGCTGCTCCCCAGCCAAGCACTCTAACAGCGCTGGCCAAGGCGCAGCTCGAAGAGTATTTCGCCGGTACCCGCCGGCACTTCGACCTGCCACTGGCGCCGCGGGGCACCGACTTCCAGCGTCGCGTATGGGAGGCGCTGGCCACCATCCCCTTTGGCGAAACCCGCTGCTACGCCGAGATCGCCGAACAGCTGCGCTGCAAGGGCGGCCAGCGCGCCGTGGGCGCGGCCAACGGCAAGAACCCGATGGCCATCGTGGTGCCCTGCCACCGGGTGATCGGCAGCGATGGGCGGCTGACCGGCTACGCTGGCGGCATTGGCCGCAAGCAGTGGCTGCTGGCCCACGAGGCAGGAGAGGTGCCGCTCGGCCTGATGTAGCCAATCGCTGCCGATGTGGAAGTCGCCTGCGGTCGTTCGCGCGATCAACCAACGTCAGCCTCGTGAATAAAACACAGGGAAAGTGCATCCACGCCTCTCTACGGGCCGTACATGGTAGTGACAAGCGGTTTTAACGGCCGACATGTCGCAGATTTTGGATCAAGCGACACGGCAATACCACGTAACGTAGAGAGGTAAGCGTCATGAAATACACCACGATCATCGCACAGAGCATTGCTGCCAGCGTTCTTGTTCTGGGCCTGGCTGCCCAAGCTTCTGCAGTAGAAGCGACCCACACTCGCGTCGAGGCTGGCAGTCCTGCGCATGGTGGTACTATGGAAGGCTACCGGATTGTTCAGTTAGAAAAGGATCCGGGCACGAGCTATCAAGGCGCGTCCAGCGATCATCTCCCGCCGAAGGTGGGTAACCCGATGATTGGCGGCAACCGTGAAGGTCTGCATCGCCATGGCATTGAGTTCGTTGGTGCGTCAAATATTACCGATCAATCGGCAAGCAGCGATCAGAACAGCCTCAAGATGGACCTCGAACTCAGAAGCGGTACACGTGGCTGATAACGGCATGGCGTAGCGTCGACGCATCAACGCCACTAGAGATCATCATGCAACGGGCCTTCCTCTGGAGGCCCGTTTTTACATCCCCACGGCCCGTTGACGCTGTGCGGGCTTGAGCAGCCGTTCTGCGTTTATCCGACTCCTGTTTTCCGGCACCATGAGGTCTGGCCATCCGCAGGAACACCCGCCATGCCCCTCGCTTTATCTGCCAGCCTTCACCCCGGCTTCATGGTCGTTCACGGCAATCGCCTGGAGGACCTGCGCGGCCTGGCGGTGGAGTGGATGAAGCGCCACCCGCTCAGCCCCCTCGAGTACGAGACGATCCTGGTGCAGAGCAACGGCATCGGCCAGTGGATGAAGCTGGCGCTGGCCGCCGACGAGGCCGACGGCGGTAGCGGCATCGCCGCCGCGCTGGATGTCACCCTGCCGGCGCGCTTCCTGTGGCAGGCCTACCGCGCGGTACTCAACCACGTGGAAGGCGACCCCAACGCGGTGCCGGCCACCTCGCCCTTCGACAAATCGCACCTGATCTGGCGGCTGCTGCGCCTGCTGCCGGAGCTGATGCCGCGCGAGGAATTCGCCCCGCTACGCCGCTTCCTCGAAGGCGACAACGACCTGCGCAAGCACCACCAGCTCGCCGAGCGCCTGGCCGACCTGTTCGACCAGTACCAGGTCTACCGCGCCGACTGGCTCGACGCCTGGGGCCGCGGCGAGGACGTGCTGATCTCCGCCCGCGGCCAGGCCCAGGCGCTTCCCGACACCCAGCGCTGGCAGCCCGCCCTGTGGCGGGCGCTGATCGAGGACGTGGGCGACGACGGCGTGGCCTCCAGCCGCGCCATGGTGCACCGGCGCTTCCTCGAGGCGGCGCGCCAGCTCGACGGCGACAACCGCCCCGTTGGTCTTCCAAGGCGGGTGATGGTGTTCGGCATCTCATCGCTGCCCCAGCAGTCGCTGGAAGCGCTGGCCGCCATCGCCCGCTGCAGCCAGGTGGTGCTGTGCGTGCACAACCCCTGCCAGCACTACTGGGCCGACATCATCGAGCACAAGGACCTGCTCCGTGCACAGCGCTACCGGCAGCAGCGCAAGGAGGGCATGCCGGCGCGGCTCGACGTGCTCGGCGATGGTGACGGCGAGGAGAGCCTGCACCTGCACGCCCAGCCGCTGCTGGCCGCCTGGGGCAAGCAGGGCCGCGACTACCTGCGCCTGCTCGACGAGTACGACGACGCCCAGCAGTACCAGCGCCTGTTCGCCGCCGATTCGCTGCGCATCGACCTGTTCGAACCCTTCGTGGGCGAGGGTGACGGCCGGCTGCTGCAGCAGTTGCAGGACGACATCCGCGAGCTGCGCCCGCTGCACGAGACCCGCGAGACCTGGCCGGCAGTGGACCCCAGCCGCGACGACTCCATCGTCTTCCACGCCGCCCACAGCCCCCAGCGCGAGGTGGAGATCCTTCACGACCAGCTGCTCGCCGCCTTCAGCGACGACCCCAGCCTCAAGCCCCGCGACGTGATCGTGATGGTGCCGGACATCGACCACTACGCGCCCCACGTGCAGGCGGTCTTCGGTCAATATGCGAGGGGCCAGCTGGACCGCGACGACCCGCGCTACATCCCCTTCACGCTCTCCGACCAGGGCAGCCGCCACCGCCTGCCGCTGCTGATCGCGCTGGAGAAACTGCTGCGCCTGCCGGAGCTGCGCCTCTCGGTGAGCGACCTGCTCGACATGATCGACGTGCCCGCCCTGCGCGCACGCTTCGGCATCAAGGAAGACGAAGTACCCACCCTGCGCCGCTGGATCGAAGGCGCCGGCATCCGCTGGGGGCTCAACGCCGGCCAGCGCGGCAGCCTCGACCTGCCACATGGCATGGAGCAGAACACCTGGGCCTTCGGCCTGCGCCGGCTGCTGCTGGGCTACGCCGTGGGCGAGGCCGCCAGCGGCCCGTGGCAGGGTATCGAGCCCTTCGACGACATCGGCGGCCTGGAGGCGGCGCTGGCCGGGCCCCTCGCCGCGCTGCTGGAGACCCTGGAACAGCAGTGGCGCAGCCTGCGTGAGCCCACCGACGTGAGCGGCTGGGTGCAGCGCCTGCGTGCCCTGCTGGAAGCGAGCTTCCTCGCCGACACGCCCGAAGACAGCCTGATGCTGGCCCAGCTCGAACAGACGCTGCAGGAGTGGCAGGAGAGCGCCGAGGAGGCCGGGCTGACCCGCGACCTTCCGCTCTCCGTGGTGCGCGAGCACTGGCTGGGGCAGATCGACGAGTCGAGCCTGTCGCAGCGCTTCATGGCCGGCGCGGTGAACTTCGCCACCCTGATGCCGATGCGCGCCATCCCCTTCAAGCGCGTCTGCCTGCTGGGCATGAACGACGGCGACTACCCGCGCAGCCAGCCGCCGATGGACTTCGACCTGATGAACGGCGACTACCGCCCCGGCGACCGCTCGCGCCGCGAGGATGACCGCTACCTGTTCCTGGAAGCGCTGCTCTCCGCCCGGGAGCAGCTCTATGTCAGCTGGGTGGGCCGCAGCATCGTTGACAACGCCGAGAAGCCGCCCTCGGTGCTGGTCGGCCAGCTGCGCGACCATCTTCAGGCCGGCTGGAACACGACGGACGGCGCTGATCTGCTCGATTCGCTCACCACCGCGCACCCGCTGCAGCCGTTCAGCCGCACCTACTTCCCCAGCGAAGCGCAGCAGGCCGAGCGCAACGTCTCGGCCCGGCGGCTGTTCACCTACGCCCACGAGTGGCGCGACATTCACGGACAAGCGCATGGCGAAGCGATGGCGGAAGCAGCGCCCCTCGACCTGGAGGCATATAAACAGGACACGCCGCTGACACTGCACCAACTGGGTAATTTTTTGCGCGACCCGGCGAAGGCCTTCTTTACCACCCGGCTCAAGGTCTTCCTTGAGCGCGAGGACATCGTCAGCCTCGACCACGAGCCCTTCGCCCTGGACGGCCTCGGCAACTGGCAGCTGCAGGACCTGCTGATCCGCGAGCAGCGCCGCGCCGTGGACGAGAACCAACCCCGCGAGCCGGCCATGCTGGCCACCCTCGACCGCCTGCAGGGCCAAGGCGTGCTGGCCATGGGCGCCTTCGGCGAGCGCATGCGCGAGCAGCTCACCGAACCGATGCCGGAACTGTTCGACGCCTATGAAGCCGCGCTGGACGAGTGGCCCCACGCCATCGAAGAGCCCGAGCCGGTGCAGCTCAACGTGCCCGGTGCCCCGCCTCTAGAGGATTGGCTCGACGAGCTGCGCCGCGACCCAGAGGGCAACCGCTGCCGCCTGGTGCTGGTCAGCAGCAGCCTGATCAAGAAGGGCAAGTATCACTGGCAACACATCTTGCGTCACTGGGTAGCGCACCTGGCCGGTCATCTGGAAGGCCAAGCCATGACGACGAGGCTGCTCTCCAAGGCCGGCCACGTGACACTGCTGCCGCTCGACCAGGAACTCGCCCGCGGCCACCTGCGCGAGATCGTCAAAGCCTGGCAGGCCGGCATGCGCGAGCCGCTGCCGCTGGCCTGCGACACCGCCTTCGTCTGGCTGAGCAAACTGGGAACGCCAGAGAGTGAGCGCGACAGCGACGCCTGGCACGCTGCCCGCAAGGCCTACGAGGGTGACGACTACAACGCCGGCGAAGTGGGCCGTAACGCCTACCTCGCCCACCGCTGGCCAACCTTCACCCGGCTCTACGAAGCTCGCCAGGACGCCCTCTGCTTCGCCGAACTCACCGAATGGCTGCTCGCCCCGGTGCACCTGGCAGTCAAAGGGGACAAGAAAGAGAGCGGGAAGAAGACAGGTGGCAAGAAGGAAGTGAAGGCAACGGGGAGCCAAGCATGAGCGACGTGACGCAGTTAGACCCATTGGCGTTTCCGCTCCACGGCAGCCGCCTCATCGAGGCGAGTGCGGGCACCGGCAAGACCTTCACCATCGCCCTGCTCTACGTGCGCCTGGTGCTCGGCGCCCGCTCGGATTCCGACGATGCTGCCTTCGAACGCCCGCTCACGCCACCCGAGATCCTGGTGGTCACCTTCACCAACGCCGCCACCCAGGAACTACGCGAGCGGATTCGCGCGCGGCTCGTCGAGGCAGCCAATGTCTTTCTTGAAGGGCATGAATCGAACCTGAACCTCGCCGAGACTTCGGGAGCAGGTCGTAGCGAGGGTCTTGATCCACTCCTCCTAGCCCTCCGCGACCAATACGATCCCGCCACCTGGCCCGCCTGCGCCCGGCGCCTGCAGCTCGCCGCCGAATGGATGGACGAGGCCGCCGTCTCCACCATCCACAGCTGGTGCTACCGGATGCTGCGCGAGCACGCCTTCGACAGCGGCAGCCTGTTCTCCCTCGACCTGGAAAACGACCAGACCGAGCTGGAACTCGAGGTGGTGCGCGACTACTGGCGCAGCTTCTACTACCCGCTCAACACCGACGAGCTGGCCAGCGTGGTACGCCACTGGAGCACGCCCGAGCAACTGCACGCTGCCGTGCGCGGGTTGATGCCCGAAGCCGAGGCGCTGAATAAAGGCGCCCCGCCCCCGGCCGAAACGGTGGCCAACGCCCAGCGCGAGACCGCCGAGCGCCTGGCAGAGCTCAAGGCGCCGTGGGCCACGTGGGTCGAGCAGTTGCGCGATGTATTCGAAGAGGCCGCCCGGCAGAAGGCCTTCAAGGGCCATAGCTTCAATGCCCGAAGCCGCGCCAACTGGCTCGGCGCGCTACACGACTGGTGCCAGGGCGATGCCACCTGGCCTGGCCTGACCGACGCCGCCTGGCAGCGCCTTACGCCCCAGGGCATGGCCGAGATTTGGCTCAAGGGCGAGCCACCCGACCACCCGGCCCTGGCCGCGCTGGAAACGCTGCAGGACGCGCTCAACGCCCTGCCCGATCCCTACGCCGACCTGCTCACCCACGCCGTGCACTGGTGCCGCGCGCGGCTCGACCGCGAGCAGGAACGCCGCGCCGAGATGGGCCCCAACGAGCTGCTCGTCCATCTCGACCGGGCGCTAGCCGGCCCCAACTGCGAAGCGTTGGGGGCACAGATCCGCCGCCAGTTCCCGGTCGCCCTGGTCGACGAATTCCAGGACACCGACCCGGTGCAGTACCGCATCTTCGACTGCGTCTACCGCATCCGCGAGAACTCGCCTGAGACCGGCGTGTTCCTGATCGGCGATCCCAAGCAGGCGATCTACGCCTTCCGCGGCGCCGACATCCACACCTACCTGCGCGCCCGCCGCGACACCGAGGGCCGCCACGTCACCCTGGGCACCAACTTCCGCTCCAGCGAGGCGATGGTCGAATCGGTGAACCGCTGCTTCGAATTCGCCGAAGCGCACCCGCCCGGTGCCTTCCTGTTCAAGGAGACCGACGGCAGCAATCCCGTACCCTTTAATCGTGTGGGCGCAAAAGGGCGCAAGGACTCACTCACCCGCCAGGGCCAGCCGCTACCGGCCATGACCCTGTGGCAGCTCGACAGCGACGAGCCGCTCTCCAAGACCGCCTACCACGGCGTAATGGCCGAGCGCTGCGCTTCATACATGGTCGAGCTGCTCAACGAGGGCCAGCACGGCAGCGCCGGTTTTCAAGAAGGCGGCGCACTCAAGCCGCTCAAGCCTTCCGATATGGCGGTGCTGGTCAACGGCCTGGGCGAGGCGCGGGCGATCCGCCAAGCCCTGGCCCGGCGCGGCGTGAAGAGCGTCTACCTCTCCGACAAGGACAAGGTGTTCGCCTCGCCGGTCGCTACCCAGCTCGACGCCTGGCTGCGCGCCTGTGCGGCGCCTGAAGACGACCGGCTGCTGCGTACCGCCCTGGCCACCCCGGTGCTGGGGCTCGATATCGCCATGTTGGACAAGCTGAACGAAGACGAACTGGCCTGGGAAAGCCGCGTACTGCAGTTCCGCGACTACCACCGGCTGTGGCAGCGCCAGGGCGTGCTGCCGCTGGTGCGCAAGATCATCCACGACTTCGACGTGGCCACACGGCTACTTGCCTGGGGGCCTGCAAGCGACGGTGAGAGAGCGCTTACCGACCTTCTCCATCTCGGAGAATTGCTGCAGCACGCCAGCCAGGAACTCGACGGCGAACACGCGCTGATCCGCTTTCTCGCCGAATCCATCGCTCATCCCGAAGGCCAGGGCGACACCCACAAGCTGCGCCTGGAGAGCGACGCCGACCTGGTGCAGGTCATCACCATTCACAAGTCCAAGGGGCTGGAGTACCCGCTGGTGTTCCTGCCCTTTATCTGCAGCCACCGCCCGACCAAGAAGGACGACTCGCCGCTGCGCTGGCACGACGCCGAGGGCCGCCTGCGCATCAGCCTGGAGGCCGACGAGGAGACCCTGGCCACCGTCGACCGCGAGCGCCTGGGCGAAGACCTGCGCAAGCTCTACGTGGCGCTGACCCGGGCGCGCCACGCCACCTGGCTCGGCATGGCCCCGCTCAAGGGCGGCGAAGGCAGCGCCATCGGCCAGCTGCTGGCCAACGGCGAACCGATCGGGCCCAGCGTTTTTGAACAAGCGCTGACGCGGCTGAAGGGCGACTGCGCCGCCATCGAGATCGCCCCGGCACCGCCGGCCCACGCCCAGATCGTCACCCAGCGCGAGCGCGACGAACTGCTCGGCGAAGCACGCACGCCCACGCGCCCCGCCCGCGAGCACTGGTGGATCGCCAGCTACTCGGCGCTGCGCCTCTCGGGAGACATGCTCTCTATTGAAACCACGACCGCCCCAGTAAGCACTGACTTACCCTCCAACCCTCAGACTCCCTCACTTGCTGCAACAGCCGGCGCCCCGCTCGCCGAGCCGGCCACCGCCCTGGAGGCCACCGCGCTGGAAGTGATCGAAGAGCCCCATGACAGCGGCCAGAGCGAACCACTGCCCTCCTTGCACAGGTTTCCGAGGGGCCCCGGCCCCGGCACCTTCCTGCACGGAATATTGGAGTGGGCCGGCGAGCTGGGCTTCGCCCGCGTGGCCCGCGACCCGGCCCTGCGCGAGGAGACCCTGGCCCGCCGCTGCCAGGTGCGCGGCTGGCAGCCATGGCTGAATACTCTGCACGCCTGGTTCGGCACCCTGCTCGGCGCCCCGCTGCCGCTACCCAACGGCGCGGGCAGCCTTACGCTCGAAACGCTGACGAGCTACCAGGTGGAGATGGAGTTCTGGTTCGCCGCCAGCAAGGTCGACACCCGCCGGCTAGACGCCCTCGTAAGTGCTTACACACTCCCCAACCCAGATGGCAGCTCAGGTACCCGTCCCGCGCTGGATGCCGATACCCTCAACGGCATGCTCAAGGGCTTTATCGATCTGGTGTTCGAGCATGAGGGGCGCTACTACGTGGCCGACTGGAAATCCAATCACCTGGGGCCGGACGACGCCGCCTATGCCCCCCAGGCCATGCAGCAGGCCATCGCCGAGAAGCGCTACGACCTGCAGTACGCGCTCTACCTGCTGGCCCTCCACCGGTTGCTCAAGGCGCGCCTGCCGGGCTACGACTACGACCAACACATCGGCGGCTCGCTCACCGTCTTTCTCAGGGGCGCCAATGCGGAGAGCCGCGGCGTGCACGCCGAGCGCCCCCCGCGCCAGCTGATCGAAGCGATGGACGCGCTGTTCCGGGGCGACTCCCAAGCGGCGAGCACCGCCACCCAGGCAACGGAGGCGCCGGCATGAGCAAGCGCAGCAAGCACCACGACGATGGCACCCCGGACCTGTTCACCGACCTGAACGAGCCCGACGCTGCCGAAGCGCCCCAAGCCGAGCCGGGCAACGCACAGGGCGCACTCCACGAGACCCAAGCGCTGTTCGCCCTGCTCGACCGCTGGGTAGAGCGCGGCTGGCTGCGCGCGCTGGACCGCGCACTGGCCAGCTTTTTCCAGCGCGAGATAAGCGACGCTTCGCCGCTGCTGCTACTCGCCGCCGCCCTCGCCAGCCATCAGCTCGGCCGCGGCCATGTCTGCCTCGACCTCGCCCAGACCCTGGCCGCCCCCGACCTGGCGCTCTCGCTGCCGCCGGAAGGCGACGACCTCAGCGACCCGCCGCCGCTGCCCAGCGACCTGCTGGCAGGGCTGGAACTCGCCACCTGGCGCGACGCCCTGCACCACCCCGCCCTTGTAGCCGACGGTAGTGGCCCAGGCAATACCCCGCTGGTGCGCAGCACACGCGACGGCAACGTGCGCCTCTACCTGCGCCGCTACTGGCAGTACGAGCAAGACATCCGCGGACTGATCGGCGCCCGCCTCCCAAGTGTCTCCACCAACCAATGTAGGAGCGGCTTCAGTCGCGATGATGCCCCCACCAACCAACGTGGGAGCGACTTCAGTCGCGATGATGATGCCACCAACCAATGTGGGAGCGACTTCAGTCGCGATGGCGCCGACAGGCGCCCGGATAACGCCACCGACACTAACCGCTTCGCCACTGCTCTTGATTCCCTCTTCCCCAGCAGCGCGGACATCGACTGGCAAAAAACCGCCTGCGCCCTCGCCGCCCAGGCCCACTTCGCCGTGATTACCGGCGGCCCCGGCACCGGCAAGACCACCACCGTGGTCAAACTGCTTGCCCTGCTGCAGGCGCTGGCCCTGGGCGAGCCCGCCACCAACAAGGTCCCGCGCCCGCTACGCATTCGCCTGGCCGCCCCCACCGGCAAGGCCGCGGCGCGACTCAACGAATCCATCGCCAAGCAGGTGCAGGGGCTTTCGCTGGTGGAACTGGCCGCCGCCATGGGCCAACAGGGTGTGGATATCTCAACCTTGCGTGACAGCATCCCGACAGAGGTCACCACGCTGCACCGCCTGCTGGGCTCGCGGCCGGATACTCGCCACTTCCGCCACCATGCCGGCAACCCGCTGGCGCTGGACGCCCTGGTGATCGACGAAGCCTCGATGGTGGATATCGAGATGATGGCCGCAGTGCTCACCGCCCTGCCGCCCAGTGCGAGGCTGATCCTGCTTGGCGACAAGGACCAGCTCGCCTCGGTGGAAGCCGGCGCCGTGCTCGGCGACTTGTGCCAGCGCGCCGAAGGAGGCCACTACACCCCGGCCACCTGCGACTGGCTGGAACGGGTAAGCGGCACGCCAATCCCCGAACAGTACAAGGATGAGGCAGGCCAGCCGCTGGATCAGGCCATCGCCATGCTGCGGGTTAGCCACCGCTTCGATGCAAAAAGCGGCATCGGCCAGCTCGCCGAAGCGGTCAACCGCCCGCTTGGCCCAGACCACGGCCAGAAGGAGAAGAAACGCGCCGTGCGCGAGATCTTCGGCACTGATGGAAAGTCACGCTACGCCGATATCGCCCGCCTCGCCCTGGCGGACGCCGACGACCCGGCGCTGGACCGCCTGGTGGTGAACGGCAACCCCGCCGGCTTTGCCAACAGTGGCGAAGGCCGCCACGACCGACGCGGCGAGCACATCTCGCCGCCGGTCGGCTACGGCCACTACCTTGAAGTGATGAAATCAGCGCGCCCCGCACAGCCCTACTTCGGCGATGGCGAAGCGCGCCAGCCCTATGACGACTGGGCGCGCCAGGTGCTCGCCGCCCACGGCCACTTCCAGCTGCTGTGCGCGCTGAGGAAAGACACCTGGGGCATTGAGGGACTGAATCCGAGAATCGGCCGCTCGCTGCGCCGCGCCGGCTGGCTCAAGGCCAGCGACCTGGAGCTGGAACAGGGCTGGTTTGAAGGCCGCCCGGTGCTCGTCACCCGCAACGACTACGGCCTGGGGCTGATGAACGGCGATATCGGCATCACCCTCGCCGTGCCCGAGGCCCGCAGCACCACCGAACACCCAAGCCGCACCCTGCTACGCGTCGCCTTCCCGGCAAGCGACGGCAGCGGCGACATCAAGTGGGTGCTGCCCAGCCGCCTGCAGGCGGTGGAAACCGTGTTCGCCATGACGGTACACAAATCCCAGGGCTCGGAATTCACCCACACCGCCCTGCTGCTCCCCGACGCGCCCAACCCCATCCTCACCCGCGAGCTGGTCTACACCGGCATCACCCGCGCCAAGCACTGGCTGACGCTGGTGGAGACTGGACGTGGGATGTTGGATGAAGCGGTGACGAGGGAGGTCGTAAGGGTGAGTGGGTTGGGGATAACATCAGGCCAAGATTAAGCGCCATAATCGTGATTTTTGGCCTTTTGGGGACCTTCAAGGAGCGTGAATACCCTTGCCTAAGGGTCTATCCGACCTATCGGACGGCAGCTCCGGCCGCGCCTCACGGGCCATGGCTGCCGGGGTAGGGCGAGGAGGACTCCATCCCATTGCTTACGCTGCAGCAAAATCCTGGTTGTCTACCACCGATCGAGCACACCGCCCCGGCAGGCTTACGAATCCTTGGACGATACGAAAACTTCCGCAGTGAAAAGCGCTTAAATCCGCTTTTAATGTAACTGATTGTGTATTATTGTTACGGTAGGTCTGTAGACGGAGGCGCATAGTAAGAAAGGCCTGCGAATCTGTCTAAGGCACGGTGGCGCAAGTTTCATCGAAGCGGGGGAACTCATGATCACTCATCGCACAGCCAGAAAAATTACCAGGGCCTTACTGCACAGCAACAACGCCAACGCGGAAAGACCAGCGATAGCCTTAGAGCAATGCCAGGCAGACGAGGGGCCGATGAGCCTCATGCAGGCAGCTAATGCCCGGCGAGATGCCGAATACCTAGCCAGGCGCAATGGCCTCAAGGAGCCCCTGCTTCAGCTCTGGAAGTTCAACTGAAGCGACCAACCCATTACACCCGCCTCATTCATCAGGGTGCTGAATGAGAGTGTTGAACCGAGAGGTTGCCGGTACCGACCCAGACACCAACGCGTGAAATGCTCATGGGATGCTCTCCTTAGACGGTCGTTTTCTGTACGTAGAAATGTTTACGGGATTTCTTTAGGCAAAAGCACCCCTCCAGGGCCTCGTTGAGGGGTGCTCACTGCGTGTAAAGAAAACGACCACATTGCATACAGCAGCTATCGGCCAAAACCTGTCTTTTAGATAGGTCTGATACAATGTCGGGGCTCAGCCGTCGGTTTGAAGCGTCAGCGAAAAACCGGTCGGCTGTAGCCTTTGGTTAGGCATTTCCGATCCGCTGAACCACTTGATTCATTGTGTAGTGAACAAACTGCTTACCGAGCTCGGTCAATTGATATTGTTTAGTATCTTCAAACGCCGATTCCATAGTGCTTGATCCAGTGCCTTTAGTGCGCCCCTTGGACGGTGGCTTTTTCACGAAACGACCGTCATAGGTCGTTTCACGATATTGTCGAATTACTCCACCAGTGCTCAGATCTCTAATTAGAAGCCTGAAGAGATCCGCTTCTGGGCTGTCCTCTCGTGGCACTGTATCGCTGACTGAACGCCATACTTCGAGTCGAGTGACTCCAGGCTGTTGATAAATTTCACGTATTACTTTGAAGTGGATTTCGTGGTAAGTGTCTAACCAATCGTTGAATAACCGAACTTGGTCATCTGGGCAGAGATGAGAAGCTGCGGCGTTAGATATTAGGTTGACCACATACTCCCTTTTTTCCTGCGTCTCTGCGCTATCCCAAGGCCGAAATGCCCTGCGCACAAGACCAAGGTATTCCTCTGACTGAATTCGCTCTTCATAATCATCGTGAACCGACTCCAAGCGACCAGCAACATCGTCCAAGGAGACCATAAGGTTTTCAACTTTAGCTTTGTGCACTCTCAGCCATTCTTCGTATAGTTCGTTAACTTTCCCTTGTTGCTTTTCGCTGTGCGCTGAAGCTCCAGCCGTAAACATGGTACCGACCCAAGGAATGGCACTCATGGCATTCGCTACAACTCGGCAATAGCGCTTCCATTTATCTTCGTGCTTTAGAACTGTTAAATCATGAAAAATAAATTCTTCAGCTCTGCCGGTCGTCAGTTCCTTGTCATCCATGGAAACACCCCCCTCTCTTGACTTGTCTAATAGCGTGTTTAGACGGTGCGCGCTATGATTAGGTGAGCGTGTCGGCACGTGTGTCCGGCAAATGCCGCCTGCCAAAAACCCCGCAATCCTTTAATCGTTACACCTATTAATTTACATGAGGCATGTATATCCCAAATTCGCACGCCTGCTGCACTTTCCGGAACAGCCGCTTTGGGTCGAAGAGCGACTGACTACCGGCTCCAGCACACGTTGAGCATGTTCTGGACCATCCTATACATTCCACCCGAGGAGGTCCATACCATGAACACTTCAAATACTGCTACCCGCAAGGCTTGGAACAAAGGCAAGCTGGTTGGTCAGAAAACCCCGCTTCGCCTCAAAGACATTTGGGCCATACGTGTCAGGCTGCAGCTTGCTGATAAGGCTCGAGATCTGGCGCTATTTGAGCTAGCGATCGATAGCAAACTGCGCGCCTGTGACTTAGTCAAGTTACGCGTCCGAGATATATCCCATGGCAACCATGTGTCTTCAAGAGCCATCGTCACTCAGCAGAAAACGAAGAGGCCAGTACAGTTTGAGATAACCGAGCAGACTCGCACTGTCTTAGAAGAGTGGATGCAGCTCGCAGATCTCCGTAAAGATGACTACTTGTTTCCAAGTCGCCGGAGTAGATAGTGTCACATGTCTACGCGGCAGTACGCGCGCATCGTTAAAAACTGGGTAACCGCTATTGGCCTGGAGCCTTCGGCCTATGGTACTCACACGTTGCGACGCACCAAGGTATCGTTAATTTATCGCCGAACGAAAAACCTGAGAGCCGTTCAAATGCTCTTAGGCCACACGAAACTCGAAAGCACCGTCAGATACCTAGGGATTGAGGTGGATGACGCATTGATCATAGCTGAGCAGACAGAGGTCTAACAGGAGCTAACGACGGCATAGGTGCTATGCCGTCGCTATCCGGCCAGAAGCGGTCATTCAGAAATAACGCCCAGCTCAGCGAAAAAATTTAGCGCAGAGAAATTTGATCCTCTGCAGTTACTTGTTAGCTATTCTTAAGCATAGCCTCGACTTCCGAGTATAATTGATCGGTTGCATCACAAGCTTCCGATGCTTCAGCAGTCATCCCCCAGAATTCATCACTGAAGATTTCGATAGCAATCAGCAGGTGTTCCGCAGCCAGACTAAGACTTATACTCTGTGCTGGTATATGCAATCCTTTATTAGTTCGCGCAAAATACAGCGACTCTTCCCTGAGCGATGAATAGATTCCCGACTCATAACCTTCAAATATTTCCTTGGCTCTTTCATTCCCAATACTGTTGGCAATGCGATCACCAATTAAGTAAATAGGGTCTACCGAAATCTTATGTTTCTTGCCGTGATGAAAGAGAGGGTCTCTTCCTCGATTTACTTTTTCTCGTTCGCCTTTCCACGAGCGCATGTGACCAGCTTTTATTTTGGCAATCTCTTCAAATATAGTGATAGATAGGAAAAGAGAAGGAGCGAAGCTACGATTCATAAATAAAGCATATGATGCTCGTATTAAATCACAAGCGTGAGCTACAGCAGCGTTGTATTCTTCATAACCATGTAAGCCTGTATATTCATCAGAAACTACCAAAGAGGCTTCATGCGCTATGCGATATCCCTTCTTCTTCACGGTGTCTCCTTTGAAACTAACGGTATGCTAAGGGGCATCAAAAGCATAGCGATGTACGAGCGCAGATTGTTGATGGCCCTTGGGGATAATTGTTAGAGAGCAGCGGTCTTACCATATGCCTCATGCATTAACTCCTTCAGAAACGATAGCGTCGCTTCCTTAGCGTCGTCAGACTCAGCCACAATCGGAGTAACCCCTCTAGCTCTCAGCAGTTCTTCTTGAACAATGTTGGGCTTCGTAAGGAAGATGTAAGACTTTGGACGCCCTTTGCCATTTGATGATTGTGTCCACTGCTTCTGTAGCTTGTGCAGCAAATACCGGATATTAATGTCGGACAAACTATAGCCAAGAAACAAGATTGTTTTACCCAGAACATCACTACGCAGCTTGATGTCCAGAGGCGACTCAAAATCCAGTCGATCAAAGTAGCTTGACTCCGTCAAAACGATGGATTCGTCATCGTCGAAGTCCCCGTGTAGCTTGACGATTTGTGGGAGAGAATCGTGTGCCGCCGCGAGATCCGAAACGCTCGCTATTTTGCAAAAGTCCTTTCCCCACAGCTCAAAAGCCCTCTCGATCCAACGGTCGTAATTAGTTGTATAGATCGTTGGAAATTCGAGCTCGACAATAGTCTTATGAATATCGGATCTTTCTAGGTCAATGTCACCTGAATGCCAAGTTGTGTCCATCCAACTTCTCAGCGGCCCCAAACTTCCCTTCTTCTGATAATAAAATTCTGCCAGTGCGAGATAGTCGCCACAACTGTGAAAGACCTCTGGATCAAAATCCAGATCTACAGCAAGCTTGTCGATTAGCCTTCCGAAAGAAGGCAAACCCAAGTTCATTGAGAGTCCCGCTCCAGCGAACAGAACGGCCCTCTTTTCTCTAATCGCCGCCGCTAGTTCTTGCATCTATACCATCCCCCGGTTCTTCAAGAATTCTGAGAACTGGTCTAAAGCACGTCTTCGCATTGAGATCTTATGCTTGTACTCGCCCATTTCCGCGAAGGTAGAATTATGCCCTTCAGGAACGAAGACACAATCCCACTGGAATGACCTATCCCCTCGTGGCTCACTCGCCACATGGCCACGAATAGCTCCTTCAAATGAGAAAAACTTTTGACCATCAATAAATCCGATTATGGTTTTTGCCTCGAGTGAGCTCTGAGAGGCCGCGCCAAACAGCTGACAAAATTTGTCCGCTTGAAGATTATCCCAGAATATTTGAGTTAAACCACCAGGCAGGCCATTCATGTAGTCGATATACAACCCTGTGTGCTCCACAAAAAGCGGGCGACCGACTTGCTTGAATGCCTTGATAGCCTTGTCCTTGACTAAACGCTTCGAGTCCTCTGTTTGCAGTTCCTCTACCTTGCTCGGTATTGGAACCACGGACACCCCGGTGTTTTCAAGAATCGAACGGGCCTCAGTAACTTTGAATTGATTCTGAGAGAGAAAGCGAATTTCTAGCACTTTTGTCCCTTTAGCATTTGTCGAGCGCTCTAATGCCGCGCTCTGCGGCAATTTTGGAGAGCAGCGGAAAATTGTCCGACAGCAGCGCTTTGTTAGGCTCAGTGACGGAGCACAAGAAACGGTGCGACTTTTTGCTCCAGGACTCGGAGCTGATCGGCAAGCCAGTCCTTGATCTCTCGTTGCTCACGGATGATCCTCGTGCGCTCCTCTCCGACTGGAAGGTTATCGAGTTCGGATTCAAGGGTACCAAGGTCAACCACCTTATGCCAGATATCCTCTTCAAGATACTTGACGATCTCTTCGTTATAAAGCCACCGAGCACCTCGGATACCTGACTGGTACTTGAACTCTGCCACTTGAGATACACGCCCCGACCCTCTGGCTGAAACGATTAGGTGGCGTGCAGCCTCGTAGATGGCAACGCGCCTATCAAAGAGGTCAAGCTTCAATTTATTCTGCGCTGTTCTCCACTGTCTGTAGGCTATGTACGAGCCAAAAATCGCTACCAGAGGGACAAGGAGGGCGCTCAGTACTGTTTTCCAATGTGGGCAGATCATAGAGCCTAACTGTTCAGCATTTGTCGGGAGGGCTGCTCTGGGTAGTCAACTACCTCAGCCATCCCATCAGCGTAGACTGAAGTTCCTCTCACGGCCAGGAGCGGACATGTCATGTGCTAGGTCCACGCTGGCATTTTGGTTTTGAAACAGTGTTAGAAAGGTTAGCCATCTTGTCATGCACCTTAAAACAGTGAATCGTAACGACTTGTAGGGGCGATGTCACAAGCGACTACAGTCAATGGACAGATACCTGATAACTTGTATCACTTTTCTTTAATGGACCGTGCCGATCATATCGGCGATATTATGACTGATCACTGACAAGTTCTTGCTGGGGGATAAGAGTAAAAAAATTAGGGCTCCGTTGGTAATCAACGTCTCCATTGATTGCGTCAACGGTGATCTGGCGGATGCAGGCTGTGCCGGGAAGCGCTCTAACAGCCAGACGCCCAGCAAGCTCTCTCGAGCGCGTCGGCCACGTGTTTACATGCAATGTCATAGGAAGATGGGGGATGGGTGTTGGATTCCATAGAACACGGCGATGTACCTGGACGCCGTCAACGAACCAGCGGATCTCATCTAGCCCCCACTCAATCGCGTAGGTATGGAGTCCCTTGGAGGCGTTGAACCCCAAGGCGATGCTCACGGGTGAGCCCCGATAGCCGTAGTCGTACTTCGCCCCTTCTGTCCCTGGGTTGTAGAAGACGTTGACTAGGAGGCGATCCGGTCGGTCGCCAGTAATTTCGATGTCGATCTCCTGTCGTGGTGAATCGCGGTGGAGGAAGAATCCGGTCACGAGGCCTGGCACATTCGTGGCCTGAAATGTCGCTTCAAAGCGGCCGAAGAGGAAGCGGCCCCTACTCGAGATAGATGCAGCGCTCAAATCCCGGACGCCCAGCGGTTCTTGCCGAACGGTAAGGATAGCGCCACCATCCGGCGCCATGGTTACATTTCCGGGCCGGAAGAGTCCGAGATTTCCGGGAAACGTATCGTCTCGGAACATCCAACGCGACAGGTCCACTACATTTAGATCATCCTGAAATCTCACCCAAAGCTCCTCACCGATAGTTCGCACATTAGACGGACTGACATCAATCCCCGTCCAGTTGTCACGCGGAGGTACGATCCAAGGTGACCTATCGTGCCGCCGCTGACTCGCGGTTCGGGACGGTGATCTATCGGCTCCGTGCCGACGAATCTTCCGGAGCCCCACATCAGGTACGATAGGATATGAAGCACTTGGTGGCGCAAGGTGAAGGTACTCACAGAGCGAACGCCAGCTCGGACTGTCATCCCCGGAAAGACTGAGCACGTCGTCTCCAAGGGTGCTGAGCACGTCGAAAGCTTCACCCCCGCCATCTAGAGGGCCAACTAAAACTATAAACTTGGCACTAGGATATTTCTGCCGTAGCACAGTAATATGAGAAGTGAGTGAAGCAATATTTACATAAGCGTCGAACCGACGGCTAGCTTGGCCATGGAGCAAGGCGGACATCTCGCTCTCAGGCAAGTCATCAAGGTCACTGCAGCAACGATAGCCCAGCATGGACAGCGCCATTGCAAGTGATGAGAGGCCGGAGCCAGCAGCACCCAATACGAATACAGGAAATACAGTAGGCCGTTGGTTAAAAGTTCCAGGCGTTTCGTCGTTAAGCACACCGATCTGGCTCAGTGCAGGAAGAATCGAGTACAAATTTGTCGACTGATAATCAAGTCTCTGGCTGATAACCGATCGCCGGACGGCTCGCACTTCAAGATCCCGAAATTTGTGGTTGATCCAGAGGTCAACGGGGCCGCGGCACGGGAGTAACCTGAGCAGACGCTGCGCCCCCCGTCTGGAGAGCACGTATCCGGATAAATACCAAAGGCCGCGTTCAGGACGATACACGCTTGGTGAAACCAGCACCTTTGGGGCACCGTACCTAACTTCCTTGTATGAAACGTAGAGAACGTCAAATGCCGCTTCAGCTTCGTCAGCATCCTCCAAAAGTTCTCCCCACGCTTGATCGACGAGTCTCCCGAATCTGTGATCGAATAACACGTCGTCCTCTAGCACTAGCGCATACGACGAGTTCGATGCTGCAACTTTCTTCCAGACGTCTACATGCGATCGGGCGACAGCGGCCTCTGCATCGCTCATCCCAATTGGGCGATCCAGATCGAATCCGGCCGGGAGTGTCTGAGGCTGTGGCTCAACAAACAGTTGGTCAGCTAGAGTGTAGTAAGAAACTAATTCAGGTATCTCGCTTCCTACGAAGCCGTCCGCCTGTGCGTCAAACGCCGGGTGCCGAATCAATCGTCGTGTAAGGGGATTGCCAGCCGCGTCTAAAATGCGGGCAAGCTCGCAATGAACGGCTGCCAAGCGATCGGGCTGTCGATCCAGATTGATGACGTAAATGTCATTGATCTGTGAACTACCTATCTCACTAATCGGGCCAAATGCAACACACCGCTGCCGGGGCAGAAAAGTGCGGCATTTTATCAGTAGTGAATGAACCAGACGCTGTGCGCCACGCAGAGGTCGTGAGAGATTCATTTCGCACTCTCTTCGGACACGTCAAACGACCTTTGATTGGAATGACGCCAGTTTCGCGCATCGCCGCGGTAGCTGAGTGGCCACTTTGAAATTGCAGTCGCTTCCCAGTCTTTCAGAATCAATAAATCACCTTCAATATCCGAGACCTTCCCCATCTCAAAGATGGTCCTTGACAAGTTCCCTGGCCCGGTTGCCGACTGGATCTCAAGAAGCTCGCCCCTTCGGGCTTCATTCAATCGTCTCGTCGATCTCATCAAAGATCGTTCGACGATGGGGTCTCCTTTTCTGCCGACAAGCGGATTATTATTGACATAGAAAATCCAATTTTTAGGCTGAGACGATTTCTTTAAAAAATCTGCAGGCTCAATCATCGTGTCCAAATCGATGTCGTAGCAAAGCGGCTGGACTTTAAGCTGCGGACCGCGAAACAAAAAACTAATGTCTGAGGCAATGCAGACATCATCAGCGTCGACGTACAGCCCACCTTCCACGAATATGTAGCATAGTCGAAAATAGTCGGCTTGCATGGCAGGGTGGTAGCAGCGACCGAACGCCAGTACATGCTCATGACCGAGCGTATGACTGATAAAATCTTCAGCACTCTGCCTATCGAAAAGTCTATGTACAAAGCCGCGGCTTTCCCACTTTGACCAAGACGAGATGCATTCTGCGACGTCTTCCGGAAGTTCCGAAATATCGTGCCAAAACTGCATGATCGTCTTAGGGATGCCGTGGGCATCATCCCTCGTGGATTGCGCTTTTTGTGTTTTCTGAACCAAGTTTCGGATGAATTCTGAACGCTGACGATGATGATCGGAACTGTCGGACTCGGATGGCATTTCGATAACCTCGGTGGCCTGGATCACATCACGTCCATCTTCTTATATAATTAAAGAAATTCCGGACAGGTAAAGGTATAACTTGACTTTCCAGTCTATCTTGATGCCTTTTTTCAAAATAGTGCGCCAGCTGCCAACCTGGCTCCATCAGCATAGACTAACATTCATCATTCGGCCAGAAGCGCCCATAGTGATCTTCCTGATGAATAACGCCCAGTGAAATCACAGTCAGCTCGAAGTGCCTTTTGTGTTAAGTTTAGCAATGGCGAGTAACATAAAAGGCGTGGATTATTGGCTGTTGTGCTGCTACTTCTTGTTTGAACACTAGATCGCTAGACGGTGACCAGCTCGGCGAGTTTGTCCACGACATCCGACATCGAACCTTCCGCCGTGCTAAGACCACTTCGCGAGCCAAGTAACGGGCTGACATCGCGGAGTGCTTCATAAGTTGTGTCGTGCACTATAGGAACGAGAAGGTCACGAGCCAGGAGTGTTGAAAGCTCTTTGTCAGCGATACCCTCTGCTTTAATACGGCTAAGAAACGCAGGAGTTACCAGAACGATCCCGACTCTCGACCTGGCCAGTCCTTTATCGATTTCGCGGAGTAATGGCGCTCCGAGCGTGACATCCTTTTCGCTGAACCATACTGAGACGTTGAGCGCTTCAAGTAAGTCGTGAAGCTCCTTTGCAGCCCCCTTCCGGTCGTCCCACGCATGGCAAAGAAATACGTCCCGACGTTCAGGCAGCTTCGCTCGCTCCTCGACGCTGCGCCGGATTGGCTTAAGTGCTCGCACCTCGGAAGGCGTGTACCCAACAGAGGAACCAGCTGGTGACCAGCTAGGCCTTGTGCTATGGGCGGAGCCTCCACTACTACTCCGACTGCTCCCCAACGAGGAGTCATAAGACGGGGATGGGTATGATCTGTAGCTGCTATAGCCATGGAAGCGGCCACCGCATGCAGGGCAGGCAGCTGCAGCAGCCGCTGAGCGATGACCTTGTACTGGTGCAGTGCATCTTGCCATGTTCTTTACCTCGTCATTTTGAACGAATCGATTCTAAAGCCTAAGCTCAGTCGCCGCTGTATCGGACGGCTGGGGCGCCTGGTTAGCGATTTACTGGGCCAATGTTTGACTTGCCTGATTATCTATTCGATCGGCTATTTCACTGATTAAATTTATGCAGCTTCGTGCTTGGGTGCGATGCACTCTGACTGTTTTTCCTTGATGGACAATTTCATGTCGCTTTATTGTCCACTCTTCCAACTCTTCCGCTGCATTTGCAAAGCCGCAGCCATTCAGAGAACTCCACAAATTCTGCGCTTTTCCGCCAAGCAACTCAACTGTTCTAGATGCGGCTTTTTTGCCGTGATTACTAACCCTATTGTGAAAGTGGTCCGCAACAGCCTCTTGGACTCGATGAACTCGGTCTTCATGGTCTGGCACAAGAGAAAGCTCGAGCGGGAGTGTCGGGATTTCGCTTTGAACACGTTTTAGCATATCCCTAACTTGTGCCTCGGGCAAATCTCGTTGCAAAAGTTTAACTATCACTTCTGCTGACACGTCGGACAGATACGAGTCGAACCCGCCAATTGCAAACACAACTGCAGCTCTCGGCAACTCTCGCACCGGATTACGAGGAGCGCCTTGCCCACCACCATGTACTGACTGATGCAAATCTAAAAAGTAGCCTGCCCTCGTCAAGTTCAGATCTAGAGTGGCTTTCGTTTCCGTTGGCATACCTATCCCTTTATCGCTAACTGTTCAGCATTATGTATAAATCGGCTGCATAACACCAATCATCGCACATGCTGCATATCCCCGATGTACGCGCTTGCTGTCTTTGCCGGCATGTCAGCTTTGGGTCGTCAGCTGTCATTCCACTATTTCCTCATAGAATGCCAACCTACCCGCAATCTCCTCCATACCCTCCAACGGCCGCTCATAACTCCACGCCACATTGGTCCGGTTACCAAACGAGAAATACGCAGCATTGCCCTTGAAGGGGCAATGGGTAACGGTATCGGAGGCCATCAGCAGCTCCATCCGTACGTCTTCGTGGGGGATATATTGCCGCGGCGGGTAGCCGCGTTCGCGAAGCTCGATAGCGCGGGTGGTGTCGGCGAGTAGGGTGCCATCAATGATGACTCGCACGCGTCGGGCGTGCGGGTGCAAGGTGATGCGGGGCTCTGTGGAAGCCGTTGCCATGGGGCCATCCATTGCGTTTTGGTTGTATCGTTATGTTGCTTTGTGTTTCACACTAGCACTTAAATATGGTTTGTCCCATTCTTGCCATCAACGGGCGCCTAGGTATCCGTCCTTCAGGCTGGCGACGATATAGGGGAAATGCATGCGGCCACCTGATAGCCACAAAACCAGCGCCTATGAGAGTTGGCGCCGTCGCCTTTACCTGATGCTCGAGCCCACCGCTCGTGACTCCCCTGGACTATCGATCACCAACCGCTTCATAGCCGGTCTGATCATCCTCGCAACGGCACTGACTGTTCTGGAGACGGAGCCGGTAGTCCGAGCGCTGGCTCCAAGCCTCTTCGTCACCGCCGAGGCAGCGCTGGCCTTGGCTTTCCTGGTCGAGTACGTCGCGCGCGTGATCGCGGCTGGGGAAGATCCTCGCTATCGCGGGCTGGCCGGGCGCTTACGCTTTATGGTCAGCCCATGGGCGATCATCGACCTGCTCGCTATCTTGCCGTTCTTCCTCACCATGGGGGCAGTAAACGCTTTCGCGTTACGTCTGCTCAAGCTGATCCGGCTGCTCAGGCTCGCGAGGCTGGGGCGCTTCTCCAACGCAATCGACGATCTCTATCAGCTTGGGACGAGAATCAGACACGCAATGCCTCACGCTCAACATGGGGCCTAAGCTCGGGACGAAGCGCCTTGTCGGTCACTAGATCTACTGGATGGCCCAGTAGATCCTCCAGGTAGAACTGCACCCCGAAATAACGAGCCGAAGTCGCCGGGCCGTCGAAGCTCACCAGGATATCGATATCGCTGTTGTCGCGAGCCTCATCGCGCGCCATGGAGCCAAAAAGCGCCAACGAGGTGACGCCATACTCGCTGGATAGAGACGGCAGGTGCTCTCGCAACAGCTGTAGCGTCTTGGTTCTGTCCATCTTGCCCCACCTCTGCAACGTCGAGCCTTCGGGAAGCTGATCACTATTTCTGCCCATGGCTTAGCCTAGCATGGGTGGCGGCCTGGGGCTGCTCGAGGGATAGGCTGTCGCAGCATCGCTTTTGCCGAGGCGTTCGGCATGCAGTCCAACCATTGGCGCAATATCGCCATTTGAGCGATAATTACGCATATCCGCCACTTGGCGAAGGAGGTTGTCATGGCCCTAACTCTGCTACCCGTCGAAAAGCGCCATCACATGAGCGCGGCGGCGATGCGTACCTACCCCAACATCGCCAACGACTGGGGGTTGAAAGAGCAGGAAGCCGCCTTGCTCCTTGGCGTGCCTGAGTCGACCTATCGGCGCTGGCGCAAGCAGCCCACGGCGGCGCGGCTCGACGTCAATCAGCTTGAGCGCATGTCATTGATCCTGGGGATCTACAAGGCCCTTCAGATCCTGCTGCCGCGGGCCGATGCCGCGGATTCCTGGTTGCGCCGGCCCAATCGCAACCCCCTGTTTTCAGGCCAGCCACCTCTGGATCGGCTGCGCAGCGGCCTGGTGCAAGATCTCTATGTGGTACGCCAGCACCTTGATGCAGCCCGAGGTGGGGGCCATGCATGACGTTTCCGCTGTCCCCTGTCTGCTGGCGCCCTTGCTACCGGATCATTCCTTCGCGTTTCCCGCCTATCGACTTGTTCGAGCGGGTTGCAGCAGCTGACGACTGGGATCTGCTCCAGGAACTTGAGGGCGAGACCTCGGCGCGTCTGCGCGAGCAGACCGGGGCAATTCACCTGGTACGCGACGAGGACCGCCGATACGGCCCCGGGTGGACGCCGGTAATGGCGGCGTTCTGTCACTTTAGCGAACACGGCTCACGGTTCACCGACGGCTCCTTTGGCGCTTACTACTGTGCCTTGACCGAGGCCACGGCCATCGCAGAAACCCGCTATCGCGCCGAGCGCTTCATGCAGGAATCCAATGAATCGCCCATGCAGCTTCAACAGCGGGTCTACCTGGCAGACCTTGAGGGCGAACTCTTCGACTTGCGCGGTAATCCTCCTGGGGCCGCCCCTCTGCTGGTCCCAGATGACTGGAGCGCTGGCCAGGCGTTTGGCCGCAAGGCCTGGGAGGCCCATGCCGATGGGATTGCCTACCCAAGCGTTCGTGATCCGGATGGTGAGTGCGCCGCGGTGCTACGCCCGCCGGTATTGTCGGCTACCTGGCAGGGCCGCCACCTTGGCTATGAGTGGGACGGTGAGAGAGTTCGCCATGTCCTCGAGCTGCGGCTGGTGGAGTGAGGGCTGTGTCGAGATGATCACACATGCGGATCGAACAGCCGCACCTCTTTGATATCGACGTGCTCCCATACGCGGCCGGTCATGTAAGGCTCGGTGGCGAGCCAGGCATCGAAGGCCTGCCGGTCGGCGAACTGGAAGTGGGCATTCGAGCCGATCATCTTGCCTTGTTCATTGAGAATCGCCCCGCCGCTGAGGAAACTCCCCCTCTTGGTGAGCTGGCGAATCCCGGCCAAATGCGCTTCGCGATTTGCCATGCGACGATCCAGCGCTTCGGGGTCGGTGTAGTCGTAGGCGATAACGGCATACTGCTTCATGTAGTGTCCTTTTTTGCTCATGTTCATCTGAATTGGATGAAGCAGCGTAACAGCACTTCCTGCGACGTTGTTGAAGGCCCGCCTACTTCGGATCGCTACCGTCCACGGTCACCCTGCCAATGTGGTTGGTGCCGCTCTGATGGATCAGCAGGGCTTCACCGTCGAGGGTGGTGCGCATATGGCGCAAGATACCGGCATAAACCTCGCCTGAGGGGATCGGCCAGCTCTGGAAGGTTTCCGCCTCAGGCTCGAAGCGCACCAGCATGTCCGGCCGCACGCCGCTTTCGTTATACCAGACCGCCCCGTCGAATATGGCGATGGCGTAGGGGTGAGAGCTCGGGCCGCTGGGTGAGTCCCACTCCTGGATATCACCGCTGTCGGGGTCGTAACGCCCCAGCCGGCCCAGCCCGGAATTGACCCACCAGATGATGCCATCTGCGTCGATGTCGAGCCGGCGCACCGTAGTGCCGGCCTCGGGCAAGGTGATCTCGCTCACTTCCATCGATTCGGGATCGACGCGCAGCAGGCAGTTCGCCCCGTTGCATGAGACCCAGACCGTGCCATCCGCAGCGATCTTCAGGCCATAGGGACGCGAGCCTTCACGCGGGCTGGTGGCCAGCTGTACATCTCCGGTTTCCGGGTCCAGCCGGCCGATCATGTTGCTCTGCTGCAGGCTGAACCAGAGAATACCGTCTTCCGCGAACTCGGCGGTGTGCGGATCGCGCGCGGCTTCGTCGGGCATGGGATATTCGGTGATCTCGCCGGTTTGCGGGTCGAATCGCCCCATGGTGGCGTTGCGGTTACCGGTGTACCAGGCTGCGCCGTCGGGGCCGATATTGACCGAGTGGGGCCGTGCGCCCGAGGGCAAATCGAACTCTTCCATCTCGCCAGTCTCGGGGTCGATCCGACCGAGGATGTCCAGCCACTGCCCTACCCACCAGATGCTGCCGTCCGGTGCCTCGACCGGATCTCGAGAGCGCTGCCCCAGCGTGGGCACCTTCCACTCTTCGAACTGGATGCCCAGCGGGCCATCGACCGGCGTCGCTGCCCGGTTCTCGCTGGGCGGGAAGTGCTCGGCCAGGTAGCCGGGGATGTCTTCCTGCTGGTCGGGAGCGCCCGACAGGTCGACCATGGTGGAGATGAGAAAGTCCCACTCCTGGTGGGAGTACCCTGAGCTGCGCTCAATCAGGTTGACGCCGTGGCAGGCAGCGCAAACGGCTTCGACCGTCTCCCGGCCTTCCCCGTCCGGCAGCGCGAGGGCTGCGAAGGGGTGGCAGAGCGCCGCTGCCAGAAAAACGGAACCAAGCGTTCTGCGAGCCATGTCGTTGTTCTCGGTGGTGGCGGGGTCCTCTGAGCGTAGCCAATAACCCCGGGCACCCCGTTATTTTCCTGCCGCGTCTTCAATGCAGCCGATGGAATCAGGCGCTCCATCATGGTCTCTCCCCAGTAGGTTTAAAGGCCCCTGTCCGTTCACGGGGCAGGGGCGGGGCAGCCTCCACCACTTGGTAGCGCGTGCTTCGCCCTCCTCCCGGCAGTTTCTCCAGGCAGCCCTTGGCCGGCAAGTCGCTGAGATCCGGGTTTTCTGACAGCTGAGGGGTGCGCTACACTCCTATCATCACCCTTCATCATGAGGTGTTCGTCCAATGCGCCATTGATGCCGCCGTCGGTATGACGGCCAGTCTCCACCGGCCCCTATCGCAGGGGGAGGACTAGGCATCGCAGGAATAGCGCATGACGAAACCCCATCTCGTACTTCAGGACGTATCCCTCGTTCTGCCAGACGGTAAAGAACTTTTCTCCGGCCTCAACGAGCAGTTCAACCTGTGCCCGACGGGGCTCGTGGGACGCAATGGCGTGGGCAAGACCTTGCTGGCACGCATCCTTGCTGGATTACTTCAGCCCACCACCGGGCACTGTCGGCGTTCCGGCAGAGTCCATTACCTCGCCCAGCTAGTGGCGCATCCTGATGATGCAACCGTGGCAAAGCTGGCGGGGTTACGGCACACGCTGGATGCGCTGGCGCGCATCGAGTCAGGCAGCACGGCAGCGGAGGACTTCGATGCCGTGGGCGATGACTGGGACATCCAGCCGCGGCTGCGCCTGGAGCTTGAGCGCAATGGCCTGAGCCACCTTGACGCCGAAACGCCCGCAGGTGCTCTTAGCGGCGGTGAGGCGATGCGAGTTTCGCTGATTGGCGCCATGCTCTCGGGAGCGGACTTTCTGATCCTCGATGAGCCGAGCAACCATCTCGACCGGCCGAACCGCCAAGCGCTGATCGAACAGCTGCGACGCTGGCCGCGTGGGCTGATTGTGGTCAGCCACGACCGGCAGTTGCTGGAATCCATGCAGCGCATCGTGGAGCTCTCTTCTCTGGGGCTGCACAGCTACGGGGGCAACTACTCGTTCTATGCCGCTGCCAAGGCACACGAGCGGCAGACCGCCCAGGAAGCGCTGGCCGAGCGTAAGCTCGAGCGCCAGCGCCAGGCACAGGCGATGCACAAGCAGCTGGAACGTCAGGAGCGGCGCCAGGCACGCGGCAAACGGCACGGCAAGGAGGCCAATCAAGCCAAGGTGCTGCTGGATGCGCAGAAAGAGCGCAGCGACGTATCGGCGGGCGCGCTGCGCAAGCACCAGACGGCCAGCTTGGCGCAGCTCAATCAGCGCGTGCGGGACGCCGCCCAGCAGGTCGAAGAGCAGACGCCGATCGCCCTGCATGACATCCCCGTTGCGCAGCCCGCAAAACGTCGCGTAGTCGAACTGGACGGCGTGGAGCTGCCTTACATAGCCGGCGCCACCCGCCATATCAGCCTGATCGTGAGTGGGCAGCAGCGCATCGCTATCGTCGGGCCCAACGGCTGTGGAAAGTCCACGCTGCTGCGCTCGATAGCAGGCAGGGTGGCGCCCTTGACCGGTGCCTGCAAGGTGACCTCCGAGCGTGCATACCTGGACCAGCGACTGCAGAACCTTGACCCGGAAAAGACAGTGCTCGAGCAGTTACTGTCAGCCAATCGCATGTCTAGCGAGGCGGAGCAACGCACGCGCCTGGCGCAACTGGGGCTCGATGCGCAGAAGATCGCGACGCCCAGTGGGTCACTGAGCGGGGGTGAACGTTTGAAGGCGGCTCTTGCCTGCATACTCTACGCCGATACGCCGCCGCAGCTGCTACTGCTCGATGAGCCGAACAACCACCTGGACTTGCCCTCGGCACAGGCACTCGAAAGCATGTTGTGTAGCTATCGGGGCACATTGATGGTGGTGTCGCATGATGACGCCTTTCTGGATAACCTCGGACTAACGGATCGCTTGCTGGCTGATGAGCAAGGCTGGAGGTTGGAGCCGCTGAGATTGGGGGGGTGAGGATTGTGGAAGGGCCAGCCTTTATTGACGCCTTTGTATATGGTGATAATATACATTCATGATCAATTGGGCACGAGTTACCGGCTTCGACTGGGACGAGGGCAACTCCCGCAAGAATGTGGAGAAACACGGCGTCGGCCAGTCCGAAGCGGAGTCGATATTTTTCAATGAGCCGCTTCTGGTTCTAGAAGACGCCAGGCATAGCCAGGCGGAAGCCCGTTTCCATGCCTTGGGTGAGACGGATGACACGCGGCAGTTACACATCACGTTCACGTTGCGACAGGGTGGGACGTTGATACGGGTGATATCCGCTCGCGCCATGCACCGCAAAGAGAGGGCCGTTTATGAGCAAGCTAAAAAAGACGCCTGAATTCAAGACCGAAGCCGAGGAACGGAAGTTCTGGGAAACCCACGACTCATCCGGCTACGTGGACTGGAGCCAAGCAGAACCCGCCTCTTTCCCGAAACTGAAGCCATCCACGAAAACCATCTCGCTGCGTCTTCCTGAAGCGTTACTCGACCGCATCAAGGTAGAAGCCAACAAGCGTGACATGCCCTATCAATCCCTGATCAAGGCCTGGCTTGCGGATGATGTCAATGAGAGCCGCCGGAGCGGGTAATGGTACCCAAACTGACGACACTGGGCGGCCGCAGCGTGCTCTTCGTGATGGCGGCCGAGGCCGAGTACGGCCCGCATCTCAGGCAGCGTTTTACCCCGTTCATGACCGGCGTGGGCCCGGTGGAGGCGGCGGTCGAGCTCAGCGCTGCGCTGGCTAGCCTGGCCCATCGCGGGCGCCTGCCGGAGCTGGTGGTGTCGCTGGGTTCGGCGGGCAGCCGGGTGCTGGAGCAGACCGAGGTCTATCAGGCGACCAGCGTCTCCTACCGCGACATGGACGCCACGCCGCTGGGCTTCGCCAAGGGCATCACGCCCTTTCTCGACCTGCCGGCGACGCTTCCGCTGCCGCTGCGCATCCCCGGCATTCATGAGGCCACGCTCTCCACCGGCGCCAATATCGTCTCGGGCGCGGCCTACGATGAGATTGCGGCCGACATGGTGGAGATGGAGAGTTACGCCTGCCTGCGCGCCTGCATGCGCTTCGAGGTGCCGCTGGTGGTGCTGCGCGGCATTTCGGACGGCAAGGCCGAGCTGCACCACGTCGACGACTGGACGGAGTACCTCCACGTCATCGACGAGAAGCTGGCATTGGCCGTCGACCGCCTCGGCGAGGCGCTCGCCGAGGGGTTGTTGGCACGCTGAGTGGTGGAATCAGCCGCCCTGCACGACGCCACAGGCGACCCGGTCGCCGGCACCGCCGATGGGCTGGCTCATGTGGTCATCGGGGTTCTCGTGGATGACCAGCGCACTGCCGTCATCGTCGAGCATGTTGCCACCGACGCTACCGTCGAGGCTTGCCCGCTCATTGAACATCTCGACCATCGCGCTGCCGTCGCTGTGGACGTAGAAGTTGGGCAGGTCGCCGGCGTCAGGTCCGTCAGGATTGAGGAAGCCGTGCTCTGAGTCATCGGGATTGAGGTGGCCACCAGAGTCCTGGAACCCCTCCTCGTGATCCTCGCAGGTACCGACGCTATGGATGTGAATGGCCTTCCAGCCCTCGTCCAGGCCATCGATGCTGAAGTTGATCAGCACCCCGGCCGGGCCCTGATCGATCGTGCCTTCCCCCACCACTTCACCGTGGTTATCGATGAACTCGACGCTGGCGGTCGGGCCGTTGCCCTCCTCGGCCATGCTCGTCAGGGAGAAGGCCCCAAGTGTCATACCGATCAGTACTGCATGTCCCTTTTTCATAACGTCTCCATATGGCTGAACGACCTTTGTTGGCCTTCCCCAGCATAGTCGCTGGGGGCGTGAATCACACCCGAGGATGGTATGGTGCGGGAAAACCTTAGCCGAGGGACCCGCTGCCATGCCCCAGGTCAACATCACCGTGATCTCCGATGCCATCTGCCCGTGGTGCTTCATCGGCAAACGCCACCTCGACCTGGCCTTGGCGGAACTGCCCGAGGACGTCAGCGTAGCGGTGGCCTGGCACCCCTTCGAGCTGAACCCCGATATGCCCGCCGAGGGCCTGTCGCGGCGTGACTACCGTACCGCCAAGTTCGGCTCCTGGGAGCGCTCCCAGGCGCTCGACGCCCAGGTGGAGGCTGCCGCCGAACAGGCCGGTATCGAGATTCACCATCAGCGCATGACGCGAACACCCAATACCTTCGACGTCCATCGGCTGATCTGGCTCGCCGGGGAGCATGGCGTCCAGTCGGCGGTGGTCGGCGCGCTCTTCCAGCGCTATTTCGTCGACGGGGAGGACATCGGCGACGGCGCAGTACTGGCCAACGCCGCCCGAGACGGCGGACTAGCGGATATCGACATCCCCGCCTTTCTCGCCAGCGACCAGGGCCGGGCCGAGGTAAAAGCCGGCCTCGATGAGGCGCGGCGCCTGGGCGTGAGCGGCGTGCCCACCTTCATCTTCAACGGCACCACCGGCCTGTCGGGCGCCCAGCCGCCCGAGGCACTGCGCCAGGCGATGCTCGAGACGTTACAGCATGGCCGGTGAGCGGTGTCTGTACTCACTGCTCCGCGATCCCGTCGCCGCACATCACCACCCGGTTCCTGCCGTCGCGCTTGCCCACGTATAGCGCCCGGTCTGCTCGCGTGATCAGCGCCTCGAGGTCGGCGTCTTCTCCACGCGCTGTCGCAATACCGATGGTGACGCTCAGGCTCAGCCCGCACATCTCTTCCGTTAACGGAAGCTCGGCGACCTTGGCCTTCAGGCGTTCCGCCACGATTCGAGCGTCGTCGGGGTCGGTATCGGGCAGGGCTACCACGAACTCTTCACCACCGAAACGGCCGATCACGTCCGTGGGGCGGAGAGAGTGCGCACAGACCTCCGCGACCTTGCTCAGAACCCAGTCACCGTGACTGTGGCCCCAGGTGTCGTTGATGCGCTTGAAATGATCCACATCGATCATGAAAAGGCTGAACGACCCCTTTTCCAGTCGCGACCTCTGCAACAGTGCCCTGGCCCGCTTCGTAAAGTGGCTCCGACTGTTCAGTCCCGTCAGCTCATCCCGCTCGGCGACCATCCGCAGCTGCTCTTCCAGTGATTTGCGATGCGCTATCTCCTTGAGCAGCTGGCGATTTTGGTCGCGCTCATCGTAAAGAAGCAAAAATTGATTGCGCTGCAGTCGCTCTAGACGCAGCAAGGCACAGAACCCCACGACATTGGTCATGCACAGCAGTAGGCCTATGCGCAGCGTCTCCACCGGTGTAATCCCGGCGAACAGTACGGCAAAGACCATGAAAGCGATGCTTAAATAGAGGCTGGCGAATGTCACCACCGTCAACAGGTTGGGGATCAGCAGATAGAACGCCATGGTGGCCAAGACCACGGCAGTTACCTGAGTGGAGAGACTCTCCGGCCGCAAGGGCACGATCAAGATGATGCCCGTCGCAAGTATCCAGAGCGGTAACGCATGCAACCAGAGTTTGTGGGAATAGCTGCCCCAGCGCGCGATGATGAATGCCAGGAGAAGGCAGAGACTGACCACCACGGTACGCATGGTGACCAATAGATAATATTCTCGCGTCAGACCTAGGAGGTAGTAGTCCGTAATGGCGAACATGCCAAAGACCAGGGCCGCGAGTATCAGCGAAAGGCAGGTCTCATACCGCACCCTGTCGTCGATGGATCGTCGATACATCGACTCCTTGCTATCTTCGCAAAACTGCCCGGTCAGCCAATGTACGCGGTATTGCGTTTTCAGAGATGACAAAGCCCCATGCTCCCTGTGAAAAGCGACGATTTCTGCCATGGTTCGATGAATAGCGTTCTTTCGTCACAACCTGGCTGCAGAAGGGCCTTCTCGACAATCGTCGTTTTTATATTATCTAAATTAATTTTTAATCATGACTGCTTTCAGCACGTCGGCACTTCTGATCACATGGGGGCGGTGAGACTGACCCTTCCGTATGGGCGGTGTCGTAATGGTTTCTGGGCTTCATCTTATCACCGAGGCATGATCCGTCTCATGCGCTGGATCAACGCAATGCCTGGGGATAGCCTGGGCAGCTAAACTAGGAGTTAGCTCGTGACCACTGCCTCTAGCGCCTCGCCTGCCGTCGACCTGGCACCGCTGCTCGCCGCCCAGCGCGCGGCCTATCGCCGCGACGGTGCGCCTTCGCTTGCCGAGCGGCGCGCCAACCTTGCAAAGCTGCGCGCCGCGCTGATCGACAACCGCACCCGGCTCGAGGAGGCCATCGACACCGATTTCGGTCATCGCTCACGCCACGAGACCAGCATCATGGAGCTCGGCAGCACCATCAGCGGGATCGACTACCTGCACAAGCACCTGCGCCGCATGATGCGTCCAGAAAAGCGCCAGGTGGCCGTTCATATGCAGTTCGGCTCGGCACGGGTGGAGTACCAGCCGCTAGGTGTCGTCGGGGTCATGGCGCCGTGGAACTACCCCTTGGTGCTCGCCGTGATGCCCCTGGCGACGGCGCTCGCGGCCGGCAACCGGGTGCTGTTGAAGCCGTCGGAATTCACCCCGACGATCAACGCCCTGCTCGAGGAGATACTCCGCACGCTGTTTTCAGCGGAGCAGGTGGCGGTGGTCAACGGCGATGCGGCGGTTGGTGCCGCCTTCTCCGCCCTGCCGTTCGACCATCTTATTTTCACCGGCAGCACGGCGGTGGGACGCAAGGTCATGCAGGCGGCCAGCGAGAACCTGGTACCGGTGACGCTGGAGCTGGGCGGCAAGTCGCCGGTCATCGTCGAGAAGGGCCATCCACTCGACCACGCCTGCGCCGGTATCGTGTTCGGCAAGCTTGTAAGCGGTGGCCAGACCTGCATCGCGCCCGACTATGCCCTCGTCCATGAGGATGACCTTGCCGGGTTCCTCACCCATTACGAGGCGGCCGTGGTAGCCGCCTACCCCGACGGCCCAGCGAGCGAGGATTACACCTGGGTGATCAACGACCGGCATCTGGCCCGCCTCAACGGCCTGCTCGAGGATGCCCGCGCCAAGGGCGCGACGCTACGCGAGATAGGCCGTGAGGCGCCGGGTGCGCATCCCCGCGCCATGCGCCCATCGCTGGTGCTCAATGTCACCGACGACATGACCATCGCCCATGAGGAGATCTTCGGGCCGATCCTGCCGGTGTTCCCCTACCGCACGCTCGATGAGGCCATCGACGTCGTCGAGGCGCGCCCCCACCCGCTGGCGCTCTACTACTTCGGCCACGACAAGGCGGCGCAGCGCCAGGTGCTCGACGGCACGACCTCGGGCAACGTCACCCTCAACGGCACGCTGCTGCACATCGCCCAGGACGACCTGCCGTTCGGCGGCGTCGGCGAGAGTGGTATCGGCGCCTATCACGGCATGGAAGGCTTCCGCCGGCTGAGCCATGCCAAGGGGATCTACGTGCAAGGGCGATGGAACGTCACGACGCTGCTGCGTCCGCCATTCGGCAAGATGGCGGAACGGCTGCTGCGCTTCGTGTTGCGCTGAACTGCGTTACCGCCCGGGGTACTGCACGCGCTGCCGGATACCGTTGCGATGCCTAACGTGGCCAGGACCTTGATCCATCCAAACGATCAGGACACCGGCTGCTGCTTGAGCCGATAGAGGACTCTTTCCGGTCTGCCATCGTCGTCGGTGTAGACCACAAAGGCCTTGTAGTGGTCGAAGAAGGTGCCGGTGAAGAAGATCCACTCGTCTGGCCGGAAGTTGACGATGTTGTCCAGTTGGACGTCCTCCTCTTCGAAGAAGTCCTCGCCAGTTAGGGTCATCAACAGTTCGCGGAAATCGTCGGCGGACGCCTCGTCGAGCACGAACTCGGAGTCGAGCAACCCACCGAAAAAGCGGCTCAAGTCGGTATCGCTGGAAGGCCGCTGGAAGGGCACCAGTTGCTCCCCGTCTCGGTAGAAGAAATGCTCGCGGGTGCTGCGCCAGCCGCTGTCGTCGGAGTGCGAGGCAAAGGTGTCATAGTCGTAGCGATAGACGCTGCACTGTACGATCTCGCTGCTATCCGGCGTAAGGACCAGCTCCACCTCCAGACGAATGTCATCACGAAACAGCGACTCGACCTCGGCGATTTCCTCCTCACTGACGGAGGGAGCGGAGGCATCGACCAGATCGTCACGCCCCCAGTCGACGACCCGCATCGAGGAGTCCCGGCTCAGCTCGCCCTCGAGCGTCAGGGATATCGCGGCGTCCTCCAGCGGCTGCTCGTCCATTCCAACCAGGCGGCCATCGAAGGACAGGCTCCACTCCAGGGTATCCTCTGTCGCCTGTTCGACGTGGACGCTGCCAGCCTCGGCAAGCACCTCGGCCAGTCCTTGCTGACGCTCTCCCAGCAGCCCCATGGCCATGAAAGTGTCGCCATCGAGGGTCTCGACGTCCGGGCCTACCAGGGCTGCCTCACCTTCCACCATCGACGTCTCGCTGTGGGGTGACAGCACCATGCACAGGTACTGCAGTTCGTCACTCTCGCTTCTCAGCATGAGCATGGTGCCAACCACCAGTCCGCTGCTGCTGTCGTTGAACCAGCCCTGGCCATAGACCCGCCAGCGCTCGTCCTGCCGCTCCCAGACACCGGCAATCGGGGGCGCCATCTCCGGATCGTCGCTATCGAGCATGGCGATGATCTCGGCATCGGACATATCCTCTGGTGGCGGCGCACAGAGCGTCGGGTCCACCATCTCGATCAGCATACCCGGAGGCATTCGCTCCTCAAGCGGGTCGGCGCTGGCTGGCGCCGTCGCGGCCACCAGCAAGCCAGCACCCATTAGACTGGTGGTCCAACGGGCGCCAGTAGATGAAAAGGATAAAAACGCCATCGTATGCACTCCCATTGTTATTGGCCGTTAGTACGCTGTTCAGCGTCAGCGCACTCGTCATCAAGCTACCAATGCACCGCGGATCACTCCCCATTCAAATGAACGGTATCTCCTTGGCTAGCTTCGGTGAGGACCATACGGATCTGACGTTGGCTTGGAGGGCATACCTGCGCCCAACACTTGGACGCTTACCCCGCAGCAGCCTGGCTCACATGCCACATGGTAGGCATGCGCATTCGTCAACGAGGCCCATGAGCCGCCCCATGACCACTGACTCCAGCGTGCGGCCCAACGTCGCGAGCGTGCTGCGCTGACTAGGCTACACGCCCTGTGTCATTTGCCCTGGCCGCTTCACATGACTAGGGTGGTCTCATCATGCTCGGTACTCCCAGCGTGATTGACTACTTCATCGCATCGCAATCGACAGGAGGTCGAAACCATGTCCAGCCCTGAGCACAAGCAGAAGATATGGAAGATGATCAAGGACATACAGGTCGGCATGCTGGTGACGCTCGACGGCGATATGCCGCGCGCCCGGCCCATGCACCTGGTTCAGAAGGAGTATGACGGCACCCTCTGGTTCTTCACCAAGCGCAGTGCCGAGAAGGTTTCGGAAACCAACCGCGACCATGACGTTTGCCTGAGCTTTTCCGATCAGGACGAGGGCGTATATGTCTCGCTGTCGGGCACGGCCAACCTGACCGATGATCGCGAGCTGATCGAGAAGTACTGGAACCCTTTCGTCGCGGCCTGGTTCACCGGCGGCAAGGATGACCCCGACATCGCCCTGCTGGAGATCGACGTGACCATGGGCGAGCACTGGAAGGCCAAAGAGAGCAAGGCGTTCCAGCTCTACGAGTTTGCCAAGGCCAACGTCAAGAAAGACGCCACCCCGAACATAGGGGAAAACGAGAAGTTCGGCGGCTGAGTGACCCTTCCAGACGGTTTTTGATGAATATACCGGAATGGCGTCATGCCATTTCGGTGCTCCCTTTCTCAGCCCCCTCCCTGCTAGACGATGGCGACTGACGCGCCGCTTGACAGCATCGCCTGCCGCGTACTTAGATGGCCGCATATTTAGATAGATCGGTCTATATAGGACGTCCACCGATGCCAGCTTCCAAGCGCGACCAACTGCTCGCCACCGCCGAGCGGCTCTTCCATGAACAGGGCTTCCACGCCACCGGCATCGACCGCATCGTCGCGGCGGCCGGCGTGGTGCGCATGACGCTCTACAACCACTTCGCTTCCAAGGAGGCGTTGGTAATGGCCGTGCTGGCGACCCGCCATACGCGCTTCCTGGCTCACCTCGATGCCGCAACGGCTAGCGCCCCGCCGGGCCAGGCCGCCTCGGCGCTGGTGGAAGCGCACGGCGACTGGCTGCAGCGCTACAGCCTGCATGGCTGCATCATGGCCAAGGCGATGGGCGAGTTCGCCGAGCACAGCGCCGAGATCCATGCCCTGGCAACGGCCGCCAAGACCGACTTGCTGGCACGCCTCGAAGATGCCGTGTCGCGCGACGGCCTGGAGCACCACGCCGGCCTGGCGCGGCATCTGTTCATGGTGCTGGAAGGCAGCAACATGGCGGTGGCCCTGCTGGGTGCCCAGACGGCCCTGGCAGACACCCGTGCCATGGTCGACACCCTGCTGGCATCAGCCCGGAGCAATACTCCATGAGGCCCCTGTCGAACATGGGGTTTGCCCTGTTTGGTGCCGGGCTCATCGCCATCAGCTACGGGCTTGCGCGTTTCGCTTTCGGCCTGTTCGTGCCCTCCATCAGCGCCGAGCTGGAGCTGACGGCCCACCGGGTCGGTATCATCGGGGCGCTGCCCTTCATCAGTTTCGTGCTTGCCACCCTGGTCGCGCCGCTCGCCGCCGAGCGCCTGGGGGCGCGCAACCTGGCGGTACTCTCCGGCAGCATCGGTGTCGGCGGCCTGACGCTGATCAGTCAGGCCGCGGACGCGCTATGGCTGGGTGCCGGGGTGTTCATCTGCGGCATCTGTACCGGCTTGATGATGCCGGCGCTGACCGCGGCCATGCAGGCCATGGTGAGCCGCACGATGCACGGTCGTGTCAGTTCGGTCATGAACGCAGGCACCAGCATCGGCATCATCGTGGCGGTTCCCACCGTGGTGTTCCTGTTCGATGCCTGGCGCTTTACCTATGCCATGTTCGCCGTGCTGGCGGGCGTCGGGGTCGTGGCGGCGTGGTTCTTGATCCCCTCGGTGTCGCGGATCGTGCCCGCCAACGCCGTACCGCCGCCGCCGATCAATCGACAGCAGTGGTCCCGTCTCACCCGGCTGACGCTGTTCGCCTTTGCCATGGGTTTCGTGTCGGCGCCCTATTGGCTGTTCGCGCCGGACCTGGCGGTGACCCTCGGCGCCCTCTCCCCCGGCCACACTGGCTGGCTGTGGTTCGCCGTGGGCATCGCCGGCCTCGGGGGAGCCATGGTGAGTGACCTGGCCGACCGCAATAACCCGCCGATCACCCAAGCCCTGATGCTGATGATGCTGGCCGCGAGCCTGGCGCTGCTCGCCGCGAGCCCGGGGCAGCTGGGGTTGGCGATCTTCTCTGCGCTGGTCTTCGGCCTGGCCTATATGAGCCTCACCGGGCTGTATCTGATGACCGGCATCCGCCTGCTGCCGGGGCGGCTCTCGATGGGGCCGGTGTTGCCCTTTATGGCGGTGGCGCTCGGCCAGGCAGCCGGCTCTCCGGTCATCGGCGCGCTGGTCGACAGGCTCGGCTATGCCGACGCCTTTGCCATCTTCGCGATGGTCGGCATCCTGGCATCGATGCTATCGCCGATCTATCCGGGCCATATCGACTACTGGGCAGACTGGACGGAGGAAACGCCAGAAACGGCACAAGAGGAACCACCCGCGGTGGAAGATACCGGCCTGCAGGCAGCGTATGACCAGCAGCTGGTGGATGAGAACGGCGACCCGGTCGAGCCGGCTGCGGAAGAGGACGAGACCGCCTAGATGCCGAGCTGTTTGGCCACGATCGGGCCGCATGAAGCGGTTCGATCCCGCTCCACCTTGTCCCCCACGGGGTAAGCTGGCATCGTCACCCGGACATCATTACCGCCTGGCCACAAGGAGCGACCGCCATGTTTATCGCCATGAACCGTTTTCGGGTCAACCCCGAGCGAGTAAAGGAGTTCGAGCAGATCTGGCTGGAGCGAGAATCCCATCTGCAGGGCCTGCCCGGTTTCGTCGAGTTCCATATGCTGCGCGGCCCCGAGGAGGAGGATCACGTCCTCTACGCCTCCCATACCATCTGGAAGTCGCGCGAGGATTTCGAGGCCTGGACGCACTCCGAGGCGTTCCGCGCCGCCCACGCCAACGCCGGCCAGAGCCGCCGCGAGGGCCTCTACCTCGGCCCGCCGAAGTTCGAGGGCTTCGAGGTCATTCAGACCATCAGCGAAGCCGGAGAGGTTTAAGGTACGAGGCGTTTGGACAATCAGCGCGACGCACCCAGCAGAGGCAGGCAACTCTCCTCGATATGACGCAAGGTGTACTGCGCCATGCGTTGCCACGCTTCGTCGCTATCACCTCGATAAGACAGGCGTTGCTCGCAGGCGAACGTGTTGTTGTCGTTCAAATCCAGCACCGCCAGATTTCCGCTCCCAATCAGCGTGCTCACCTTGTGAATCTCGCCGATAAGGAGATATTGCGCGCCGATGGCCTTGGCCTGCCCTGCAAGTGCGTCCAGGCCTGGGCTGCGGTGCGTACAGCGCTCCATCTCGCAGGTAAGGTCGACTAGCGTGACCTCTGGGTTCCCGGCAAGACCCGCGTGCAACGTCTCATTGAGAGACGTCAGCCGCGCTTCATGCGCGGCGCTTTGATCCTCGACTTCGCCAGAGGTGTCACGGAAATCGAAGTGAGCCAAGGCCAGGGTCGCTTTACCGCTATCGGCAACCACCATCGACGCCATCAACATCGTGCTGACCAAAAGCAGGAGAGAGCTTGCGCGCGCCATCCAGCAATAACCGTTCTGTGGGGTCATGACGCCTCCCGAGTGGATCCTCTGCAACATGCGCCTGGCAAGCAAGCCAGACCCTCGTGCCAACCTGGCACGCCCGAAGGAGATGGCTCGTTTTAGTCTTAGCGTATGATCGGCGTTACGGCCATCATCGGGCTGATGGGGCGGGCCTCACCAGATCTTGCTTCGATGGGCGCGCAGTGCTGCGGACACGTGGCTTCAAGGCCGATGTCGATTACCACTAGGCGGCATCGAGCGGTGTGATCCGCGCCACCTCATCCTTTATGCTCGCGGCGGGCACCTGGAGGTCGCGAGGCTTCCGGAAACTTGGGCAACTCATCGCCAAGATCGAACCACTCGGCCTTGGACGACACCCAGCCATGGTAGCGCTTGCTCGGCGATACCGGAGTATCCAGGGTGCCCAGCCGCAGTCGCTTGGCCTCGGGCCGGTCGTCGCGGGCGCTGTAGAGCGGGCTGCCGCACACCGAGCAGAACACCCGCGCCTTGTTGGGCGTGGCGCGGTACTCCGTCAAATATTCCGCGCCCTGCGTGATGCGGAAGTCGGCCGAGCGGATCGGCGCCACCGCGACGAAGGCCGAGCCCTGCGCTTTCTGGCACTGTTTGCAGTGGCACATGGAGACCTCATCGATCTCGGCGCTGACTTCGTAGCATATCTTTCCGCAAAGACAGCTTCCGTAGAGCATCACACTTCCTCCTGGTGGGCTTGTGTCACGATACCCATTTCGGCCTCGAGTGCCACTTTTCCTGCCCATGAGAATAGTGCGGATGCAGGGTGGTATATGGTTGGTAAAAGCCTCGGCGTGTCGTGACTACGCAGGCTGGGGACGTTTCCCGACCTGCGCTTATTTGGCAAGCGCCGAGACTAGCGGGACCGCTGCTCAAGGAGATACCCCATGTGGCAAGGACTCCCGAGGCGCGCCCGTGGCTACCTGATCACCGGCGCCGGCGTGCTGTTGCTCTCCCCGGATGCCCTCTTCGTCAAGGACACGCAGGTCGAGGTGGAGGTCTTCGTGTTCTGGCGGGCACTGCTGCTGGGTCTGGTGCTGGGCATGGTAGCCCTGGCCCGCTATGGCCGCGGGCTGCCCGGAGCAGTGCGCGCCTGTGGATCGGCGGCAGTGTGGTGCCCGCTGGCCTTTGCCGGCAGTGCCTGGGGCTTCGTGGCGGCGGTACGCCTGACCGCCGCCGGCAACGTGCTGGTGATCCAGAACCTGGCGCCCCTGGTGGCGGGGCTGCTGGGCCTGCTGCTATTTGGTCAGCGCCTCAGAATGCAGACCTGGTTAGTGATCCTGCTCTGCGTGCTGGGGGCGGGACTGATGGCCGCCGGTGAGATGGGACAGGGCTCGCCGCTGGGGATGGTGGTGGCCCTGGCAATCCCGCTGACGATTGCCGTCAACATGACCGTGGCCAGCGCCCAGCGCGGCGTGGATACCACCGTGATCCTGCCCCTGGGCTGCCTGGTGATGCTGCTGCCGGCCCTGGCCCTGGGCGGCATGCAGCTACCTCCCATGCAGGATCTGCTGCGCCTGCTGCTGATGGGGCTGGTGTTCCTGCCCGCGGCCTACTACCTGATCCAGACCGGGCCCCGCTACCTGAGCGGCGCCGAGGCCAGCCTGGTGATGCTGCTGGAGACCCTGGTGGGGACCCTGCTGGTGTGGTGGTGGGTGGGCGAGGTGCCGCCGCCACTGGCCTTCGTTGGCGGTGGCCTGATCCTCGCCGCACTGCTCGGCAGCGGCCTGCTGGACCTGCTACGTCAGCGCCGCAAGGTGGCCGATGGCGCCCCTGACCCGCAGCAGATCATCGCCGAAGCCGATGGGGCCCCCACCGATCTCCCGCTCAGGCCGACAGCGCCTGCATCTCGCGGTACAGGTCGGCCTTGCCCTCGAAGCCGATCCCCGGGAGGTCGGGGAGCGTGACGATGCTGTTCTCCACGCGCACGCCATCGGGAAAGCCGCCGAACGGTTGGAACAGGTCGGGGTAGGACTCGTTGCCGCCGAGGCCCAGGCCGGCGGCGATATTGAGCGACATCTGGTGGCCACCGTGGGGGATGCAGCGGCTCGCCGACCAGCCGTGCTCCTTGAGCATGTCGAGGGTGCGCAGGTACTCCACCAGGCCATAGCTCAGCGCACAGTCGAACTGCAGCCAGTCGCGGTCGGGGCGCATGCCGCCGTAGCGGATCAGGTTGCGCGCGTCCTGCATCGAGAAGAGATTCTCGCCGGTGGCCATGGGGTTGGTGTAGAAGCTGCGCAGGGTCGCCTGCAGCTCGAAATCGAGCGGGTCGCCGGGCTCTTCGTACCAGAACAGGTCGTACTGCGAGAGCGCCTTGGCGTAGGCGATTGCGGTCTCCAGGTCGAAGCGACCGTTGGCATCCACGCAAAGCTTCTGGCCGTCCTGCAGCACCTCCATGACGGCGTCGATGCGGCGCAGATCCTCCTCCAGGGAGCCGCCGCCGATCTTCTTCTTGACCACGCTGTAGCCGCGGTCCAGGTAGCTGCGCATCTCATCCTGCAGCTTGCGGTAGTCCTGCCCCGGGTAGTAGTAGCCACCGGCGGCGTAGACGAATACCTTGCGGTCGGGCTGGCCGTTGCCGTAGCGTTCGGCCAGCAGCTGGAACAGCGGTTTTTCTTCGATCTTGGCCACGGCGTCCCACACCGCCATGTCGATGGTGCCCATGGCGACAGAGCGCTCGCCGTGCCCGCCGGGCTTCTCGTTGATGAACATGGCATCCCAGATCTTGTGCGGATCGAGATTGTTGCCGCTGGCATCGAGCAGGTCCTCCGGGTTGGCCTCCATCACCCGGGGGATGAAGCGCTCGCGCATCAGCGTGCCCTGGCCATAGCGCCCGTTGGAGTTGAAGCCGTAGCCCACCACCGGCTTGCCGTCGCGCACCACGTCGGTGATGACGGCCACCAGGCTCAGCGTCATCTTGCTGAAGTCGATGTAGGCGTTGCGGATGGACGAACTGATGGGAACGGTCTTTTCGCGAATCTCGACGATCTTCATACTTGGCCTCCAAGGGTAACGACGTCTGGCCATCATCGCCCCACCCGGTAGTATCCTGCCAATGCGCAATTTCGCTGATGTCATGCACGGGACGAACCGACCATGAACTTCATCTGGCTCGAAGACTTTCTGGCCCTGGCGCCAACCGGCAACTTTTCCCGTGCGGCGGAGGAGCGTCACAGCTCCCAGCCGGCGTTCAGCCGCCGCATCCGGGCGCTGGAAGCGTGGGTCGGTGCCGAGCTATTCGACAGAAGCACTCAGCCCGCCAGGCTGACGGAGGTCGGCGAGTGGTTTCTCGGGGTGGCACAGGATCTGCTGGCGCGGGTCTCACGGGTGCCGGGCGATGCCCAGCGGGTCGCCGAAGCCAGCTCGGTGACGCTGCGCCTGGCCTCTACCCACGCGCTCTCCTTCACCTTCCTGCCACGCTGGTTGCGCGGTCTGGAAGCCACCGCCGCACTCGAGTCGGTACAGCTGATGTCGGATGTGCTGCAGCGCTGCGAGGCGCTGATGCAGGAGGGCAAGGCCCAGTTCGTGCTGAGCCATGCCCACGCGCAGGCGCCAGGCGCGCTGGATGCGGGTGCCTACCTCGCCATTCAGGTCGGCGACGACGAGCTGATCCCCGTCTGTTCACCCGACTCGCGAGGCGAGGCCCGCCACCGACTGGGCACCGGAGCGGGCGTGCCGCTGTTGCGCTACAGCGAGGAGTCGGGCCTGGGGCGCATCATCCGCTCGGTATTCGACCGACGCCTGGCAGCCGCGAATACGGTCTTCACTGCCCATGCCGCCTCGGTACTGCGCACCATGGCGCTGGATGGCAGGGGCATCGCCTGGCTGCCGCGCACCCTGGTGGAGGAAGACCTGGATGCGGCAAGACTGGTGGCGTCCGGCGGCGCGGAGTGGAGCGTCCCCGTCGCCATCAAGCTCTACCGCGAGCGTGAACTCAGCGGCCGAGCGGCGCAGGCGCTCTGGCAAGCCGTGACGATCCAGCAGGCCAGTGCGGTAGATTAAGTCCATTCGGCTTCCGGCACGCTGGAAACCGAATGCAAATCGCACGCGAAATTAATATCAAGACACTGAATTTAAAGGAAAAATTGACCAGAAGCGCAATTCTCTCTAGGATGCACTACCTATACATCGCGCTACTAAGGTAACCCCATGAAAGGCAACCAGAACATTATCGACGCCTTGAACGGCCTGCTCGCGGCAGAGCTCGCCGCCATGGATCAGTATTTCATCCACTCCGAGATGTATGCCGACTGGGGCTTCACCAAGCTCTACGAGCGCATCGCCCATGAATTCGACGATGAGAAGGACCATGCCAAGCAGCTGATCGAGCGGATCCTGTTCCTTGAAGGCAAGCCCGACATGCACACCCGTACCCCGGTGCGCGTGGGTCAGGACGTGGAGGAGATGCTCGGCAACGACCTGCAGCTCGAGTACGAGGTGGGCGACGCCCTGAAGGACGCCATCGCGCTGTGCGAGCGGGAGAGCGACTTTCAGACCCGCAGCGTGCTGCTGGGGCTGCTGGCCGACACCGAAGAGGACCACGCCTACTGGCTGGAGCAGCAGCTGCGGCTGATCAAGATGCTGGGCAGAGAGAACTACCTGCAGGCGCAGATGTAAGCCAAAACGCCTGGCAGCGCTACCCGCCACCCGACTCTGCACGGCGGGTATCGCTAGCCGCCACTTGACGCAGTGTGTCGACGAAGCGCGCCAGCTGCACGCCCGTTCATCTTCGAGCTTCTTGATAGTCGCCGTGACGTTGGTCTGCACCGTATGCAGCCGCCGCGTACTCTTGGGGTACTGCCGCTGATTCAGGACCGCCCTGCATGGTCGATAAGCGAGATATTCCCGCCCTGCTAACGGGCATCATGGCCACCCTCGCCGGGATCGGCCTCGCTCGCTTTGCCTACACCCCGCTCCTGCCAGCGCTTGTCGAAGCGCAGTGGTTCAGCGCCAGCGCTGCGGCCTATCTCGGGGCAGCCAACCTGCTCGGCTACCTGATCGGCGCACTCTCAGGCCACGTCCTCTCCGAACGCTACCCACCGCGGGCGCTGCTCGGCGTCTGTTTTGCGGCCATCGCCCTGAGTTTTGTGCTCTGTGCATGGCCTGCCGGCTTTGCCTGGTTCTTCGTCTGGCGGCTGGTCTCAGGCATCGCCGGGGCGATCCTGATGGTGGTCGGCCCGTCCCTGGCACTGACGGCCACACCGACAGGCCGGCGCGCCCATGTCGGTGGCCTGGTGTTTACCGGCATCGGCCTGGGGGTGCTCCTCTCGGCCTGGGTAGTGCCGCAGCTGCTCGAGACCAGCCTGATGGCGACCTGGCTGGCCCTCGGCGTGCTGACCCTTGTCGCGGGGTTACTCGGCGACCGCGGCCTGGCGCGCCTGGCGATACCCGCGCGCGCTTCGCCCGAGCAAGCAGGCGCCCCCCGGGCACACCCCGGGGTGGCCATCGCCGTGCTGCTGGTGATAGGCGCCTATGCCCTGGATGGCGCGGGGTTCGTGCCGCATACGGTGTTCTGGGTCGACTACCTGGCCAGGGAGAACGCCCTCGGCCACTCCCCCGCTGCCCTGCAGTGGGGCCTATTCGGGGTGGGGGCGGTGTGCGGCCCGCTGCTGGCCGGCGCCGTTGCCCGGCGGCTAGGCTGGCACCTTGGGCTGGCCTTGGCGTTCCTGGCCAAGGCCGCCGCAATTGCCCTGCCGCTGCTGTCGCTGGACCTGCTCAGCCGCTCGCTCTCCTCCTTCGTGGTCGGTGCCATGATCCCCGGCATCGTGGCGCTGACCTCCGGCCGGCTCGCCGAGCTGGCCGGCCCAGCGGCTCACAAGCGACTCTGGGGGCGCGCTACCGCGGCGTTCGCCGCGGCACAGGCGGCTTCGGGTTACGGCATGTCCGCCCTCTATGATGGGTGGGGCAGCTATACGCCACTCTTCGCCATCGGCAGCGTAATGCTGGCCGGCGGATTCGCTCTGATACTCCTCAGCCGTGGCCTGCAGGCACGCCACGGCGCTCTCTCCACCCCACCCAGGAGGCACTGATGGAACTCTTTCTCAACGCGACCTCGCCCTATGCCCGCATGGTTCGTATCACGCTGCTGGAGAAAGGCCTGGCCGAAGCGGTGACGCTGCGCTGGTGCGATCCCTGGGCCGACGATGCCGCGCTGCTGGAGGCCAACCCCGCCGGGCGCATTCCCGCACTAGTGACGGAGGATGGCACGACGCTCAGCGAATCGCTGCTGATCGCCTTCTACCTCGACGAGGTCGGCCCCGGAGAGCCGCTGATTCCGCAAGCACGCTCGAGCGAGGTGCTGCATCTTGTCGGCCTCGGCCAAGGGCTGATGGATGCCGCCTTCACCACGGTGATCGCGCGCAAGCATCACGGCGGCGAGGCCGACGACAGCGTACTGGGCCAGCGCCGCCAGCGCGCCTTTCAGCGCATCCTGGACCGGTTGGAGCAGGAGCTCGATGAGGCCCAGGCGGCGTCGGCCATGACCCTTGGCAATATCGCCGTTGCCGTCGCGCTGGATTACCTGGCGTTCCGGCTGCCCGAGGTGGCGTGGGCCAAGGGCCGCCCCAGGCTAGCGGCCTGGCAGCGCCAGATCGTCCGCCGCGAGAGCTTCACGCAGACGGCGTTTGCGTGAGGCCGGATAGCCTTTAAGGCAGCGCCTGCAACTCGCGAAGGGCTTCACGCACAATGGCATCGCGCTTGGGGATATCGTCCATGCGATTAGGGGTGTCAATGTTGAGGGCGAAGAACACCGGCCCGCTGGGCCATTCGACCCAGCCCACCCACCAGGCCAGCTCGCCGGACCAGCCGGTCTTGGCGCGCAGGATCCAGTCGCGGCCGGCCTCGCCGATCATCAGGTCCTTGACCAGCCGCTGGTCGGCCTCGTCGAACGCTAGCTCGTTGCGATAGAGCTGCTGCAGGAAGCCGATCTGCTCCTCGGCGGAGACCTCCAGGTGGCCAGGGGCGAGCCAGAAGTTCTCGAGGTCGCTGCCTATCTCGGCGTTACCGTAGTCGATCTCTGCCAGGTAGCGCCGCTCGCGCTCCTCGCCCAGCTCCCGGGCGAAATGCTGATAAAGCCACACCGTCGAGTTGCGCATGGCAGAGCGCAGGGTCTGATCGGCGTTCCACGCCGCAGCGGTGCGTTCGGTGCCGTCCCAGGCAAACACCTGAAACTCGTCGTCCGCCACGCCAGCATCCAGCGCAAACAGGGTGTGGGGCACCTTGAAGGTGGAGGCCGGCACGAAGCGCTGGCGTGCACGCTCGGCGTCATGCACCCAGGTCGCTTGGGCATCCTGACGCTGATCCACTATCAGCAAGGTGCCCTCGGCGCCATGTTCCTGAAACAGCGCCGCCCAGTCGTCCCGCTCCTGCCAGGTGTCGGCCATCGCGCCTAGTGGGGCCAGGCCCAGCACCAGGGCGCCGGCCAGTAAAAATTTTAGGGTCATGATTCCATCTCGCTGTCGTCGTTTTGATCCAGAAGCAGGCAATACGCTGCTGATGGCTAGATTAGTAGGTCGCGAAACGGCTCCACAAACTATGTTAACTTGCATCAGCCATAAACTGGATTTGGGCTATGACGAGACCTTACCTGCCGCTCAATGCCCTGCGCGCCTTCGAGGCTTCCGCCCGCCTGCGAAGCTTCACCCGCGCGGGTGACGAGCTGAACGTGACCCAGGCTGCCGTCAGCCATCAGGTCAAGCTCCTGGAACAGCGGCTGGGCGTGGTGCTGTTCAAGCGCCTGCCGCGGGGCCTGATGATTACCGCCGAAGGCGAGGCGCTGCTGCCGGTACTGGGCGATGCCTTCGACCGCATGGCCGAGATGCTGGGGCGCCTGGAGGGCGGCCAGGTCAGGGAGATCATGATGGTTGGCGCGGTGGGTACCTTTGCGGTGGGCTGGCTGCTGCCACGTCTGGCCGAGTTCCAGGCACGCCACCCGCTTATCGATGTGCGCCTCTCGACCCACAACAATCGGGTCGACATGGCCGCCGAGGGGTTGGATTTCGCCATTCGTTTCGGCGACGGCGCCTGGTACGGCTGCGATGCCGAGCCGCTGTTCGAGGCGCCGCTATCGCCCCTCTGCACACCGAGAGTCGCGGCAACGCTGGGCGCCCCTGACGACCTGATCCAGCACACCCTGCTGCGCTCCTATCGCGAGAACGAGTGGCCCAGCTGGTTTGCCGCGGCGGGCATCCCCCACCCACCACCGCTGGTGAGAGGCATCACCTTCGATTCCTCCCTGGCGATGATGGAGGCGGCCACCCAAGGCGCGGGCGTGGCACTGGCACCGCCGCGGATGTTCGAGCGCCAACTGGCAACGGCCAGCATCGTTCAGCCATTTGCGACCACCACGTCACTGGGCCGCTACTGGCTGACACGTCAGATATCCCGCGCCCCCAGCGCGGCAATGGCGACCTTCCGGGACTGGCTTCAGGATGCCGTGCATCAGGCCTATGGCGAGGCGGCCTGACCTTCGCTCGCCGACTTGTCGTAATACCTAGCCCGTCAACACCTGCGCCAGCTCGTGCCGATAGGCGGCTGCGTGCTGCGCCGGGTCGGCAGGAAAACGGCCAAGCGCCACCGCCAGCTCGAAGAAGCCCTGCCGCGGCAGATCGCCTCGGCGGCTGACCACCAGCGCCGCGATCAGCGGGCGACCGGCAGCCACGTCCTCGTGCATCAGGGCCTCCAGCGCCCGGGCAACGCGCTGGATGGTCCCCGGCGGCGTCAATCCCAGGGCCTCGGCGGCCTGCTGGTAGGTGATCGGCACGGCCTCGCTCGGCAGCTGGGTAAGCAGCGCGCGTAAGCGCGGCGCCAGCGTGGCTTCCTCGGTGGACATGTGTCTCGGCTCCAGGTCACGACAGGGTGGTCACCGCCGCTTGTCTCACAGCGGCAGATGCAGGATGGCGCCGCGCAGGCCGCGTTCATCGGCCCATAGCTTGCCCAGGGTGATGGGCAGGCGGAAGCGCCGCTTGCCGGCGGCACCGGGGTTGAACAGCAGCCGGTCATCCCGCCACTGGTTGCGCGGTTTATGGGAGTGGCCGTGGAGCACGGCGTCGCAGGGCGTGGCGGGGTCGAACGCCTCGAGGATATGCACCAGATGCAGGCGCCAGCCGTTGACGCTGAGGCCCAGCGTCGTCGGCAGTGCCTCGGCCCAGGGCGCGGTGTCGATATTGCCGCGCACCGTGGCCAGCGGGGCGAGCTCCCCCAGTCGTTCGAGGATGGCGGCGTCTTCTTCCCTGCTACCCACGTCGCCGAGGTGCAGAATCACGCCACAGCCTTCGAGCATCGCCAACGCCTCGGGACGCAGCAAGCCGTGGGTGTCGCTGATCACCCCGATGGGCCGTGCGCTGCTGATGGCCTGCATGATCGCCTCCTTCTTACCCTTCCGGTAGCCCCGCTACCTGCCCAGTGGTGCAATGCACAATATGTCGTTTTACTACAACGAGGCGTGCGGCTAATGGCGCTTTGTGCAGTGCATGATCCTGACCCATAGTGAAATCACGGTTCAGGACAGAGTATCGCTACCTCGATCCACTGACCTGACCCCAGCTACCAACTGAGCGCCATGCCTTATTTGATCCAGGCGCCAGAGCGAAGGTCTTGGAACGCTTGTGAACCTGTCGCAGTTGCAGCATTGGGCGCTTACCCGGCCCGGCATGAGTAGCTAAGGCACCAGAACGCCATCGTCGATGGCAACCCCAAGACGGGATGCTCCCGGGGGATGATGACCTTACACGAGGATGTAACCATGAACTGCACCCAACTGACCCAGCAAGCCGACGCCATTGCCAACACCTTCAGCAAGCTCGACCTTGCCAAGCTGGTGGTTGCCCTTAAGGGCAACGGCGAGTCCCTGCAGCATGCCGTCGAGGTGCTCGACACCATCGACGCCTGCCAGGGCTACACCCTCGACCAGGCCTGGGATGAAGTGCGCACCGGCGAGGCCCGCCTGCTGGCCGCCAGCGACGACTGACACTCCCTTACCGAGTCTCTCTTAGCATCAGCCTGCCCCCTCCTCGGAGGGGGCGTTTTCATTTCCCCCTTCACTTCCCGCCACTAAGGCCCTGCCAGTCTTCACGGTCAAGCTCGGGCTTCTCGGCGCGGAAGCGCGCATACAGCTCGATACCACGAGCGTCTTCCAACACTTCTACCTCTACGCCTTTGCTGCGCAGCAAGGCTTCGGTGCCCGAGGCATTGGTGACATCGCCCACCACCACCCGGTCAAAGCCGCGCATATGCACCAGGGTCGCGCAGATCTCGCAGGGGCTAAGCGAGGTAAATAGCGTGGTGCGGCTGAAGTCGATGCGGCCGGCATCGCGGATCGCCGAGGTCTCGCCGTGGTGATAGGGGTGGTTCTCCTGCACCAGGGTGTTGTGGCCCTTGCCGAGAATCCGCCGCGTGGCGTTGTCGATGATCACCGCCCCAATCGGGCAGCCGCCCTCGTCATAGCTCTTCTGCGCCAGCAGCACCGCGATACGCATCATGTCGGCGTCGCTCAGGCGCTGGGCGAAAGGCTCATCCATCAACGCCGGCAGGCTGGCCGTTGGCATATGCGCAATGGCGCTGAGTGCGGCGTCCGAGAGCTCCGCGTTTGCGTTGAGTAGCGTTTCCATCACATCTCCCAATAATCGAATAGCCACCCCGCCCGCGGGCCTGGGTGCCTATCAGGCTACTACATGCGCGGAGACGCGGCATGCGGCAGCCATTTTTCCCTGAAGGGAAAAACATGTCGTCCCATCGCGCTTTCCTTGCAATATGTCCCTATTGGGAAAATCATCGTTGATCGTGTGATTGCACGAACCGCCCAACGCAGCGCCACTCCGCCTGCCCCAGCCAAGAGACCTCCATGCGCAAGATTCTGCTCGTCGACAACGGCTCACTGCGCCCCCAGGCCGCCCTCAACCTGCGTCGCCTGGCCGATGAACTCAGCCAGGCCAGCGGCGAGGCCGTCGAGGCCGCCTCGCTGCTGCACTCCTACAAGATCCCCCCCGAGCAGCTCGGCGGCCGCAAGGCGGTATCGATGGGCCCGCTGGCCGAGCAGGCCGCCGCCCAGGGCGTCACCGAGCTGGTGATCGTGCCGTTCTTCTTCGGCCCCAGCCAGGCGTTGACCCGCTACCTGCCGGAGCGCCTGGCCGAGGTACAGGCCAGCCACCCCAAACTGAGCATCAAGGTGGCGCTGCCGCTGGTCGACAGCCAGGCGCCACTGGACCTGCGCTTGGCCCAGGTATTGGCGGACAACGTGCGCGAGCGTATGCCGGGCCTGGCACGACCCAAGGTGGTGCTGGTCGATCACGGCAGCCCGATTCCCGAGGTCACGGCGGTGCGCAACTACCTCGCCGGCCAGCTCAGCGTACTGCTCGCCGAGGAGGCCAGCTGCGTCACCTTTGCCTCCATGGAGCGCCGCGACGGCGACGCCTACCGCTTCAACGAGCCACTGCTGGAGACCCTGCTGGCCTCTCCCGCCATGGCCCAGGGCGACGTGATCCTGGCCATGCTGTTTCTCTCCCCCGGGCGCCACGCCGGCGAGGGCGGCGACATCGCCGAGATCTGCGAGCAGGCGATGGCTCACGCCCCCGCGCTCAACGTCACCACCACGCGTTTGGTGGGTGAGCACGACGGCATCATGGAGATCCTCGCTACCCGTCTGCAGCAGGGCCTGGCAGGCGAGCCGCTGCTGCTGGAGATGACGCCCTCTGCCTCGGCTTCATCCCGGCCCGTCTGATTTAAGCCTGAGCCGACAAATTCACATCCAGTGCCGGCGGGCCGAGCACTGGAAGGCGCGGGGCGCCTACTTCATCTCGAAGCCGCGCTTGACCAGGAACTCTCGCATATGCGGGCGCAGCTTGGTGTCGAACAGCGGCGACAGGTTGCGTGACCAGTCGGTGTCCTTTTTGCCGCCGCTACGCTCGCTGTAGTAGCGGTTCATGGTGGCGTCGAAGGCCGCGACCTGGCCATCCTCCTCACGGTAGGTGTTCTCCATCAGGATCGCTTCCACCGGCAGGCGCGGCTTGACGTCGGGGTCCTGGGCCGGGTAGCCGAGGCACAGCCCGAACACCGGATAGACGTGATCCGGCAACTCGAGCAGCTCGCTGATCTGCTGGGGGTTGTTGCGAAGGCCGCCGATGTAGCAGATACCCAGCCCCTCGGACTCGGCAGCCACGACCACGTTCTGGGCCATCAGGGCGGCATCGATGCTGGCCACCAGCAGTTGCTCGGTCATGCCCCGCACGACCTTGGCGCCGGTGCGCTCGGAGGCCTCGGTGGGGCGCTTCATATCGGCACAAAGTACCAGGAAATCCGAACAGCTGGCGATATAGCCCTGGCCACCGGCCAGCTCGGCGATCATCTCGCGCTTGGCCGGATCCGTGACATGGATGACGCTATACGCCTGCACGTGATTCGAGGTCGCCGCCGCCTGGCCGGCCCTGATCAGCTCCAGCAGCAGCTCGCGGGGAATCTTCTGATCAGTGAACTTGCGGATCGAGCGATGGGACTTCAGCAATTCGATGGTGGGATTCATGGGGCCTCGCTAAACGTTGCGTTGCTAACGGGTCAAATCGATAACTGCCAAGATACCACCCACACCTCCGCTCTGGCATGCTCCCAGTGCCGGCCTCGGCGGCAAGTACCCCGAGGCGGTAGTCATCATTTGCTGGCAACGCCCCCGTTTCAGGAGCAGGGATTCCGATGAATATTCGTACGCTGGAGACCTTTGTCTGGATTGCCCGGCTGGGCAGTTTTCGAGCAGCTGCCAAGCGCTTGTACGCTTCCCAGCCATCGGTATCGGCACGCATTGCGGGGCTCGAGGATCAGCTCGGCGTGGAGCTATTCGACCGCATAGGCAGGCACGTGAAACTGACGGCCAAGGGGCGCGAGCTGCTGGTATATGCCGAGAAGATGTTGAACCTGCATAGCGAGATGCTACAGGTGGTGGCTACGCCAACGGCCATCCACGGCACCATTCGCCTGGGCGTATCGGAAACCATCGCTCATACCTGGCTACCGCAGATGATAGAGCGCGTCAGCGAGGCCTACCCGGCGATCAACCTGGAGCTTGATGTCGACATTTCCGTCAATCTGGCCGACAAAGTGGCGAATCACGATATCGACATCGCCTTCCTGATGGGCAAGGTCAATCAGCCGGGCATGATCAACCGACGCCTGTGTCGCTACTCGCTGGTATGGGTGGCGAGCCCGCGCCTGGCGATCCCTGACACACCCTTATCACCGGCCGATCTGGCCAAGTGGCCGATCATCACCTACCCGCGCAAGAGCGAACCCTATACCAACATTCGCTCATTGGTGGATCCCATGAATCACTCGACCCAGATTCATTCGAGCTCGTCACTCTCCACTATCATCCGCATGACGGTCGACGGCATCGGCATCAGCGCCCTGCCCCGCGAGATCATTCAGCAGGAACTGGCCTCGGGGCGACTCAAGCAGTTCGACGTGGAGGTGTCGATTCCAGACCTGGTCTTCAATGCGGCCTACGGCGCGGCACCAGGCGGCAATGTCGTGCACGCTGTGGCCGAGCTCTCTTTTCACACCGTCTCCGAGTGCAACGTCGATACCTGACTCCGCCAGGCGTACCCACTGACGCAAGCTACTGATCCAAATCTTGGATCAATACTGATCTTAATTTTCGAATTGTATAAATCATTGTTTCTGCCTTAACTGTAATGACGTGCATTCAGAGGCAGATCTCCATGTCGTCCGCTAGCTCACTAGATGCTTATTCGACCCCACTGGCCGTTCGCCTTGCCGCCAGGGAAGGCGTATTGACAGGGCCTACCGCAGGCCTGGCCAATGGCTTCGTGCAGGTCAATCTGGTGATACTCCCCGAGGCCCAGGCCAACGGCTTTCTGCGCTTTTGCCAAGCCAATCCCAAGCCGTGCCCGGTACTCGCGGTCAGTGAGCCAGGGGCGAGAGGGTGTGAGGCGCTTGGCGATGACATGGATATTGCTCGAGATGTGCCCGCCTATCGGATTTATCGCAACGGTCAGGCAAGCGACAGCGTCGCTGAGGTAGCAGAGGTGTGGCGCGATGACCTGGTGACCATTGCACTGGGCTGCTCGTTTACCTTCGAGCATGCCTTGCAGCAGGGGGGACTCGAGGTGCGACATGTCGAGCAAGGTCGCAATGTGCCCATGTTCAACACCACGCTCCCCCTGGCCACGGCGGGGGGATTCGGTGGCAACCTGGTGGTGTCTATGCGCCCTTATTCGGCGGCCGACGCCATTCGGGCCATCCAGATCACCACCCGCTTCCCCCAGGCTCACGGTGCACCGGTGCACCTTGGCGATCCCACCCTGATAGGCATCACCAACATCGATTCCCCCGACTACGGGGAAAGCGTGTCAGTGGCTGATGACGAACTGCCGCTTTTCTGGGCCTGCGGCGTGACCCCGCAGCAGGTGTTGATCGATGCGGGTATCACGTTCGCTATCACCCACAGCCCAGGGCATATGCTGCTCACCGATATTCCTGACAGCTGCCTGTCCCTGTTGTAGCTCTACACAAACCCAAGAAAGTGAGGAAAATGCGATGATTACAAGAAACTCCCTCGTCTCCGCTGCTGCCGTCACCCTGGCCGTCGCAGGCTCCCATGCCGTGGCCCAGGAGATCGACGAAACCAGCCTTTCCTATGTCGGCAGCTGGAGCAGCCTGTCGCTGTACCAGAACTTCGAGCGTCCCTTCTGGGAGCGCCATATCCCCGAAGCCTCCGGCGAGCGTATCTCGACGGACGTTACCACCTTCGATCAGATGGGCCTTAGCGGTGGCGAGGTCTATCGTCTGATGGGACGTGACGTGGTGGAGATTGCCTCTACGGTGATCAACTACGCCGTGCAGGATGCACCTGAGCTCGAAGGCCTGGATATGCCGATGCTGGCACCGGATGTGGCAACCGCCAGGGAAGTCGCGGAAGCCTATCGCCCGGTACTGGCCGATGCCTTCGCCAAGCGCTACCAGGATGCGCAACTGCTGGCGGTGGTGCCCTACCCCTCGCAGATGGTGTTCTGCAACGTCGAGATCGATGGCCTCTCGGACCTGGAAGGCAAGAAGGTACGCGCTAGCGGGCGCACCACCGCCGAGTTCCTCGAAGCGCTGGGCGCCGAAGGCATCACGCTCAACTTCAGCGAAGTGCCCGGCGCCCTTCAGCGCGGCGTCGTCGACTGCGCCGTGACCGGCTCGCTGTCGGGCTTCAGCTCTGGCTGGCACGAGGTCTCTACGCACCTCTATCCGCTTCCAGTCGGCGGCTGGGATCACGTCGTCACGGCCATGAACGGCAACAAGTGGGCGTCGCTTTCCAGCGAGACCCAGGAGTGGCTGATGAGCGAGATTCGCGACAACTACGAGAACCCGGTGTGGGAGTCTGCCGTCGAGGAGACCCGCGAGGGGATTGCCTGCCTGACCGGCGAAGGCGAGTGCACGCGAGGCGATGCCGGCAGCATGGTCCTGGTCGAGGCAACGGATGAGGACTACGCCGAGGCCACTCGTCACCTCGAGGAAACCCTGCTGCCTAACTGGGCGAACCGCGTTGACCAGGAGTGGGTCGATCGCTGGAACGAGACCATTGGTTCAGTGACCGGCCTGACAGCGGCCAAGTAATCGCACTGGATCATTGTCGACGACCGGGCTGCCAGCCAGCCCGGTTTCGCTCTGGAGAGAGACATGTTCGCACGGGTCAACACTACCCTCGACAAGCTGCTGGATATGGTACAGATCGGCTCGCTTTGGTTGGCGCGCGCCGGTGGCGTACTGATCCTCGTGACCGTCGCCATGGTGACGATAGAAGTCCTCTCGCGGCGCTTCATGGGACGCTCTGCCGTTCATGCCACCGAGCTCACGGGCTATATCATGGCGATCAGCGCCAGCTGGTCGTTCGCCTTCACCCTGATGCGCAAAGCGCATATCCGCATCGATGCCTTGTACCTGAATTTTCCTGTCAAGGTGCGTGGCGTGCTTGATCTGATCGCGCTGCTGGCCATGGCACTGTTCTGCATCCTGGTGACAGGCGCTGCCTTCGAGATCACCAGCGACTCCTATACCGGCGGCGCCACCGCCAATACTCCCCTCGGCACCCCCATCTGGATACCTCAGGCGCTGTGGTTGCTTGGCCTGACCTGGTTCAGCATTGCGGTCGGCCTGGTCACGCTCCGCGTGCTGTTTGGCCTGCTGGGACGAGATATCGAAGGTGTTCAACGGATCGCCGGTAGCCCGACGCTCGATGAGCAGATAAGCGAAGAAAACAAGGAACCCCTGTCATGATCTTGCTCGCACTGCTGGTACTCCTTGTCCTCCTGCTGATCAGCGTACCGGTCGCGGCAACGCTTATTGCACTGGGGCTTTTCCTGGATGAGTTCTTTTCTCCCCTCCCGCTGGTCAGAGCCATGGGCGACGTGCTCTGGTCGGCCTCGGACAGCTTCCTGCTGATCGCCATCCCCCTTTTCATCCTGCTCGGCGAGATCCTGGTGCGCACCGGTATTGCCAAGGGTACCTATCGTGCTCTTGAGAGCTGGCTATCGTGGCTACCGGGCGGCTTGTTGCATGCCAATATCGGCACCGCGACGCTGTTTTCTGCCACCTCTGGCTCCAGCGTGGCAACCGCCGCCACCATCGGCACCGTGGCGATCCCTCAGGGCAAGGAGATGAAATACGATCCCAAGCTGTTCACCGGGTCGATTGCGGCCGGGGGCACGCTGGGGATCATGATTCCTCCCTCCATCAATCTGATCGTCTACGGCTTCCTGACCGAGACCTCGATTCCTCAGTTGTTTGCGGCGGGGTTGCTTCCCGGGCTTCTGCTGGCGGTGCTGTTCATGGCCGGCACCGCGCTGATCTGCCTGTGGCGCCCAAGCCTCGGCGGCCCCAGCACGCACCACAGCTGGGGAGAGCGCTTCTCGGGGCTCAAGCATCTGGTTCCGGTGCTGCTGCTGTTCGGCATTGTGGTGGGCTCGATCTATGCCGGCTGGGCGACCCCCACCGAGGCGGCCTCCCTGGGGGTGATCGGCGCGCTGCTGATCGCGCTGTTCATGCGCAAGCTATCGCTTGGCATCATCATTGAGGCATTGGACGGCACCATGCGCACCACCGGCATGATCATGCTGATCATAATCGCCTCATATTTCCTCAATTTCGTGCTGGCCTCCACCGGCGTGACCCGTGAGCTGGCCGGCTTTCTGGAGTCGGCGGGCCTCGGGCCCTACTCGACGCTGATGCTGGTGATCGTGCTCTACATCGTACTGGGCTTCTTCATCGAGACCCTGTCGCTGATGGTGATCACCATCCCCATCGTGGCGCCGATCATAATCGCCATGGGCTTTGACCCGGTGTGGTTTGGCATCCTGTTGATCCTGCTGATCGAGATGGCGCTGATCACCCCGCCGGTGGGACTCAACCTCTACGTGGTGCAGGGGGTTCGCCAGGGCGGCTCCTTCAACGACGTGATGCTGGGCGCCATGCCCTACGTCGGCATCATGTTCCTGATGGCCATCGTGCTGATCCTGTTCCCGTCGGTCGCCATGTACCTGCCCAACCTGCTGCGCGGATAGCACCGCACACCACCGACAACCAAGGAGACTCCAATGACAAGGTTTTATCTATCCGAGACAGCGCAGCCCATCGACGTTGAGATCAAGGAGCTGATCATTGCCGGCTGGGCCGGCCGTGAGCAGGCCGCCATTGACGAGCATATCGAGGAACTCAAGGAGATTGGCGTCACGCCACCTTCCTCCACGCCACTGTTCTACCGCGTAGCGGCCAACCAGCTGACCACCGATGCGGCCATTCAGGTACTCGGCGAGGCCTCGAGCGGAGAAGTGGAAATCGTGTTGATCGGCACGCCCCAGGGCACCCTGATGGGCATCGGTTCAGATCATACTGATCGCGAGGCCGAAGCCTGGTCGGTGGCGCACTCCAAGCAGGTCTGCGCCAAGCCCATCAGCCAACAGCTGTGGCGCCTGGACAGCGTGATCGAGCATTGGGATGAGCTGCAGATGAGCGCCTACGCCACCTTCGACGGCAAGGAAGTGCTGTACCAGCAAGGTGCCGTGACGGGGCTGCTGCATCCAACCGAGTTGCTCAAGCGCTTCGGCCTCGAGCAGCCGCAGCTGGCCCCCGGTCAAGCGATGCTGTGCGGTACCCTGCCGGTGATCGGTGGGGTGCGCGCCTCAGAGGCATTTCGTATGGTGCTCGAGGATCCCGTCACCGGTCGCAAACTGGAGCACCGCTACGCCGTCCAGACGCTTGAGGTGGTGGCATGAGCAACACCACACCCTTGAGTCAGCCGAATGGACGCTCGGCGACCCTCGAGGCCTTGCTCGATGGCATGCAAGACGGTCGATGGCAGGCCAGCGACCTGCTCGACGCCAGCCTCAAGAACGCCGACGCTCGGGACGATCCCCGAGCCCAGGTCTACACCCGCCGTTTCGAGCGCACTGCCCGCGCCGAGGCGGCGGCGGCCGATCGACTGCGTGCCGACGGCGTGCCGACGGGCCAGCTGGCCGGGCTGCCGATTGCCCTCAAGGCGCTGTTCGATGTGGCCGGCGAAGTCACCCATGCCGGCTCCCAGGGGTGGCAAACGGCAGCGCAGCGGGATGGCGTTATCGTCGCCCGCCTGCGCCGCGAGGGGGCGGTGTTGACCGGGCATACCAACATGACCGAATTCGCCTACTCCGGGCTGGGACTCAACCCCCACTACGGCACCCCCGACAACCCACTCGCCCCTGGGCGTATCCCCGGCGGCTCCTCGTCGGGGTCTGCCGTGGCGGTAGCTCAGGGCATGGCCGCGGCGGGCATCGGTACCGACACCGGCGGCTCGGTGCGCATCCCCGCCGCGTTCTGCGGGCTGGTGGGTTTCAAGCCCTCCCAGGCTCGCGTTCCCCGTGAGGGCACCTTCCCGCTCTCGGACAGCCTCGACTCGATCGGCCCCATCGCCCGCAGCGTGGCCTGCTGTGCCCGCCTCGATGCGGTGCTCGCCGGCCAGCCCTGGCAGCCTCTGTCAGCCCTGCCCTTGAAGGGGCGGCGCTTCGTCGTGCCTGGCGACTATATGCTCGACGGCATGGATGCAGCGGTGGAAGCCGCCTTTACCCGCAGCCTGGCACTGCTGCGCGACGCTGGCGCCACGCTCATCGAGGCCCCAGCGCCGGTCCTGGCCAGCCTACCGGAGCTGCTCGAAGGGGGCGGCTTTACCGCCGCCGAGAGCTACCACCTGCACCGCCAATGGCTTGGCGAGCATGGCGAGCGCTACGACCCGCGGGTTCGCTCGCGGATCGAGAAGGGCGCTGCCTTGAGCGCGGCGGACTACCTCGAACTGCTGCAGCGCCGGCGCGAACGCCAGCGTCAGGCCGATGCATGGCTCGCCGACTTCGATGGCCTGTTGGCCCCCACCGTGCCGGTGGTCCCGCCGCGCCATGAAGAGGTCGCCAGTGACGATGACTATGCCCGCCTCAATCTGCTGATCCTGCGCAACCCGACGGTGGCCAACCTGCTCGACCTGTGCGCAATCACACTGCCCAATCACGCTCCGGGAGAGCTGCCCAGCGGGTTGATGCTGATCGGCCGCAACGGCGAGGATGCCACCCTGTTGCGCCAGGCGCTGGCGATCGAAGCGGCCATGGAACAGCGATGCTGATCGTTCTGGCGATCAAGCTGGTGGCCACCGCGGTGGTGGTCATCGGCGTGTCCATTGCGGTGGGCAAACTGGGACCTAGACTCGGCGGCATCATTGCCGGCATGCCGATCGTGCTGGGTCCCGGCTACTTTTTCATGCTTCAGGAGCAGTCGCCGGCGTTCATTCGCGAGGCGGCACTCTCGACGCTGCATGCCCTGGTCGCCACGCTGGTATTCAGTATCTGCTTCGTGGTCTCGGCCAGGCGGCTGGGCGCCAGGGCAAGCCTGGCGCTGGCAACCCTGTGCTGGGTCCCTGCGGCACTACTCTTCTCGCAGCTACCGGGCGGGGCGGCCATGGCCGTGCTGATGTACGCCGTGGTGCTGCTGCTGGCCGAGGGCGTGAAGCGCTACCTCAGGCTGAGTCCGCCGCGGGTGGTCGCCGTCTCGGGCTGGTTCGACCTGATCTTGCGCGGCGTGCTAGCCGGCGTGCTGGTGAGCGTCGCCACCACCCTGGCGGCCAATGCCGGTCCGCTGCTCTCCGGCCTCTTGGTGGGCTTTCCCATCGGCCTGCTGACCATCGGCTGGACCCTTCACCAGCGCTATGGCGTCGAGGTGGCCCGCGCCACCGTGAGCATGGCGCAGCAGGGCATGCTGAGCCTGGTGGCCTTCGGCCTGGTGACGGCCGTCCTGGCGGGCACGCTGCCCCCGCTGATCACATTTCTGTCGGCACTGCTTGCCTCGATGGGGGTGAGCGCCGGCCTGTTCATGCTCAGTCAGTGGCGCACCAGACGAGCGTGTGCCAATCCCCCCGCCCTATAACAGAGGAAGCCGATAATATGACGACGCCTGCTCCCGACAACGCCAGCGCGGTGATCGACTCCCGTTCCGGCGGCGAAAACGCCCGCCGCATCCTCAAGCGCGACCCCAACCCACAGCTGTTTCGCCCGGCCAGGTTCCGCTCGGTGGAGAGCCGCAACCGCATCATGATGTCGCCCATGTGCCAGTACTCCGGCCATGACGGACTCTCCAACGATTGGCACTTCGTGCACCTGGGTGCCCGGGCCACCGGGGGCGCCGGCTGGGTGTTCACCGAGGCGGTGCATATCGAGCCGCGGGGCCGCATCACTCCCAACTGCCTGGGACTGTGGAACGATGAGCAGCGCGATCGACTCGCCCGCATTGCCGCCTTCGTCGATGCCCAGGGCGCCGTGCCGGGAATACAGCTGGGACACGCAGGCCGCAAGGCCTCGGTGGGCCGCCCCTGGGAAGGCTCGCACCCCCTGAGCGCAGCACAAGGTGGTTGGGACGATCTGGTATCGGCCTCCGCCCTGCCCTACGCCCAGCAGTGGGGCGTTCCCGCCGCCATGACACCCAGCCAGATAGACGACTCCATGGCCAGCCTCAGGGAGAGCACCCGCCGCGCCCGGGAAGCCGGCTTCAAGGCACTCGAGCTGCACGGCGCCCACGGCTATCTCATTCATCAGTTCCTGTCGCCATTGAGCAACCGGCGTAATGACGACTACGGCGGCTCGTTCGACAATCGGATTCGCTTCCTGCTGCAATCGATCAGTGCGGTCAGAGAGGAGTGGCCCGATACGCTGCCGCTGTTCCTGCGCCTCTCCTGTACCGACTGGGTCGAGGGCGGCTGGACGCTCGAGGATACCGTGCGCCTGGCCAGGCTGCTCAAGGATGGCGGCCAAGTCGACCTGATCGACTGCTCGTCCGGCGGTAACGACCCGCGCCAGCAGATTCCCATTCATCCCGGCTACCAGATTCCCCTGGCCCAGGAAGTTCGCACCCAGGCGGATATCGCCACCGGGGCCGTGGGCCTGATTCACAGCCCCGACCTGGCCGAGTCGGTTATCGCCAACGGCCAGGCCGACCTGGTCATACTCGGCCGCGCCTTGCTGGCCGACCCTGCCTGGCCGCTGAGAGCAGCGGCCACCCTCAAGGCGGAAAACGTCGAGTGGCCCAAGCAGTACGAGCGCTCGAATATCTTCTGAGCACCTGGCGGGCTTGGCTAGATGTCCTCCCGCCCGCTCTTCAATGCCGAACCCCGGATAGATTCCATCTATCCGGGGTTCGGCATTTGGCAGGAGGCACGAGTATGCTTAGACAAAACAAGTCGAAATGACCAGGAGTCATGATGTCGAAGTTATCGCTGAAGCCGCGTCCTCGCGGCGGCCGCTGGCCGGTCGCCCTCGCCTGGCTGAGCCTGCTGCTGCTGGCCGGCGCGGCACTGATGATGGGCGGTGCGGGCCCCGCCCACCGGATGGGGCTTGTGGACCTGGGGAGCGCCTTCGGCTGGCTGCGCCAGGGCGCCTATGTGGCACTGGCCGCCGCGGCCCTGGGGCTGGTCACGCTGCTGGTGGCGAGCCTGTGCAAGCGGGTCAGGCCGGCACTAGCGGGCGGGCTGGTGATCATCGCGGTGGCGGGCATGATGTGGGTGCCCTACCAGCTGCAGCAGCGCGCCCAGCAGGTGCCGCCGATCCACGACATCTCCACCGACCTGGACAACCCGCCGGGCTTCGTGGCGCTGGTCGAGGCGCGAGAGGCCGCGCCCAACGCCGTCGACCACCCCGGCGAGCGCACCGCCCGCCAGCAGCGCGAGGCCTACCCGGATATTCAGCCCATCACCCTCGAGCTCACGCTGACCGAGGCCCTGAGCGCCGCCGAAGCGGCGGCCCTGGATCAAGGCTGGGAACTGGCCGACGTGGGCGGCGACCGCCTCGAGGCGACCGCCACCACCCGCTGGTTCGGCTTCAAGGACGACGTGGTGATTCGCCTCAGCGAGGTCGAGGGCGGCACCCGAGTGGACGTGCGCTCGGCGTCGCGGCTCGGGCGCAGCGATATGGGCACCAACGCCCAGCGCATCCGTGACTATATGGCCGCGCTACGCGCCCGGGTCGAATAGCGCCGCCCCAAACGGCAGCCAGGAGCAACCGCTAGTCGGCCGGGCTCACTTCGCCACTCGCCGGATCGAGTCGATAGCCCTCGCCGTCCACCTCGAACAGCAGCAGGTCGTCCTGCCATTCCCGTACGAGGTACTCGCTTTCCGGCGGGACCTCCTCGGCGTGGGCCGGGATACGCACCGACTGGGCATTGGCCTCCACCGTCTGACCCTCGGCGTCACCGGCGACGACCACCAGGCTGCGACTCGGCGCCGGGCCCTCCAGGGCGAACACCGCATACTCGCCATCGTCACGCCACGGCCCCGGCTCGACCTGGCCACCATACTGAAAGGCCGCCGGACGCAGCGTGCCGTCCTCGATGCTGAGCAGCCAGCCGGCGGCATGGGCTGCGCCTTGCGTAGTGAGCGCCAGGCGGGTCTCATCCGGCGACAGCTCGGCCGCCACGAAGCGCTGCGCGGCGCCAAACTCGGCGTCGTCATCGATCGGAATATTGCTGGGCACCTCGCCGATATCCAGCAGGCGCTCGTCATCGGCGCCCCGAATCGCCTCATCCGATACTGCCAGCGGCATCAGGCTGGCAGTGGCCGTCTCGTCTGGGGGCGAATCGCTACAGCCGGCAGCGAAGGCGATGACCATCCCCAGCGCGCCGCCGCGATACACTGATCTCACGCGCCCTCCTTCTGCTCCTTGTCCTCTTTATCGGGCTTGGCGTGGCCCTGGTGGGCCAACGCACCGGCCTCGTCCAGACGCGGGTGGTTGTCGAGGAACTCGCGGTGGATATCGGGCAGCGCATCCAGCGCCTTGAGGGTGTGGGTCAGGGCATGGATGGCAGCCAGCACGTCCTGGGTATTGCCGGTCTCGGAGATGGTGTGCATGTTGCGGATCGGGAAGCCGATCGAGGTCGCCGCACAGTCCACCGCAGCGAGCACCCCGGCCATGCCGTCGGTGCCGGTGTCGGCGCCGACGATATCGCGCTGCAGCGGGATGCCCTGCTCCTTGGCGGTGGTCGCGATAAGGCGGTTGAGCTGCTCGCTGGCAATAGAGCCCACCGACATGGTGAAGCCCTTGCCCATCTCCAGCGGCTGCATGCGCCGGTCGCCGATGCCCGGCGCGGCCACGTAGTCGTGATTGACGTCGACGCCGATCAGCGCATCTGGCTTGAGCTCGCCGGCCAGCACCCGGCTGCCGAAGCGGCCGATCTCTTCATAACTGGCGATGGCGAACATCACCCTCACCTGCTCGGTGCCGCCAGCCTCGGCGATCAGCCGCGCCACCTCGGCGGTGACGAAGCAGCCCAGGCCGTTGTCCAGGTAGGCGCCGTAGAAGGTGTTGGGGCTGAAGCCGGGGCGGATCGGACGGTCGAACAGGATAGAGTCGCCGGGGCGCACGCCGAGGTTGAGCACCTGCTGCTTCTTGTTCTCGCCGTGAATCTGCAGGTCGAGGTAGATCTGCTCCTTCTTGAGGCCCTTGCTGCCGTCGCGCTGGGCCGGGTCGGAGAAGTGGATCGCCCCCAGTGCCTCGACGGTGCCGCCACGAATCACCCGGTAACTGCCGGGCTGCTCAGGGTCCTCGCTGAACAGCTTGACCTCGTGGCCGATCAGCACCCCGGGCAGGAAGGAGTCGGTGTTGATCCAGATCTTGCCGTCGTCGCCGATGCTGCGCACCTGCATGCGGATCTTGTCGGCGTGGCCGATGATCATCACCTTGAACATGTCGTCGCGGCCGGGATGGGTATCCAGCACCACGCCGGCATGCCCCTTGTACTGGTGCAGATGCCACCCCTTGGGCGCAAAGCCGTCAAAGTAGGGCTTGAGCACGCCGTAGGTCATGGCGCCCTCAAGGCCTATCGGACTCGGCGCATCGAGGATGCGGCGCATCAGGGTGAACTGCTCGTCCGGCATGGGTTGAGTCCAGGGCTTGGTCGCGTCGCTCATCTAGGTCTCTCGCTGATTGAGGAAGTATCTCCCCAGTCTGCCAGATTTCGCGGCGCCTAACCTGCCGCTGGGCGAAGCCGCGCGAATGAAAACAGCGCCGCCAGCGGGTGATCGCGTCCTTCGATCGAGGCGCGCAGCAAGCCGGCCCCTATCATGCTGTAGCTGATACCGTTGCCGCCGTAGGCCATGGCGAAAAGCACGCGGGGGCCATATTGCGCGTGGGGGCCGAAGAACGGCAGGCCATCCTCGGTCTCGGCAAAGGTCCCGCCCCAGGAGAAGGTCGGGGTCATGGGCAGTGCGGGGAACAGTGACTCGACCTTTTCGGCCAGCCCCTGGGCCTTGTCCTGGACCCGCTGGTCTCGACGCGAGGGGATATCCTCATCGTCATCGTCGCCGCCGACCAGCAAGCGGCCATCGCCGGTAGTGCGCATATAGAGGTATGGCCGCGCCGACTCCCAGACCATGGTCGTGGCCAGGCGGCCAAGCGCCTCTGGCGCGATGGGATCGGTAATGAAGGCGTAGCTGCTGCGATTGACGGCGAACGACTCATTCAGCCAGCGCTGTGACTCATAGCCGGCGGCCACCACCAGCTGCCTGCAGCGCAGCGTATAGCCCGCCATCGTGCTCAGCGTCACGCCGCCGCTATCGGCAGCGACCGTTTCGACCTCGGTACGATCGAAGACCTGACCGCCATGCTCGGCCACGCGCATGAACAGCTTGTAGGCCAGGCGGTAGGGGTCCACCCGCGCCGCGAGATGGGTCAGGATGGCGCCCGGCGCCTCGATGCCGAAGGCGCTCTCGAGCCCCTCGCGGCTCAGCCAGTCGGCCTCGAAGCCATGCTGCCGGCGCAGGTCATACTCCTCGCCCAGGCTCGCCAGGTCCTCATCACCGCTGGCGTAGTACAGGCTCTGCTGGTAGCCGAAATCCACATCGCCCAGCTGATCGGCCAGTGCGGAAAGATCCGTGATGGCATCGGCACAGGCGCGATAGGCCAGCACGGCATTGTGCTCACCATAGCGCTTGGCCAGATCGACCATGTGGGTATCGATTTCGTACTGCAGCAAGGCGGTACTCGCCGCCGAGCTTCCCCAGCCCACCTCGCGGCGCTCCACCACCACCACATGCTGACCATGGCGCGCCAGCTCATCGGCGATCAGGGCGCCGGTGATGCCGCCGCCGATGACCACCACATCGCAATCCAGGTCTTCGGCGAGCTTGGGGAAGGCGTGCATCAAGCCATTCTTGACGGCCCAGAAGGGGTAACCGCTTTTCAGGTCCATGCGCTTGTCTCTTTCCTTGAGATGATGTCATGCCAGAAGGCAGACGCTACCACGAGCGTAGCCGTAAACCTGGCGTGGCACTGTGCGGGCCAAGTGCGCGCTAGGTCTATGCTAGGCTAGCGCTTTTCCCTTCTGCCATTAATGAGACCCACATGCTTCGTATTTCCAACAGCGTGGAGCTGGGCGACTGGGAAATCGAGATCAGCCAGATCCGCGCCCAGGGCGCCGGCGGACAGAACGTCAACAAGGTCGCCTCGGCGGTACATCTGCGCTTCGATATCCCCAACTCCAGCCTGCCGCCCTTCTACAAGGAGCGGCTGATGGCGCTCTCCGATCAGCGCATCAGCAAGGAGGGGGTGGTGGTGATCAAGGCCCAGAGCCACCGCACCCTGGAACTCAACAAGGAGGATGCGCTGGCGCGCCTGCGCACGCTGATCCGCGAGGCGGTCAAGCAGCAAAAGGTGCGCAAGCCCACCAAGCCGACCAAGGGCTCGCAGCGCCGCCGGGTCGACAGCAAGACCCGCAAGGGCAAGACCAAGTCGCTGCGCGGCAAGGTCGACGTATGAGCGGGCGGCTCACGACCGCTCGGGGTGAGCGCTGGTCAGGATATGGTGCAAGCCGCCGCACTCGACCATTACATCGTCGCAGTTGACGACGATCTCCGAGCGCGCCAGCACGTAGCTCTTGCCGGTGATGGTGTTCTCCACCACGTGGCCGTTGCCCTCTTCACGCGCAGCGATGAACTCGCCGATGAAGCCGGTCTCGCGCAACGACACGGTCTCCAGCTTGTCACCGGGCTGGATGCTGCCCTCGTAGTGCATCAGCGCCAGCCGCGCCGAGGTACCGGTACCGGTGGTGCTGCGGCAGATCACCCCGGGATGCACGTAGGTGGTCGAGCGTGAGCGGTAGAAGTCGTCGGCGACCTGTTCCACCGGCCCCATGAAGTGCAGGAACGGCAGCGGCCCCACGTCGCCCAGGGTGTAGTGGGAAAAGCCGCGCTCGGCCTGGATCGCCTCGACGATCTTGTGGGCACACTCGGCCAGCTGGCGCTCTTCGGCACGGTTGAGCGAGAAGCCAAGCTCGGCGGCATCGACCAGCGCATAGAAACCGCCGCTGTAGGCCACGCTATAGGTCACGTCGCCGATCTCCGGCACATGGATCTTGGCGCGGTAGGTGTCGATGTAGCTGGGCAACCCGCCGCAGGTGATCGCCTCGACCACGCCGTTCTCGACCCGCGCCTCAATGTTGACCAGTCCGGCCGGCGACTCGAGCACGAAGTGCTGGGTGCCCTCCTGCTTGGGTACGATGCCCGCCTCGAGTACCGCGGTGGCGGTACAGATGGTGTTGGAGCCGGAGTAGATCGGGTAGCCCATCACCTCCATGATGATATAGCCGGCGGCGGCGGCCGGGTCGGTGGCCGGCACGATAAGGTCCACCGACATCTCGGGTATGCCGTAGGGCTCTTCCAGCAGCAGCCGGCGCAGGCCGTCGGCGTCATCGCGCAGGTAGTGCATCTGCTCGCGTACCGTGGCGCCGGGCAGCGGGTCGATGCCGCCGGTGACGATGCGGCTGACGTCGCCGCCGGCGTGGGTATCCATCAGCTGCAGGGTCAGTTCACTCATGGGCGTTGCTCCAGGGCAAAGGGGGCGCCGTGTTCGTCCCACTCGGCGTCGGGCACGATCACGATCTTGCCCAGGTAGTTGCTGCCACGATTGACGAAGTAGCGCTCCGCGGCGTGCAGCTCCGAGAGCTTGAAGGCGGCGTGGAGTACCGGCTTGAGCTGGCCGGCGCGAATCCACTCCACCAGCTGTTCGGCCTCTTCCCGCGTGCCGTGGGAAACGCCGAAGATCTGCACCTGGTAGAGGTAGATGCGCGTCCACATGATCTCGCTGAGGTTGCCGCCGCTGGCGCCGGCGATCGACAGCCGCGGATAGTCGGCGCGGCGGTTCATGTCGACGATCATGGTGTCGATGAAGCGGTCGGTCATCTCGCCGCCAACCAGGTCCATCACCGCATCGATGGGCGCCCCGCCGGTGGCGGCGAGCACCTGATCGGTAAAGTCATCCATGCGGGTACGGTCGAATACCGCCTCGGCGCCCAGCGCCTCGAGCGCCTCGGCCTTGTCGGCCTGACTCAGCGCATAGGGGATGGCACCGACGATGCGGCACAGCTGGATCAGCGCCGTGCCCACGCCGCCGCTGGCGCCGGTGACCAGCACATGCTCACCGGCCTTGACCCGCGCCGAGGTCATCATGTGGTAGGCGGTCTGGTAGGAGCACATGCCCATCGCGGCGAGCTCGGCATCGGCCAGCTCGGGGTTGGGCACAGGGTGGAACTGGTCCGCCGGCACCGCGACGTACTCGGCGTAGCCGCCGTCGGCGCCGTGGCCGTAGTAGTCCGGGGTCAGGTTGATGTTGCGCCGGCCGTCGGCGTAGAGGTTGAAGTCGAGCAGGCCGCGCTCGCCGATGCGCGCCGGGTCTACGCCGTCGCCCACCGCCGCCACGCGCCCGGCGATGTCGGCGCCCTGGATGCGCGGAAAGGTCAGGGTCGCCTCGCCGCCCATGGCGAACGAGGTCACCTCGCCCTTGTCCTTGGTCGGGTAGAGCCCCTCGCGGGCCTTGCGGTCGGTATTGTTCTTGGCGGTGGCGGTGACCCGCACCAGCACCTCGCCGGGGCCAGGGCGCGGGGTCGCCACGTCATGGCGATACTCGAGCTTGTCGACGTCGCCATGGCCGGTCAGCAGCATCGCCGACATGGTGGCGGGAATGGCATCTGTCGATGATACGGGGGCCATAGGCGGTCTCCTCGCAGAAGCGATCGATTCACGCTGCGACGATAACAAACTCAGCCCTCGTGCCTAGCCCAGATTTTTTTCGAATGCGGGCCCTCCAGCACGAGAAATTTTCGCCTCGCCGCCTCGCCGCCACGCTGCATCGGCACCCCCGGCGCCAGGCGCGCGACGCGCCCGGCTCGCCACCGCTGGCGTGGATATCGGTGGCGATCAGCCCATCACCGGCATGCCGGTGACCAGCACGTGAAGGTGGAAGGCAAACAGGTAGTAGGCCACCAAACCGATCACCACCGTCAGCACGGTGGCAACGGTGCGGCTCTCGCGGGGGGCCGGCGGGTTGGCGCGGTCGCGCTGCTTGGCGGCGCGGAACGCCAGGATCGCCCACACCAGGAAGGCGCCAAAGAAGACGATATCGCCGAGCCGACCGTTGGCCAGCAGGTGAGCCAGCGCCCAGATCTTCACCGCCAGCATCATCGGGTGGCCGAGCTTGGCCTTGATGGCATTGTGCGGCACGTAGGCGGCCACCAGCATGATGAACGCCGGGATCATCAGCAGCAGCACCAGATGGCGCAGTCCGGTGGGCGGGAACCACACGAAGATCGGGTCGAGGCGCATCTGGCCATAGCCCCAGATGGCGATGGCCAGGCCGAGCACCGAGACCGCCGAGTAGGCGAGCTTCCAGGTCGTCTCACCGAGGCGCTCACACTGCGCCTGACGCCAATCGTCGGCGAAGATGCGCACGGAGTGGCTGCCCAGGAAGATCAGCAGGCCGAGAATCATGATCAACATGTAGGAAATGCTCCAGCAGAAAGTGTCAGGTGCGCCAAGCATGCCACAACCCACCGGCCGGGGCATGACAAGCGTGATCGCGGGCTTGAAGATCGCCATCTGAATCGTTCAACATAGCCGCCTTCAGCGCCGGGCAGCCTGTGCCCCATGCGCTCGCCAAGGACCGGTCATGCTGCACTTCCCCAGCCGTCACCACCGCCAGGTGACCCTCAGCTACTTCCTGCTGTTCATCGGCGTCGGCATGACCGGCGGCCTGCTCGGCCCGGCGCTGCCGCACCTGGCGGCGATGACCGACTCGAGCATGAGTCAGATCGCGATGCTGTTCACCGCCCGCGCGCTGGGCAATATGAGCGGCGCCTTCATCACCGGCCTGCTGATGGATCGGCTCAACGGCCATCGCGTGCTGATCGGCATGCTGCTGCTGACCGTGGCCGGCCTCGCCGTGGCGCCGCTGAGCCCGTCGCTGTGGCTGCTGACCGGACTGTTCCTGCTGCTGGGCTTCTCCGAGGTGTCGCTCAATGCCGGCGGCAACACCCTGCTGCTGTGGCGTCACCGCGACGCCGCCGGGCCCCACGTCAGCGCCCTGCACTTCTGCTTCGGGCTGGGCAATATGCTGGTGCCGCTGGTCATGGTCGCGGCGCTGGCCATGACGGGCCTGTTCCAGTGGGCCTTCTGGGTGGTGGCCGCCTATCTGCTGGCGATGCTGTGGCCGCTGTCGCGACTCAAGAGCCCCAGCAAGCTGGCCAGCGATGAGGACGCCGCGCCGCGCGCGCCCAAGCATCACGACCCGCTGCTGCTGGCGCTGTTCATGCTGCTGTTCGCGCTCTACGTCGGGGCCGAGATCACCTTCGCCGGCTGGATCACCGCCTACGGCGTGCTCACCGGCCTCACCGCCGAGCGCGCCGCGCTGCTGGTCACGCTGTTCTGGCTGGCCCTCTCCGCCGGGCGCCTGCTGGCGATCCCGCTGCTGCGCTGGTGTTCGCCGTGGGCGATCCTGATCGGCTGCCTGCTGCTCGGCGCAGGCACGGCGCTGGCGCTGCATGCGGTATGGCTGCCGCTGTGGCTGGGCTCGCTGCTGTTCGGCCTGGCGGCCTCGGCGATCTTTCCTACGCTGTTCAGCCTCAGCAACCAGGTGATGGAGATGAGCGGGCGCACCACCGGGCTGATCTTCACCGCCGCCGGCAGCGGCGCACTACTGGTGCCGTCGCTGACCGGCCCGCTGCTCGACCTGGCCGGCGCCGAGGCCTTCCCGCCGCTGCTCGGCGGCATGCTGGTAGTGCTCGGGCTGGGGCTGGCGGCGCTGCACCTGCGGCTCTCGCGCCTGCGCCAGCCGGCCTCTGCCTAATCCGTGGCACTGCAGCGGTTGCGCCCGGCTCGCTTGGCGAGGTAGAGCTGGACATCGACCTGATCGAGCAGGCTTGCCAGCGAATCGTCGTGGGCGGGAATCCTCGTCGCCACGCCCTGGCTGATGGTGATATGGCCCAGCGGCGAGGCGGCATGCGGCAGCTGCAACGCTAAGATCTCGCGTCGACAGCGCTCGGCCAACTGCAGGGCAGCGGGGCCCGGTGTTTCCGGCAGCACCCACATGAACTCCTCGCCGCCGAAGCGCGCAAAGCCATCGCGGGGCCGGGTGGCCACGCGGCTCAGCGCATCGGCGATACGCTTGAGTGCCTCGTCGCCGGCCAGATGGCCGTAGTGGTCGTTGTACTCCTTGAAGTGATCGATATCGATCATGATCAGCGACAGCGGCTGAGTGTTGCGGCGCGCCTCCTCCCAGGCCTGGGTGAGGTAGTCGTCGAGGCGACGGCGGTTGGCGACACCGGTCAGGCCGTCCTGGTAGGAGTAGGCTTCGAGCTCGCGCTGCAGGCGCACCAATTGCTCTTCGTTGGCCTTGCGCTCGCTGATGTCGAACATGAACCCGACCAGCGCCTCCACGTCGCCCGCGGCGTCGCGCACGACGTGCACCACATCGCGAATCCACACATAGTCGCCGTCGCGGGTCAGGGCGCGGTAGTCGGCCTCGTGGTCGCTGCCCTGGCGCGACTGGGCGACACAGAAGTCGACCACCCAGTCGCGGTCCTCTGGGTGCATGCGCGTCGCCCAGTCGTCGACGCTGACCCAGCTCTCCGGCGTCCAGCCCAGCAGCGCCTCGATCTGCGGCCCGATGTAGGCAAATTGCAGGGTCTTCCAGTCGATCTTCCAGGGGATCGCCTTGGTCGACTCCAGCAGGGTCTTGTAGACGCTGTGATCGAGCTCATCGTTTGGCGACGGATCACCCTCGAGGGGCAGCTTGCTCATGGTGGTTACCCCGCGACGCTATGGTGTTTTTTGATCCAGCACTGTCTCGCTAAGATAGCAGCCGTCGTCGTTAACGAAACCAGCCCCTGCGTTGAAAAAACCAAACCAGCGTTACCCCGATGCCGAGCATGACGCCGAGCACCACGAAGTAGGCGTAGCGCCAGCCGAGCTCCGGCATATGCTCGAAGTTCATGCCGTAGACACCGGCGATGAAGGTCAGCGGGATGAAGATCGCCGAGATCACCGTCAGCACGCGCATGGTGATGTTGAGCTGGTGGGAAGAGATCGAGATATAGCCGTTCACCAGATCGCCGCAGATGTCGTAGTACATCTGGGTCAGGCTATACAGCCGCTCGAAGCGCTCGTAGACGTCATTGATGGCGTGCAGGGTGTCGCTGTCGTCACGCGGCAAATGCCGGTAGTCGTAGGCGATCAGTTCCTGGGTAATGCCCTTGTGGTAGTTGAAGATGCGGCGCATCTTCACCAGCCGCGAGCGGTAGGCGGTGATACGCCGCATCAGCTGGTCGTTGCCGGCCTCGAGGAGTTCGTCCTCGAGGTCGCTGAGCACGCCCTCGAACTCCAGCAGGCTGTCGAGGTAGTAGCCCGCCGAGATATACATCACCTTGAGCGCGACCTGCTGCGGCGAGGCCTGCAGCAGTGCCGTGCCGTGCTCGTCGAACAGCCGCTCGATGCTGCGCGCCTCGCTGGGGTGCAGGCTGATCAGGAAGCGCTCGCCGATGAAGAAGCACAGCGGCTGGGCCCGGTAGTTGAGCTCGGCGTCGAAGGCGGCGATGCCGCGATAGATAACCAGGGTGTGGTGCTCGAACTCCTCGATCTTGGGCGGGTGCCGATCGCGGTGGGCATCGATGATCGCCAGTGGATGGCAGTCGAAGGCCTCGAGCATCTCGCGCTCACAGTCCTGGGATTCGCCCTGCATATCGATCCAGATATGCGCTTCGGTGCTGTCCCGCCAGGCGGCAATCAGCTCCTCGCCGCCCTGCTGCCAGCGGCCCGTGTCATCGACCATCAGCGTACGGATCATGAGTCGTTGGCATCCTCTGCCAGGTGTACCTGCGCCTTGCCGGCGCGCTTGGCGGCATACATCGCCACATCGGCACGCTTGAGCAGCTGGGCCGCGGTACCCACGTCGCCCGGCCCGAACAGCGCCACGCCGATGCTGGTGCTGACCTTGGCCTGGGCGTCGCCAAGCCTCACCGGCGCTGTCACACGCGCCACCAGTTTCTCGGCGAATGCCAGCGCGTCACCCGCGCCGATGCCCTCGAGCAGCACCACGAACTCATCTCCAGCCAGGCGTGCGACATGGTCCGTTCGACGCACCGCGTGGCGTAGGCGACGGGCGATCTCGCGCAGCAGCGCATCACCGGCATCGTGGCCGTGCTCATCGTTGACCGCCTTGAAGCCGTCCAGATCCATGAACAGCAGCGCCAGCGGCTTGCCGGAGCGAACCACCCGCGCCATCGCCTCGGGCAGCCGCTCGTCGAGGGCGCGACGATTGGGCAGGCCGGTGAGCACGTCCTGACGCGCCTCCAGGTCGCGCAGGGCGTCGAGTTGGAGGCGCTCGGTAATATCGTGAACGAAGATGCTGTAGTGGCGATCGGCACCGACCTCATAGGCGCGCATGCGCACCTCGACCGGCAGGGAGTGGCCGTCGTGACGCCTGGCCAGCGCTTCGCTGATGCTGCGCTCCCCCGCCTGAGGCAACGTCAGCGGGTCGATCAGCTGCGTGATCGACATCCCCAACGCCGCCTGCCGCTCGATACCAAACATCTGCCCGGCCGCACGGTTCCAGTCGGCGACTCGCGCCTGGCCGTCGAGGCCGATATAGGCGTCATAGGCGGTGTCGATGACCAGCCGCAGTTCAGTCTCACGTTCGTGCAGTACCCGATGCGTCTCGGCGTGATCGGCCAGGGTGATCGCCAGGCGGCGATTGGACTCGCGCAGCTGGATCTCCTGGTTGATGATCTCCGCCAGGTCCTGCAGCGTCTCCAACTGCTCGGCATCGAGCCGCCGCGTCCGGTAGTCCACCGCACACAGCGAGCCCAGCGCCACGCCGGCCGAATTATACAGCGGGATACCGGCGTAGAAGCGCAGGCCGTCGGAGCGATTGACGCCCGAAAAGTGTGCGAAGCGTGGATCCTGACTAAGGTCTTCGATCACCAGCGGCGAGCGCTGCTTGATGGTCCAGTTGCAAACCGACTCGCTACGCGGCGTGTGCTCGATATCCAGCCCGACTCGCGACTTGAGCCACTGCCGGTGCGCATCGATCAGGGTCACCAGCGCAATCGGCACCTCCAGCAGCCGCGAAACGATGCGCGTGACCCGATCGAAGGCCGGCTCGGCGCTGCTATCGAGCAGCTCGAGCTCATTCAGCGCCGCGAGACGTGCCTGCTCGTCTGCGGGTATCGGGTAGTCGCTCATTGCCTGCCTCTACTGCGATGCCATGACTCACTACAGCATAACGTTTAGCGGCAGGCACTGCTTGCCTGCGTCGCTCAGCGCCAGGTTTCGGCCTCGTCTTGTGAGGGCTCGGGCAAGGCCGCTCGGCTGTCGCCTGCGGCGGCGACCCGGAAGCGCCCCACCAGGGCGTGCATGTCGGCGGCCTGCTGGTCGAGCACGTGGCTGGCGCTCGAGGCCTCCTGTACCAGCTGGGCGTTCTGGTGGGTGACCTGGTCGAGCTGGGCGATGGCCTGATTGATCTGCTCGATGCCCGCCGACTGCTCGTGGGTGGCACTGGCGATCTCGGTCACATAGCCGCTGACGTGCTTGAGGCTGTCGATGATCTCCTGCAGGTGCTCGCTGGTGGCACGCACCAGGCTGGCGCCCTCGCCGACCTTGCTGACGCTGTCGTCTACCAGGCGTCGGATCTGTGACGCCTCCTCGGCGCTGCGGCTGGCAAGCTTGCGCACCTCCTGGGCCACCACCGCGAAGCCGCGGCCCTGCTCGCCGGCCCGCGCCGCCTCCACCGAGGCGTTGAGCGCCAGCAGGTTGGTCTGGAAGGCGATGTCGTCGATGGCGGTGATGATGCTGGTGATCTTCTCGCTGGAGTGGCGGATCGCCTGCATGGCGTCGTTGGTGCGGCCGGCCACGTCGCCGGCGGAGTGGGCGCGCCGGTCGACCTCCTGGCTGGCGTCACGCGCCTGGTTGGCGTAGTCGGCGGTCTGCTTGACGGTGGCGGTGATCTGCTCGAGGCTCGAGGCGGTCTCGGCCAGCGACGAGGATTGCTCCTCGGTGCGCTGCGACAGGTCGTCGTTGCCCGAGGCGATCTCACGGCTGCTGGCGGCGATCGCTCCAGCACCGTCGCGAATCTGCGCCACGATGCCCTCGAAGGTGTCCATCATGCGATTGAAGGCCTGGGCGGTGCGGCCGATCTCGTCGTCGCGCTGCAGCGCCAGGCGCAGCGACAGGTCGGCGTTCTCGCCAGCGGCGCCGCTGATGCTCTCCATCTGGCGGCGCATCTGCCCGAGCGGGCCCAGCACGCGCACCAGGGTGCGCCAGCCGAAGATCGCCAGCACCAGGATGACCGCCAGGGTCACGCCGATCTGCAGCACGCGCCCGGCGTTGGCCAGCTCCTCGGCCTGACCGGCGGCCAGGTCGGCCTGGGCCACGCCGTCGGCCTCGAGTTCGCCGAGCGTGGTGCGCATGTCGCCCATCGCCGTGGCCACGTCGTCCAGGGCCTGTGCCTGCCCTTGGCGCAGATCGAGCTGCTCGTGGCGCAGCGCATAGACCGACTGGTTACCACTCACCATCAGGCTATCCAGCTCGTCGATGATCTCGGTCAGCGCCGCGGCGCGCTCGCTCTGCTCGGTGCTGGCGCGCGTCGAGGCGGCGATGGCGCCCAGCGACTGGCGCGCCAGGTTGAGCTGCTGAGCGATCTCGTTGTAGCGCAGGTTGACCAGCCGGTCGCTGCTCTCGACCTGCATCAGCTGGCGGCCAAGGTCGGCCAGCAGCGCCACCGCGGTGCGCACGGTACTGCTGGTTTCGGCGATATTGCCGCCGTCGTCGAGCAGGTCCTCGACCAGCGCGGTGGGCAGCGTGGTCATGCCCTCCTCGAGCCAGGCCTCGACCCGCGTGCGCTGCTCGCGCCGCGCGCGAACGTCGGCCAGGGTGGCGCGGCCGGCCATGTCCTCGGCGCTGATCATGACCTCGACGATACGCTGCTGCATGGCGGCGATGCGCTCGTCCATGGTGGCCGCAAGGGCCAGGTCCTCGCGGCGCACTTCCTCGAGAACGCCGTCCGCCTCGAGCAGGGCCGCATAGCCGGCATCGAGACTGGCCAAGCGCTCGCGCTGGGCGGCATCGTCACGCTCGCGCAGTTCCTCGCGCGGTGCCAGGAAGCGTTCGTCGAGCGTCGCCTGGGGGATGACCTCGGCCAGCGCCGCCTCGTCGGCGGCGGCCAGCAGGTCGGCATGGCGAGAGCCGAAGGCTGCCATGCTGTCGACCATGCCACGGCTCGCCTCCTGCTGGGGTAGCACCTCACCGAGAATGAAGCGCTGCGAGTCGACCAGTCGCTGGTTCGACATCAAGCCGGTAGCGGCCAGCACCACCGCACCGATGACCGCGGCCAGGAACAGCCCGATCAGCATCGCGCGCAGACTGAGAGTACGTTTCATGTCGTGCCCCTTGGAAATTGGTAACGGCCCCACCCGTGCGGCAGGGGGTCAGCGTGCGAGGGTGGACCAGTCCACCGCGTCGAAGCCGCCATTGCGGATGATGGTCGGCCATACCGCGTCGCTGGCCTGGTGGTCGCCGCGCCCCAGGCGCAGCGGCTCGCCGAGGCCGAGGTCGACCTCGCCGAGCCCCAGCAGGGCATCGACCAGCGCCTCGCGGTCCGGCTCGGGGCCGGCCGCCTCCAATCCCTTGACGAACAGGGCCGCGGCCAGATACCCCTCCAGCGAGATGAAGTCGGGGCTGGCGCCGTTGGCATGGGTCTCGAGCGCCTCGCGGTAGGCCGCCACGCCGGGCAGGTCGGCATCCAGCGGCGGCACCACCTGGGTGATGATCACGTCTTCGGCCAGCTCGCCGAGCTCATCGGCCAGCGCCTGGCTGCCGACGAAGGAGACGTTGAGGAACAGCGCCTCGGGGAGGTCCTGGCGCGCCTCGCGAATGAAGTCGGCGACCGGCCCGTAGGTGCCCACCATGATGATCGCGCGGGGCGTCACCGGCGCCTGCAAAATGGTCGCCAGCGCCTGGTGAACGTTGCGGGTATTGCGCGTGAAACGGCCGTGAGCGAGCTCGCGCGCGGCCTCGAAGCCGTGGGACTCCAGGGCGCGTACGCCGCCGATATAGCCGGCATCGCCAAAGCCGTCGTTCTGGGTGAAGAAGGCGATCTCGTCCGGGGCGATGCCCGCCTCGAGCAGGCCCTCGACCATCGCCGCGGTCTCCTGCACGTAGCTCGCGCGGTAGTTGATGACGTGGCGGTCGGGCGGGTCGCGGCGCAGCACGCCGGCGCCGGTGAAGGCGCCGTAGAGCAGCGTCTGGTACTGGTTATGCAGCGGAATGGTGACGATGGCGGTGGGCGTGCCGACGTTGCCGATCGCCGCCAGTACCTCGTCCTCCTCGATCAGCCGCCGGGTCTCGGGCGCGGCCCGCAATGGCTCGTAGCGATCGTCACGTGCCAGCAGGGTGAGCTCGGCACCGTGCACGCCGCCGGCGGCGTTGACCTCGGCAAAGTGCGCCTCGATGCCCTGGCGCATGCCGTTGCCGAGCGAGGCGGCGGGACCGCTGAGCGGTGCCACCAGTCCAAACTTGAGTTCAGCCTGGGCGTGTGGAGCCAGCAGCCACAGGGCTCCCAGCAGCAGTGCAATTCGACGTCGCATGGACCGACTCCCGGATATCGTTCGACAGAGTGCGGCCACCGGACTTGGCGGTGGCCATCTGCAACGCATATCGGCCGCCATGCACCAAAGTTGAGCGAAGGCTGCGACGCATCAGGAGCGTTTTCATCCAAGCTTAGTACTGAAGGACATAATGCCCGTAGGCGACGCTCACTCCTCCAGCGCCCGCGGCGGGTCGAGATAGTCGCCCATGAACATCAAGGCACTGGGCAGACTGGTGCGCCATACCCGCCAGGTGTGGCCGCCGCGCAGGACTTCGAGCATCAGCTGCTCGGGCTGGTGATCGACCAGCTCGCGGTAGATACGCCGGGCGTGCTCCTCGGCGTCCAGGGGGTCGCGATTGCCCGCACTGAGGTAGAGCGGCACGACCTGCGACTGCGCCAGGTAGTCGTCGAGGTAGGCGGTATAGTTGAGCTGTGACCACAGCACCGGATCGAAGCGCTCCTCGTCGTCGAGGAAGGCCGGGTGACGACGCGCCGAGGAGTTGCCAGGCGGCATCGGACTGTAGCTGGCCGGGCTCAGCGCGGCGGCGGCGGCAAACAGGTCGGGACGTTCGAGAATGAAGTTGAGGGAACCGTACCCTCCCGCCGAGTTACCGCCGATGGCTCGCCCTTGGCGATGTTCGTGCACATGCCAGGCGGCCTCGATATGTGGCATCAGATCCTCGAAGAAGGCCGTGCGCGCCGCCTCGTTGTGACCATCCACCCACCAACTGAAGCTCCCCGGCATGACGATCACCGCCGGCGGAATGCGACCTTGTTGAATCAGCCGGTCGGCCACCGCGCGCAGGTTGCCGCTGGAGGTCCAGTCGCGGTCGGTGCCGAACGAACCGTGCAGCAGATAGATCACCGGATAGCGCTGGTTGGACACCGCGTAGCCGTCGGGCAGGTAGATGGTGTAGGGGTATTCACGCCCCAGGGTCTCCGAGGTGAAGCGCTGATGGCTGACCTGGCCCGCCAGGACCGGCGACCCCAGCATCAGCGCCATCACCCCCCATAACAGCACGTGCAGCCGCATCTTCATGTCTGGACGTCTCCCTATCCATGAAATTAAACGCCATGAAATGAAAAGGATAGCTCTCATCCGGGGAATTACTCGGACGCGCTGTGGTCGGACACCACGCAGTGCGAGGTCGTTCAACGGCTAACGATCATCACCATCGAACCGGCTGGGGGATCCATGAAACGCATCGAGGAAATCTACTGGTTACGCTTCTACGGCTGCCTGGCAGTCTTCTGTTTCCATTTCCTCGACCGTCTCAACCAGCGTTACGACAATCTCTATATCGACCTGGCGCGCATCCCCACCGTGCTCGGCACGCCGGTGTTCATCTTCATCTCGATCTTCCTGTTCTCGGTGCGCTACGGCAATCATATCCCCGAGGGTTTCCTGGCCAACCGCATCAAGTACGTGATGGTGCCCTATGTGGTCTACGGATTAGTCTACTCCACCACCAACTACCTGAGCGTGACCGCCGACGGCGGCGAACTGGGCTTCGTCGACAATTTCGTCGAGTACATGGTCTACGCCGGCTGGCACGGCTACTTCCTGATCATCGCCATGCAGTTCTACGTCTTCTACTGGGTCTACACCCGCTACGCGCTGAGCCGCTACCTGCCCGCCGCGCCGTGGCTGGTGCTCGGCAGCCTGATCAGCGCCGGCTACTGGGGCATGACCCGCTGGTTCGATGTCTCGCCACCTGGCTACCTGCACTGGATCGTCCCGGTGGGCTGGATCTACCTGTTCTTCCTGGCGCTGGTGCTGGTCCGCCACTACCCCCATCTGGAGCGCGTCAGCGCACTGCGCCAGCTGGCCAATCCGTGGTGGCTGGCCGGCTGGGTGGCGGTGATCGTGGCGCTGACCTTCGCCGGCCAGCTCGAGTACTCCTCCAAGGAGAGCTGGGTGATCCCCTTCTTCATCCTGTTTACCCTGTGGCTGATGCGCTATCTCAAGGATCGTCCGGCGCCGCCGCTGGTCAAGAAGGTCAACGAGTACTCGTTCGGCATCTACCTGGCCCACCCACTGTTTTTCGCTGTGGTCGATTTCGTCGACCGCTACGTGAACTTCTCGCTGCCACTCTATGCGGCACTGCTGCTGGTGGTCGGGATGGCCGGGTCGATCTGGCTCAATGCGTTGGTCAATCGCCTCGATTGGGGGGGAATGATGTTTGGCAAGCGCCTGGCGATTCGCTAGCCGACAAGACCCACCACTCTGCGCTAGGCTATTGGCAGTTAAGCAGTTTCGATAATAAGAGGAGCGCTAGATAGATGAGCAGGCCAATCTCACAGATCGTGGTGCCAGTGGACGGCTCGCGGGCCACCCTGGCGGCGGTGCGCCACGCCGCGCAGCTGGCGCGGCTGTGGCAGGCGCCCTTGCAGTTACTGCACGTCCAGCCGCTGTACCCCGCCGAGCTCAGCGATATTCCCGCTAACCGGCTGGATGAGGTCGACCACGATCATGAGGTAATTCAGGGCTCGGTGACCCGCGCCTTTGCCCAGGCCCGGCAGGCGCTGGGCGACAACCCCGGGGTCGAGGTGGAAGAGGTGACGCTGCGCGAACACGACTTCGTGCGCCACCTGGCCCGCGAGATCATCGACCACGCCGGCGAGATTCCCGACAGCATGCTGGTGATGGGCGCCCAGGGGCTCGACCGCCTCGGCAAGCTGCTGCGCGGCAATCTCAGCAACGCCGTCATCCACAAGGCACGCGGCCCGGTGTGCGTGGTGCATGACCAGATGTCGATCGATGACGCCGAGCATATCGATCGCATCCTGCTGCCGGTGGACGGCTCCTCACACAGCGCCGCCGCCGCCGAGCTGGCCGCCGGCCTGGCGATCTCGGGCCAGCTGCCGGTGGAGTTGATGTACTGCGTGCCGCGCGACCCCGACGATCCAGCGACGCCGGCGCGCCAACGCGACACCGAGCGGCGTGAGTGCGACTGGATCTTCTCGCATGCCAAGAAACACCTGACGGGGGTCGAGTCGCCGATCATCGAGCAGTGCCTGATCGGCCGCGCGCCGGCCGAAGCGATTCTCGACCGTGCCCGCCAGGCCGGCGGCAAGCCGATGCTGATCATGGGCCGACGCGGCATGAGCCAGTGGCGCGAACAGCTGCTCGGCGGGGTCAGTCACAAGGTCATCGACCGCTCGCCGTGCCCGATCATCGTGGTCACCCGCTAAACCATCAGACGGTCGAGGATTCGTAGGCGTGCTTGAGCCGATAGAACTCGTCAACGATGGCGTCCATGGCGCTGGCATCGTAATCGCGCAGGCCGCTGACGACGAGCTTCTTGGACCCGTGGCCGATGGTCTCGCCGCCGCTGGTCATGTCGAATTCGAGCAGCGCATCGCCGCGCTTGCCGGCCACCTCGAGGGACGAGCCGGAGAGCTCCAGGCCCGGTGCCACCGCATCCAGGCGGGTCAGCGAGAAGCCCATGCTGTCGTAGATGACCAGCGGCCGCTGGGGATTGAACATCACCCCCTCGGCTTCCATCAGCGGCTTCAGGTAGTGCGGGAAGTTCTTGCCGGAAAAGGCCACGTAGCGCCGCGCAAAGGCCTCGACCACCGACTCGTCGCGGGTCACCTCACCGCGACGCTCGACCTCGAGATAGACCTTGCCGGCATCGTCGGTGACGCGGATGCAGCCATCGTCGTGCTCCACAAAGTCCAGCGCCACGTCGGCCCCCACCATGCTCAAGAAACGAAAGCTCATGTGCTGCGACAGACCGAAACGCATCAGTACCAGCGAGAACAGCAGGTCGCCGGGCACGCAGAAGCGCCGCGCATCGGGATTGTGGATCGGGTTGTAGTCCCCCGCCACGCGCTTGGCGAAGTGGCTGGCCTGATCCGCGGAGATGCCGATGCGGCCGTCCCTGACCGAGTGAAAGTCATCGAGAAACATGCGTTATGTGCCTGCGCATAAGGGTGTATCAAGGAATGATGCCATATTCCATACGGCATAGGAGGCGGCAGATTGACCCATAGTGTCATGCCTTGTCCACTCTACCCCCTGCGACAGCGCTGATGGCATGGCGTTCGTCGGGTGCCCTGCGCCGCCTCGCCAAGGCGCTTTTGCTGGTCCTGATCGGCCTGTGGCTGGCGTATCTGGCGCTGGCCAACACCCTGCTCAATAGCGAGCGGCTACGTGCCGCGCTGCTCGACGAGCCGCTGGCGCGGGCCGAGCTCGACCTGCGCTGGGAGCGCGCCTGGAGCTGGTACCCCGGCCAGCTAAGTGCCGCCCGCCTGGAACTGGTTCAGCAGGCACCGCGCTGGCTGGGGCTCGACGTCGAGCAGGTTAGCCTTCAGGTAGCGCTGCGCCCGCTGTTCGACGGGCGCATCGAGATCGAGCGGCTGGATGCCCGGCGCATCCATGAAGTCGCCATCGGCCGGCTGCGCATCGCCGGCAGCGGCCGGCTCAGGCTCACTGAGCTGGCCTGGCAGCAGCGCGAACTCTCCATCCACGGCCTGGCGCTGGACCTCGACGACGGCCGTGTCACCCGCGATGCGGTGACCCTGGTCGAGGACATACAGCTCGACGCGCGCCTGACGCTTGCGCCCTTCGACTTTGCCGACCAGCGCGGCGGCGATATCGTCACTGCCGTCGACGGCGAGATCGAGCTGGCCGGCGCCAGCGACGCCTATGCGGTGTTCAGCGACTACCTGCTGGGCCTCGAGTGGCTGGAGGTCAGCGGCCACGGCGACCTCGCCGGGCGCCTGCTGCTCGAGGGCGGCGAGCTGCTGCCCGGCAGCGAGCTGCAGCTCGACTCCCCCGACCTCGGCGTGTCCCTCGATAGCACCCGGCTGGCCACCGGCGGCCAGCGCTACCAGCTGCTCGGCGACGGCCGCATCCGCGCCACCATCAGCGACGACCAGGGCGAGCCGGAAACCCGCCTGGGCCTGACGCTGGACGACATGCGCATGTGGCAGCAGGACGGCAGCGAGGTGATGCGCGGCGACGGCTTTCGCATCGCCCTGGCCGGCGACCGGCTGCGCCTCGACCAGCCCCCCGAGCGCCTGCACCGCGCCGGGCTGCGCTGGGAGGACACCGAGCTGAGCGACATCGCCGCGCTGGTGCCCTACCTGCCCGCCGCCATACCGCTCCAACTGGAAGGCGGCCGGGCGCGCCTGCGCGGCTTTCTCGACTTCCGCGACGACACCCTCGCCGGCACCTTCCGCCTCGACGGCGACGACGTCGGCCTACGCCTCGGCGATACCCCCATGCGCGGGCGCCTAGGTCTGACCCTGGCACTGCCGCTGCTCGACCCGCGCAGCGGCAGGCTCGACCTCTCCGGCACCCACCTCAGGCTGGCAGCCACCGACGACGACGCCGGCGAGCCACTCACCACCTCGCTGGTATTCCCCCGCGCCGAACTGGCCAACGCCTGGCCGCTGCTACCGCTGGATCCTTTTCTGGCATCCGGCGATCAGCGTCACGAAACGCCGGTGCTGACCCCGCCGCTGCTCGCCGCGATACCCTTCGACGCCGCCCTGAGTGTTTCCGGCGAGATCGACAACCTCGGCATGCTCGACGGTCTTCTCGGCGAGCTGTTCGTCGACCAGACGCTGGGCCTGCGCGGTGGCGGACGCCTGAGCGCCGAGGTCGATATCCACCAGGGCCGGCCGCTGCCCGGCAGCCGGCTGCAGATCGACTCGCAGGCGATCGGCGGCCGCTTCCTGGGCCTCGACACCCTCGGTCAGGGCACCTTGACCGCCAGCGTGGTCGACGACACCCCGCAGCGCGGCTTGCTGACCCTGGACCTGAACGAGGTCGGCGTAAGCCGCCTGAGCGACGGCCGCCGACTGTTCGACGCGCCGCACCTCTCGCTCAGCGCCACGGGCGAGCTGCCCGATAGCGGTCGGCAGTTGGGCAACCCCGAGGCACAGCTGGCCTGGCAGGCCGCCGAAGTGCCCGACGTCGCCGCCCTCAACCTCTACCTGCCCGACTCTCCGGCCTGGCAGCTGGACGGCGGCGCCGCCGCCACCAGCGGCGTACTGGTGGTCGACCGCGATAGCGCCCGCGGGCGAATCACGCTCAACGGCTCGGCCATTCGCGGCCAGCTGCTGGGGCAAGCGTTGAGCGGCGGCGCCGACCTCGAGCTGCTCATCAATCAAGCGCGCTTTGACAGCGGGCGACTCGATATCAGCGGTTCGCGACTGGCGCTGCAGGCCAGCGCCGACGATGCCGAGTCGCGTAGCGTCCTGGTGGCCCGCGACGCGGTGCTCACCGGCGGCAGCGGCTGGCAGCAGGGCGGTGCGCGCACGCCCAGCGGCCGGCTGCGCCTCGACGGCCTGCTCGCCGACATGGCGCTGTTCAATGCGCTGCTGACCAGCGAACACGGCCTGGCGGTGGACGGCAGCGCCCAGCTGCGCGCCGATATCGAACTCGACGCCGGCCGGCTGGTGCCGGGTAGCGAACTGCGCCTGGACGCTGCACCGTTCTCGCTGGGCTTCCTCGATCTCGAGGCGCGCGGCGACGGCCAGCTGGTGGCCACCGCCACCGGCAGCCGCGAGGCGCTCAGCGCCGCCCTGACGCTGAGCATGCCGCAGCTCGCCCTGCGCCGCGGCGACGCCGACGCGGCGCTGATCGAGGGCCGCCATATGCAGCTCAGCGCCGAGGCCCGCCAACTCGACCTCGACGCCGGGCTACAGGCGCTGGATACGCATATCGCCCTGCCACACATCGAGGCGTCGGACCTGGCGGTCTTCAACACCTACCTGCCGGAAAACTCACCGCTGACGCTGCTCGGTGGGCACGCCGTCCTAGCCAGCGACCTGCGCCTCGACGGCTACCAGGCCAACGGCACGCTGCGCCTCGATGCCCCGGATGCCCGCCTGGCCTTCCATGAGCACGAGCTTAGCGGCAGCCTGATGATCGACGCCCGCCTCAACGACGGCGACCTGCGTGACATGACCTTCGACAGCAGCGGCACGCGGGTGTCGCTGAGCAACGTGCAGTTGGCCGAGGGCGACGCCCCACTCACCGACGGCTGGTGGGCCGACCTGGAGCTCGCCGAGGGTCGCCTGACCTGGCAGCAGCCGCTGATTCTCAACAGCGAGCTGCGCCTGGCGATGCGCGACAGTGGCCCGCTGGTGGACCTGTTCGTCAGCGCCGCTCGCGAGCGGCGCTGGCTGCGCAACCTGCTTACCGTACGCGACATACGCGGCTCGGCGCGGCTCGACATGCGCCAGCAGCGCCTGGATATCCGTCATCTCGCGCTCAGCGGTCAGGGCCGTGAACTGCATGCCAACCTGCGCCTGGGCGAGGAATCACCGCGCGGCGTCTTCTACGCCCGCTACGGTGCCCTGGCCCTCGGCGTGGCGCTGGCCGACGGCCAGCGCCGCTGGCAGTGGCCCGGCGCGCGACGCTGGTTCGAGCGCCAGCCGGTGTTCAGCGATGCGTTCGCCTCCGAGAGCCACTGGCTGGAGTCGCTGGAGATCGACCCACCGTGATGGCCAGCGGCCTGCCAGCGGCACCTCGCCCAGCGAGTCACGCAGATCCGGGCCAGGATAAAGATGCGCAGGCCAGCGCAGCAGCATGATCGCCAGCACGTTACGATGCTCGCCGCGCTCGAGATCGGTGCTGCCATCGGTGGCGGGGATCATCCTCGCCTGCGGATCGAAGGCGGCGACGATCGCCTCGCGCAGCCGCGCCACCGCTGGATGCTCCCCCCGGCCGGTGAGCAGGAAACTGATCCCCACCTCGGCCATGATGTCCTCGGTGGTATCGCGCAGGATGCGCGGCAACTCGGCGGCGAAGGCGTCGAGGATCCAAGCGTGCTCCTCGACACTCACCTGGCGCTGGTAGTAGCGGCTGTCGGCGATCACGAAATGAGTCATGCCGTAGATACGATTGCGGTACTCGTCGACGCTCAGCGTCGCGACCCGCGCCGGCGGGTAGTGCTCGCGGAAGGCGGCGACCACCTCGTCGCGCAGGTCGACGATTCCCAGCTGATGCAGGTAGTGAACGATATTGGCCACCTGGGCGGCGTACACCGAGAGCACCTGCGGGTCGCTCAAGAAGGCGGCGAAATCGACCTCGGCCAGATAGTCGAGGGCACGCTCATGGCCAGCCAGCCGCGGCGTGTCGAGCAAGCCGTAATAGTCGAGCTGCACCAGCGAGAACAGCAGGCTGCGGGCATAGATCACCTCGCCCCAGTCGGCGAACATCTGGCGCCGGGCACGCTGCTTGGCAGTACGCGAAGGGTAGGCGTCGAGCAGCGCCTGGCTGCGCCGTGCGGGGTAGTCGTGATGCGCGGCCAAGCCGTCGAGCTCCTCATGGAGACGCAGTATCAGCCGCTTGGCGTGGCTCTCGGTCAGCGGCACATAGCGCGGGTCGCCGCTGATGCGATAGAGCCGCTGGGCGTAGTGGCGCTGCTTGTCCAGCGGCAGCGTGAACAGCTCGGCTTCGTAGCGGGCCTGAATCGCCTCGGCGACGCTCGCCTCGCTCGCCGGCACGGGGCCCTGAGCGGCACAGCCCGTCAGCCATAGCAGCGCCAGCCAGGCCACCAGCCATCCACGAGGGAACGCATGACGCATCTCGGGCACCTCCCTGTTGGCACCTGACGTCAGTATAGCCGCTGGCTAGCGCCTTCCCTGCCGCCGGCCGGGGCGGATCAGCTTGACCCGCGCCTTGCCCCGGCGCCGTTTGGGCGGCGGCGTCGCGTCAGGCGCAGAGGTGAGCGACGGCTGGTCGGCCGGGGGTGGTGGCTCGCTGACCACCCAGGCGAAGGTCGGCAGTGTCAGCCGCCAGCGAATCGCCGCCAGTCGCAGGCCGAGGGTCACTGCCAACCCCAGGCCGATGGCCACGGCGGTGGGCGCCTGCCAAGCGCTGAGCAGCACGAACACCGTGCCGCCGGCGATCGACGCCGTGGCGTAGACCTCCTGGCGCAGCACCATCGGCACGCGGCGCGCCAGCACGTCGCGAATCATGCCGCCGGCCACCCCGGTCATCAGCCCCATCAGCACCGCCACCACGCCGGGACTGCCCAGCAACAGCGCCTTGTGGGCGCCGATCACCGTGAATAGCGCCAGGCCGAAGGCGTCGGTCACCGGCAGGAAGGTGCGCGTCAGGCGGTGGATATAGTGAAAGCCGAGGATCGACACCGCCACCGTGGCCAGAATCACCCACAGGTAGGTCGGGTCGCTGACCCAGAACACCGGCCGCACGCCGAGTACCAGGTCGCGCAGGGTGCCGCCGCCGATGCCGGTCACCGCCGCCAGCACCAGCATGCCGAAAGGGTCCATCCGCGAGCGGCAGGCGAGTATCACCCCCGACAGCGCAAAGACGATCACCCCGGCCATGTCCAGCCAATAGATCCACCCCGTCACACCATGCTCTCCCCTCTGGTTTGGCGTCAGCATACGCCAAGCGAGCCGTCAGGCCGACACTGGCGCATCTTGAGACCTTCGTCTAACAGCTCACCGCTGGCGTCATGAGCTAGGCATACTGGTAGAACTGAAACGATAAAGCCACCACCACCGATCCGCTCGCCATGCCACTGCTCAAGGAGAAACTCGCCCCGCCTCCGCCGCCGCCCTGCGTGGTAGCTAGGCCGCGCCTCAACGACCGTTTCACGCTCGACGAGCGGGTGCGCCTGTTGGTGGTGCAGGCGCCACCGGGGTATGGCAAGAGCACCCTGGTGGCCGAGCGGCTGCCGGCCCTGGAGCAGCACGCCGCCTGGCTGCGCCTGGAGCGGCGCGACGACGCCCCGGGGCGCTTTGCCGCCTATTTCCATGCCGCGCTGGAAAGGCTGCTGGACGATGCCGTCTCCCTGCCGGCCCTCGACGCGGCAGCCCCCCTCGCCCAGCAGTGCGAGGCGTGGCTGGCGGCGCTGCCCGAGGCACTGACACCGCGACGACTGGTGCTCGACGAGGTCGAGCATCTGCGCGACCCCGAGATCCTCGACGCCCTGCAGCTGTGGCTGCGCCACCAGCCGCGCTGGCTTACCCTGACGCTGATCGCGCGCACCCGACCGGCCCTGGGCCTGGCGGCACTGCGTCTGCGCGGCGAGCTGGAGGAGATCGGCCTCGCCGAGCTGGCCTTCGACGTCGAGGAGGCACAGACCCTGTGCGCCGAGCAACTCAGCTTTCCCCCCACCCGGGTCAGCCTGGAGCGGGCCCTGCGCCGCAGCGGCGGCTGGGTGATGGCGCTCACCTGGCTGGTCGAGCGCACCACCACCCGGGCCGGCTTCGACGCCCTGGTCGACCGCCTGAGTGGCGCCCACCCCGACTTCGTGGCCTGGTTCGACGACCTGCTCGATGCCGAGCTCGACGACGAGGACCGCCGCCTGCTGCTGCAGCTCGGCGTGCTCGAGCGCTTCTCGCCGGCGCTGGTGGCGCGGCTGCTGGAAGGCGAGCGCCTGACCCAGCGCCTCGCTGCCCTGGAACAGGCCGGGCTGTTCATCGAGGCGCTCGACCCGCATCAGCAGTGGTACCGCTTTCAGCGGCTGTTCGCCGGCTACCTGCGTCATCGCCGCCATGAGCTGAGCCTCGACAGCCAGCGCCAACTGCACCGCCGTGCCAGCCAGGCGTGGTTGGCGCTCGGCGACCCGGCGGCGGCGCTCGATCAGGCGATCCAGGCCGAGGCCCCGGAGGACCTCGTCGCGCTGCTCGTCGCCCATGGCCCGACGCTGCTGGCCAACGGTCATGTCGCCCGTCTCGCCGAGGCCCTGGCACGGCTCGGCGAGACGCGCATCGTCGCCGCCCCCGAGCTGACCCTGCTCTACGGCTGGGTGACCCACGCCCAGTTCCAGTTCGACCTCACCGCCCGCGCCATCGGCTGGATCGAGGCCCAGCTGGATGCCCCCGAGTGGCAGGCACTGGGCGCCGAATTCGCCACCCTGCGTGCCCAGCTGGCGATCAATCAGGGCGACGCCGAGCGCGCCGCACCGCTGGCCGAGCAGGCCCTGACCCTGCCCGCCCGCTACCTGGCCTCGACGCCGGTGGCCGCCGCGGCGATCCTCACCGAGGCGCGCTTCGTGCTCGGCCACCTCGACGAGTCGCTGACGCGGATTCGCGAGGTGGAACGCGAGGCGGCTCGCCTCGGCGACGCCCAGCTGCGGCTGTGGTCGCTGTGCCATCAGTCCGAGACCCTGGTCGCCCAGGGCCGCCTGCAGGCCGCCTACGACATCCAGGAGCGCGCCTTCGCCCACCTCGAGCAGAGTGGCCAGACGCAGCTGCCGGTAGCGGAATTTCTCTACCGTATCCGCAGCCAGCTGCTGTGGGAGTGGCACCGCCTCGACGACGCCGAGCAGGCGGCGCTGGCCGGCATCGCGGTGCTCGACGGCCAGGGCGAACGCTGGACCCTGCAGTGCCATATCAGCCTCGCCAAGGTGGCCCAGAGCCGCGGCGACCAGGCCCAGTGCGCCGACCATATCCGCCGCCTGCGCAAGATTCTCGCCGAGGGTGACTACCATATCGACTGGGTGGCCAACGCCCACGCCACCCTGCTCGCCTGGTGGCAAGCGACCCACGACCTCGACGCCGTAGCGCGCTGGCTGCAGGAGGCGCCCCGCGCCGAGCCGGAACGGGCCAGCAATCACTTCGCTCAGTGCAACGTGCGCAACCACGCCCGCGCCCTGACCCTGCTCGGCGGCTGCGACGAGGCCGAGGCGCTGCTCGAGCGGCTCGAGGCCCATACCGCCCGGCTCGGCCTGGTCACCGATGCCAACCGCAACCAGCTGTGCCTGACCGCCGTGGCCTGGCAGCGCGGCGACCGCAGCGCCGCCCTTGCGCACCTCCACCAGGCGCTGACGCTCGCCTCGCGCACCGCCCTGATCGGCAGCTTCCTGCGCCTCGGCCCACCGCTGTCCGAGCTGCTGCAGGCGCTGCTCGATGGCGGCGAACTCGACGAGCTGGCCCGTCAACGCGCCACGCGGCTGATCGAGCTGACCGGGCGCCAGCGTGAGTTCGGCAACGCCGTGAGGCTGATGCTCGACGAGGCGGTCATCGCCGATATCGTCGCCCGCCCCGACGTACCCGAGCTGATTCGCACCTCGCCGCTGACCCGTCGCGAATGGCAGATCCTTGGCCTGATCCACGCCGGGCTCTCCAACGAGCAGATCGCCGAGCAGCTCTCGGTTGCGCCGACCACCGTCAAGACGCATATCCGCAGCCTCTACCAGAAGCAGAACATCCGCCGCCGCGATGAGGCCATCGCCCTGGCCGGCGAGCTGCTGGCACACATCCAGGGCGACTAGCCGCGCCTCCTCCCCCCCTCTACGCCGCCTCCTACGCCGCCGGGAGGATTTCACCCGTGCCGGTGCCGCGCACCATGGCCATTACGCCTAGTCTCGCGGCAGCACTGCTGTGCGCCGCGGGTTATCGATCAACCACAACAAGGAACATGCGCACATGGCACAGGCTTCTCGCTACGTAGGCCCCCAGGGGGCCGACTGGTGGCGCGGCGCGGTGATCTACCAGATCTACCCGCGCAGCTTCATGGACAGCCGCGGCGACGGCATCGGTGACCTGCAGGGGGTGATCGACCAGCTCGACTACATCGCCTCCCTCAACGTCGACGCCATCTGGCTGTCACCCTTCTTCACCTCGCCGATGAAGGACTTCGGCTACGACATCAGCGACTACCGCGACGTGGACCCGATGTTCGGCAGCCTCGACGACTTCGACCGCCTGGTGGAGGCGGCCCACGCCCGCGGCCTCAGGGTCACCATCGACCAGGTGCTGTCGCACAGCTCCGACCAGCACGCCTGGTTCAGCGAGAGCCGCGCCAGCCGCGACAATCCCAAGGCGGACTGGTACGTGTGGGCCGATGCCCGCGCCGACGGCTCGCCGCCCACCAACTGGCAGTCGGTGTTCGGCGGCTCGAGCTGGCAGTGGGACACGCGTCGCTGCCAGTACTACCTGCACAACTTCCTGGCCAGCCAGCCGGATCTCAACTTCCACAACCCGGCAGTGGTCGAGGCGATCCTCGGCGAGGTGCGCTTCTGGCTGGAGCGCGGCGTGGACGGCTTCCGCCTCGACGCGGTCAACTTCTGCACCCACGGCAAGCTCGAGGACAACCCGCCCCGCGAGGACCTGGCAGAGGGCTTTCTCGGCGTGCGCCCCGACAACCCCTACGGCTTCCAGCACCACCTTCACGACAAGACCCAGCCGGACAATCTGGCCTTCCTCGAGAAGCTGCGCGCGCTGCTCGACGAGTACCCTGGCACCACCAGCGTCGGCGAGGTCGGCGACGACGACTCGCTGCGGGTGATGGCCGAGTACACCCAGGGCGGCAAGCGGCTGCACATGGCCTACTCCTTCGACCTGCTCGGCGAGCGCCACGACCCGGCCTTCCTGCAGCACACCCTCACCGAAATGGAGCGGCGCATCGCTGACGGCTGGCCGTGCTGGGCGCTGGGCAACCACGACGTGGTGCGACTCGCCACCCGCTGGCAGGCCGCCGACAATCCTGCCGCGCTGCGCCTCTACATGGCCTTCCTGCTCACCCAGCGCGGCAGCGTCTGCCTCTACCAGGGCGAGGAACTGGGGCTGCCCGAGGCCCAGTTGAGTTTCGAACAGCTGGTCGACCCCGCCGGCATCACCTTCTGGCCGGCCTACAAGGGCCGCGACGGCTGCCGCACGCCTCACCCCTGGGTCGCCGATGCCCGGCACGCCGGCTTCAGCAGCGCCACACCCTGGCTGCCGGTGCCCGTCGAGCATGCCAACCTGGCGGTTGACCGGCAGGATGACGACCCGGCCTCGCTGCTCAACGCCTACCGCGCCTTCCTGGCCTTCCGCCGCGGGCTGCCCGCGCTGGTCAAGGGCGACGTGCGCTACCATTCGCTGCAGGGCGAGGTGATGCGCTTCGAACGACGCTATCAGGGCGAACGCCTGCTGGTGGCACTCAACTTCGCCGCCACGCCCTGCGAGGTCGCCGCCCCGGCCAGCGCCGAGCCACTGGCGGATGCTCCGCCGCTGGTCAACGGCCGCTGGCAGAACGGCACCCTGACGCTACCCGCTTACGGCATTGCCATCGCGCGCTGCTCGGAGGACAACCCATGGGACGCCTGACACTGGAAGGGATCGGCAAGGCCTTCGGCGAGGTGGAGATCTCTCGCGATATCGACCTGACCATCGAGGACGGCGAGTTCGTGGTCTTCGTCGGCCCTTCGGGCTGCGGCAAGTCGACCCTGCTGCGCATGATCGCCGGGTTGGAGGACATCACCCAGGGCGAGATGTGCCTGGACGGCGAGCGCATCAACGAGATCCCGCCCCAGGAGCGCGACATCGGCATGGTGTTCCAGTCCTACGCGCTCTATCCGCACATGAGCGTGGCCGAGAACATGGCCTTCGGCCTCAAGCTGGCGCGCACCGACAAGGCCGAGATCCGCCGGCGCGTGCAGCACGCCGCCGAGATGCTGCACCTCAGCGAACTGCTCGAACGCCGCCCCAAGGACCTCTCCGGCGGCCAGCGCCAGCGGGTCGCCATCGGCCGCACCCTGGTCAAGGAGCCGGCGGTGTTCCTGTTCGACGAGCCGCTCTCCAACCTGGATGCGGCGCTGCGGGTCGACATGCGGGTGCAGATCGCCGAGCTGCACAAGCGCCTGCAGGCGACCATGATCTACGTCACCCACGACCAGGTCGAGGCGATGACCCTGGCCGACCGCATTGTGCTGCTCTCCGGCGGCCGCATCGCCCAGGTCGGCGCGCCGCTGTCGCTCTACCACTTCCCCAGGACCCTGGAGGTCGCCGAATTCATCGGCTCACCGCGCATCAACACCCTGAGCGTCGAAGTGCTCGACCCCGGTCGCCTGCATACGGCGGTGCGCCTGCCCGGCGGCGCCACCCTCCAGGTGGCCGTCGACGGTGCCCGGCTCAAGGCCGGCGATCGCGCCACCCTGGGCGTGCGCGCCGAGGACTTCGTCGCCCCGGACCAGGCCGAGGCGACGCTCCAGGCGCGCCTGATGGTCGCCGAGAAGCTCGGCTACGAGACCCTCGCCCACCTGCAGGTGGAAGGGGTCGAGGCGACGCTGACCCAGCGCCTCGACGGCCTCGCCCATCTCGACGACCACCAGGCCGTCACCCTCGGCCTTGACGGCAAGCACTGCCACCTGTTCGGCGCCGACGGCAGCGCCTGTCCTCGCCAGGTGGAGATCCCCGGCGTCACCCACTGAGCGCCGATCGACCGCCACCCTGCGCCCCGGTGCTTATCCAGCCCGGGGCGATTTATTGCCTGCCTCAACGTCTACCCAAAAGAACCCCGATCATATGATCGGGGTCGAGCAAGGCTCTGCTCAGGGCGAGGAAACGAGGCGGAACGCTAGCCCTTGACGCCGCCGGCGGTCAGCCCGCCGATGATCCAGCGCTGACAGATCAGGAAGGCGACGGTGATGGGCAGGCCGGAGAGCACCGCGGCGGCGGCGAAGTTACCCCAGCGCTGGTTGTGGTCGGCCAGGTACTGCTGGGCACCCACGGCGAGCGTCAGCTTGTGCTCGTCGACCAGCAGCACCGAGGCCATGGGGTACTCCATGATGCTCATCACGAAGGCGAGGATGAACACCACCATCAGAATCGGCACCGACAGCGGCAGCAGGATATAGCGGAACGCCTGCCAGGTGCTGGCGCCGTCGACCATGGCGGCCTCCTCCAGCGAGCCGTCGATGGACTCGAAGTAGCCCTTGATGGTCCAGATATGCAGCGCCACGGCGCCCAGCGAGGCGACGATCAGCGCCCCGTGGGTGTTGATGCCAAGCCATGGCACCAGCTGGCCGAGGCGGTCGAACAGCGCGTAGAGCGCCACCAGCGAGAGCACCGCCGGGAACATCTGGAAGATCAGCATGCCCTTGAGGAGCGGCGCCTTGCCCTTGAAGCGCATGCGCGCGAAGGCGTAGGCGCTGGTGGTGGCGAGCATCAGGATCAGCAGCGACGACACCACCGCCACCTTGATCGAGTTCCACAGCCACAGCAGTACCGGGAACGGCGGCTGGACCACGCTGCCGTCGGCACGCTCCCAGGGGATGCCCAGCGCCAGCGACCAGTGCTCCAGCGAGAAGCGTTCGGGGATCAGGCTGCCGGTGGCGAAGTTGCCCTCGCGAAACGAGATCGAGATCACCAGCAGCAGCGGAAAGACGATCAGCGAGACGAAGCCGATCAGGGCGAGATGCGCGCCCAGACGGCGGGCGCGGATCGAGCGGGGTTGAACCATGGCCATGACGGTTTCTCCTTATCAGACCTTGACCTTGGACAGGCGCAGATTGAGCAGCGACATGCCCGCCACCAGCAGGAAGATCAGGGTGGCGATGGCCGCCGCCAGCCCGAAGTCCTGGCCGGCATCCTGGAAGGCGATGCGGTAGGTGTAGCTGACCAGCAGGTCGGTGGTGCCCGCCGGGGTGCTGGCGCCGAGGATATCGGGGTTGCCGCCGGTGAGCAGGGCGATCAACACGAAGTTGTTGAAGTTGAAGGCGAAAGCGGCGATCAACAGCGGCGTCAGCGGCTTGAGGATCAGCGGCAGGGTGATGGTCAGCATGTTGGTGAGCGGACCGCCGCCGTCCACCGCCGAGGCCTCATAGAGATCGTGGGGGATCGACTGGATCAGGCCCATGCACAGCAGCAGCATGTAGGGGTAGCCGAGCCAGGTATTGACGATCAGCAGCATGCTGCGCGCCAGCCACGGGTCGGTGAACCACTCGGGGCGGATGCCGAACACCCCGTCGAGGATCATGTTCACCTCGCCGAAGTGCTGGTTGAACATGCCCTTGAAGATCAGGATCGAGATGAACGCCGGCACCGCGTAGGGCAGGATCAGCAGCGTGCGGTAGATCGCCTTGCCGCGCAGCTGGTCCCACTGCAGCAGCGAGGCGAGGGTGAAGCCGACGACCAGGGTGAACAGCACGGTGAGGCCGGCGAAGGCGAAGGTCCAGACGAAGATCTGCATGAAGGGGCCGCGGATATCCGGGTCGGCGAAGATCCGCGTGTAGTTGTCCAGGCCCACCGCCACCGGCCAGCCCGGGGTGATGCGCTGGCCATCGTCGCCGACGAAGAAGCCGGTGTCGCGGTCCGGCGTCAGCACCCGGTCGTCGCGGCGATCATACAGCGAGCCGTCGTCGCGTGCCTCATAGCGGTCGAGCATGGGCGCAAAGTGGCGCAGCCCCGCCATGCGCAGCTCCAGGCCTTCTGGGGTCACCAGGCGCAGCGCCTGTAGGGCGTCGCGGGCGGCGATCACCTCGCGCATCTCGAGCGGCTCGGCGTCGAGGGCCTGGTGCAGCGGCTCGATCTCGATGCGCCGGCTGGCGTCGTCACCGAGGTAGAGCGGGGCGCTAATAAAGCGAGAGGCACCTTCCAGCGCGGCCTCCATCTCCGTATCGGCCTCGCCCTCCAGCGCTATCTCGCCGTCGCTTTCCAGTGCCAGGCGCACCTCCTCGCCCTCGCGCAAGACCTGGAAGGTGAAGGAAGCGCCCTCCTCCTGGTAGGTCCGCGCCAAGAGTTGGGCGCGCACTCGGTCTTCGCTGAGCAGGTTGCTGGAGCTGTAGTTGCTGAAGCTGATGCCGATGGTATAGAGCAGCGGGAAGATCACGAACACCCCGAGCCCCGCCACTGCCGGAAAGATGTAGCGGTGGCTCATCAGGGTGCGCTTGGTGAACACCACCGCCAACGAGGCGCCGAGCACCAGGAACAGCAGCGCGAACATCCACTGGCCGTTGAGATGAAAGGCCAGCACCAGCCACATCAGGGTCAGCACCAGGGCCGCTATCAGGCCGCGCATGGCCCAGCGGGTATAGCGCTCGGCGACATGCCGCGAACGGTGTCGCGGCAGGCCTCGGGAAGCGTTGGTCGTGTACATGTCGATATCCTGCGGGAGCGGGCCGGCGGCAGGGCTGCCGCCGGCCATGGGCGTCGGGTAGGCTTACTGGCGCATGCGGCGCGCCGCGGCGTCGAGGGCTTCCCGGGGCGACTGGCGGCCGCTGCCGATGTTCTGCAGCGCCGGCTCCATGGCGGCCCAGAAGGCGCCCATCTCGGGAATATTGGGCATCGGCATGCCGATCTCGGCGTTGGCCAGGGTCGCGGCAATATTGGCGTCGCTTTCCAACTCTTCCTGATAGGCGATATGCGCCACCGCCCCCAGCGAGCCGTCGCTATTGAAGGTGCGCATGCCGGCCTCGCTGAGCAGGTAGCTTTCGAGGAATTCCACCGCCAGGAAGTCGTTGGGCGAGGCGGCATTGATCATCGCCGTCATCACTCCGTACATGGCCCGGGCGCGCTCGTCGCCGACCTTGGGCAGCAGCGCCACGCCGTAGTCGATGCCGCTGCGCTCCAGGTTTGGCCAGGCCCAGGGGCCGCTGATCATGGTGGCCACCTCGCCGCGGTTGAAGCGGGTGTCGGCAATGCTGTAATCGGTGCCGCGGGGCAGCACGCCGCTGTCGATCAGCTCGGCGATGAGTTCGGCGCCCTGCACGGCCCCCTCGTTGTTGACGCCGATATCGCTGACGTCGAAGCCCTCCTCGGTCTGCTTGAAGGGATAGCCGCCGTTGGCGGCGAGCAACGGCCAGCCGTAGTAGGGCTCGCTATAGTCGAACAGGATCGCCTTCTTGCCCTGCTCGGCAAGCTCGGCGTCCAGCGCCGAGAGCTCGGCGAAGCTCTGCGGCGCCTCGTCGACCAGCGCCCTGTTGTAGATCAGCCCCAGCGACTCCACCGAGACCGGGTAGCCGTAGGTGTCGCCGTTCCACAGCGTGGCATCCCAGGTGAAGTCGAAGTAGGCGGCGCGGAAACCGTCACTCGGAGAGATCGGCGCAAGCAGGCCGCTCTGGGCCCACTCGCCGAGACGGTCGTGGGCCCAGATCACGATATCGGGCCCCTGGCCGCTGCCGGCGGCCTGCTGGAAGCGGTCGGTGAGGTTATCGGGAAAGACCACCTCGACCTCGATGCCGGTCTCGTCGGTGAACTGGGCCGCCACCTCGCGAATGCCGTCCTGGCCCTTGTTGTCGCCCATCCAGATGGTCAGGCGGTCGTCGTCGAAGGCCAGTGCCGGCGCGGCAGCGGCGCCCAGCAGGGTGGCGGCGAGCAGCGGCGTGAGGCGGCGATTGAGAACGGTGTGCATAGGTCATGCCCCATTGTTGTTATCGAGAAAGTATCGTTGACCCGACTAGCCTCGCCAATCGACGCGTGGGATGGCTCCTCCTCGGGGGGCGTAGGGGTGGCGTAAGCGTGGGGCGTAGATGGCGCAGCCGCAAACGACGACGCCCGCTGCAGCGGGCGTCGTATCAGTCGGCAAAGCGTGGCGAAAGCGTCAGTGGCCGTGCTCCTCGAGCCAGGCTTCGAGGAAGGCGATCTCCTCCTCCTGGGCGTCGATGATCTCGCGGGCCAACTGCTGCAGCTCCTCGTCCTCGCCGTGTTCGAGGACGATATTGGCCATGTCGATGGCGCCCTGGTGATGGGGGATCATGCCGCGGGCGAAGTCGACGTCGGCATCGCCGGTGAAGCCGACCATCATGCCCTCGTGCATGCGCTCGTTGGCTTCGCGGTAGGCCTGTACCGCGGGGTCGTCGGCGTGCTCCTGGTCATCCATCTGATGATCGTCGTGGGCGTGCTCATCGCCATGGCCATGGTCGTGCTCGTGGCTGCCGGCCTCGGCCAGCGGGCTCAGCGCCAGCACCGCGGCCACCCCCAGGCTGCCAAGCAGCAGGGCCAGCGGCCCGCGGGAGGTATCGGCATCATAGGCAGCGGTACGGGGTTCGGTCTGGGTAGATCGCATCATGAAAAACTCCTGGTTCCTGAAACGCATCGTGTCAGGCCATCAATATAAAAGCTGTGGGCCGCCCACAGGTCAATCAGGCCATCGGGACACCGGCAAGGCAGCAGCAGGCTTGAAATCCTGGCCCCCGCAGCCGCATGCTAGCGGCATTGCATCCATTCTCGGAGCCTGACCATGCGCCGCCTGACATCTACCCTACCGCAGCTGTGCGGCCTGACATTGACCCTGGTCATGCTGGCGGGTTGCACCGTGAACACCTTCCCCGACGGCAGCCGCGAAACCCTGTGGGGCGTGCCCCAGGAAGACAGCCCCGGTGAGCAGCAGCGCCCCGGTACCTACCGCGACGAGACCGGCGAGATTCGCGGCCAGACCGAGGCGCCCGAGCGCTAGGCGCCGGTACCGGAGCGCTGAGGTGCAGCACCGAAGCGGGCCAGCTGCATCTCCTTGAGACGGCTGGCCACGCGGCGAAAGGCGAAGCTCAGCTCACCCTGGACATACAGCCCCTCGATGGGCACATGCGCCTCGATATACAGCGGCACGCCGCGGTCGTAGCACTCGTCGACCAGGGCAATGAAGCGTCGCGCACCGTCGTCCTGCCGTGAAAAGCCGCGCCGCACGCCAGCGCCGGCTGTATCCGGCCCCAGGTCTTCGATCTTGGCCTCCTCTAGCGTGCTACCGGCCTCGCCGCCCATGGCCGGCACCCCGCCGACCAGGATGTGCCCAAAGCGGTCGCACAGGCCGATGAAATCCAGCGCGCCCAGCGGCTGCTCGCAGAGCGACGCATAGCGACACCACAGCACCGCCTCGCTGCGCGCTTCCACCTCGATGGCGCGCCCATCCAGATCGAGAGGCTCGCTGCTGGTCGACTGGCCGTTGCTCAATTCGGCAAAGACCCGGGCCAAACGCTGCGGCGCCCGCACCCAGTAGCGCGGCTCGGCGCGGCCCGGATGCTCGCGGTGATCGCAGCCGCCGTCCATCGCCACGACCTGCAGATGCCGCTCGATGGCGGCGATCGCCGGCAGGAAGCGCTCACGATTGTAACCCTCGGCATACAGCTGATTCGGCGGCTGGTTGGAGGTGGTGACCAGCACCACGCCGGCGTCGAACAGCGCCTGCATCAGCCGGCCGAGCAGCATGGCGTCGGCGATGTCGCTGACGAACAGCTCGTCCAGGCACAGCACCTGGACCTCCTCGCGCAGCTCGCGGGCCATCACCGTGAGCGGGTCCGGCGTGCCGCTGAGCTGGAACTGGCGGCGGTGCACCCAGCGCATGAAGTGGTGAAAGTGCTGGCGCCGCGCGGGCACCGCAAGCGAGGCGTGGAAGCGGTCCATCAGCCAGGTCTTGCCGCGCCCCACCGGCCCCCACAGATAGACGCCGCTGGGTCGAGCGCTGTCGTCATGTAGCGCCCGATAGCAGGCATCGAGGACGTCCGCGGCATGCGCCTGGGCGGCATCGGCGGCAAAGTCGAGATGCGCCACGGCATCATCGTAGGCCTGGCGGGGCGAGAGGCGCTGCGTCATGCGTGGGGCTCCTGAAACTGAGCCCCGACCATGCCATGTTGCCCCGCCCCCGACAAATGCCCCCCGCCGCGCCCCAATGCAGTACCATGGGGGCCGCTTCCGGCCTCAAGGAGACCCTCATGGACTGGAACCCGGCCCTGCTGTGGCTGGCACTCAGCCTGCTGCTGGCACTCGCCGAACTCACCTCCGGCGCCATGGTGCTGCTGGCACTGGGCATCGCGGCACTGTTCGCTGCCTTGTTGGCCTGGCTCGGCCTGTCGCTGGCCTGGCAGCTGATCGGCCTGGCGCTGGCGACCGGCGTCATGGTGCCGGTGGCGATCAAGTTCATTCGCCCGTGGTTCTCGCCGCGCGGCGTGGCCTATGGCACCACCGGTACCGGGGTCGAGAAAGGCCGCGTCTACCGCACCCTGATCCGCGACTACGACGGCGCCACCGGCATCAAGGTCAACGGCGACTTCTACCGCCTCCGCGTGCAGGAAACCGCCGCCACCGAACTGCCGCTGGGCACCGCCGTGGTCTTCAAGGAATTCGATGGCACTACCGCCATCGTCACCATCGCACCACCCAAGGAGCACTGAACATGGATCTCCCCGTCAGCCCAGGCCTGATACTGGCCCTGATCGTCGTCTTTATCGGCATCCTGATCGTCGTCAAGGGCCTGGTGATCGTTCGCCAGTCCGAGGTCATGGTGATCGAGCGCCTCGGCTCGTTTCACCGTGTGCTGGAGAGCGGCATCAACATCATCATCCCGTTCATTGACCAGCCCCGCGCGATCACCATGATCCGCTACCGCAAGATGGGCGATGACTACCACGCCATCACCAGCGACGAGATCCGCATCGACCGCCGCGAGACGGTGATGGACTTCCCCGGCCAGCCGGTGGTGACCACCGACAACGTCACGGTGCGCATCAACGGCGCCCTCTACTACCAGATCATCGATCCCAAGCGCGCCGTCTACGAAGTCGAGAACATGAGCCAGGCGGTGGAAGTGCTGGCCAAGACCACGCTGCGCTCGGTGGTCGGCAAGATGGAGCTCGACAAGCTGTTCGAGTCCCGCGCCGAGGTCAACAACGAGATCCAGAGCGCCATGGAAGAGCCGGCCTCCAAGTGGGGCGTCAAGCTGTCGCGGGTCGAGGTGCAGGACATCGCCATGCCCGAGGAAGTCGAGACCGCCATGCGCCTGCAGATGGCCGCCGAGCGCAAGCGTCGCGCCACGGTGACCGAAGCCGAAGGCGAAAAGTCCGCGGCAATCGCCAAGGCCCAGGGCCAGCGTGAGTCGTCGATCCTCAACGCCGAGGGCGACAAGGAGTCGGCCATCCTCCGCGCCCAGGGCGAGCAGGAGTCGATCAAGCTGGTGCTCAACGCCATCGGCGACAGCGAGGAGAACAAGCAGACCGTGGTCGGCTATCTGCTCGGCCAGAGCTATATCAAGGCGCTGCCGACCATGGCCAAGGACGGCGAGCGGGTCTTCGTACCCTACGAGTCCAGCGCCCTGCTCGGCTCGATGGGCATGTTCCGCGACCTGGCCGGCACGCCGGAAGACGCGGTGGGCAAGCACCTGCGCAGCAGCGGCAAGACGGACGGACTGCGCGGCGGCGTGGTCGGCGGTGCCGCCAGCGGCAGCTGAGCCTCGCAACACGCTAAGACGACGCGGCCGGGCAAATGCCCGGCCGCGCTTCGTTTGGGGTGTGACTGCAGGACGCTTATGCCAGCTGAAACGGATACACCGAGCCGATCTGCAGGATCCGCGTCAGTTCGTCCAGCGCGCTGAGGGTCTCCTCGGCGAGCTGCGGGTCGGCGAGGTCGTCCGGCGCCAGGCGGTCGCGGTAGTGGCGCTCGACCCAGGTAGTGAGTTCAGTATAGAGCGCCTCATCGAGCAGCACCCGGCCGCACAGGGCCTGGCGCTCGGCGGCGCTGAGCGCCACCCGCAGGCGCAGGCAGGCGGGACCGCCGCCGTTGCGCATGCTCTGCTTGACGTCCTTGACCAGCACCTCGCCGATGGGGTTGTGGCCCGCCAGTAGCAGGTCCTGGATGGTGCGCCATACCGCCTCGTTCTCCTGACACTCGCCGGGCACCACCAGGGTCATCGAGCCGTCGGGATTGGAGAGCAGCTGGGAATTGAACAGGTAGGAGCCGACGGCGTCCTCGAGGCTCATCGCCTCGCGCGGCACGCGCACCGGAATCAGCGGCGTGGCCAGCTTGGCCCGCAGTGCGTCGAGGGTGCCCTGCTCGTCGCGGAAGGCCATCTCGTGGTAGAGCAATACCGGTCCATTACCCACCGCGATCACGTCGTTGTGAAACACGCCGGCATCGATGGCCGCGGGGTGCTGCTGGGCGAATACCGTCTGGGCTTCGCCGAGGCCGTGCTGGCGAGCCACCGCCTGGCTGGCCTCCAGCGTCTGGCGCGCCGGGAAGCGCTGGGGCTCGTGGGCGGGGTCGCCGCCGAAGGCCTGGCGGCCGTAGACGAACAGGTGCACCCCGGGCTCGCCGTGGGAGGCGCTCAGGCGGGTGTGGTTGGCCGCGCCCTCGTCGGAGAAGGCCGGGGTCGCCGGCAGCACCGGGTGGTGGGAGAAGTGGCGCGGGTCGTTGAAGATCGCCGCCAGCACGCGGCCGGTGGTCTCCGGCTCCAGATAGCGGTGGAAGCTCGACTGCAGGTTGGCCGGGGTGAAGTGCACCCGCCCGTCCACGGCATCGACGCTGGGCGTCACGGTGCCGGCATTGGCGGTCCACATGCTCGACGCCGAACATACCGCGCGCAGCAGCTGTGGCGCCTCGCGGGCGGCGCGGGTCAGCACCTCGTGGGGCGTGCCGCTGAAGCCCAGCGCGCGCAGCGCGCCCAGGTCGGGGCGCTGCTGGGGCGGCAGCACGCCCTGGGCGTAGCCGGCGTCGAGCAGCGACTTCATCTTCGCCAGCCCCTGCAGCGCCCCCTCGCGGGGGTTGGAGACCAGCCCGCCGTGGCTCATCGAGGCGACGTTGCCCAGCGCCAGGCCGGAGTAGTTGTGGGTGGGGCCGACCAGGCCGTCGAAGTTGACCTCGCGGACGTCCAGGCTCGAAGCGTCGCTCATAGCACCACCCCCGGCGGCAGTTGGTCGGGTAGCTGCAGGTTCTCGCTCTCCATCGAGGCCACCGGATAGGCGCAGTAGTCGGCCGCGTAGTAGGCGCTGGGGCGATGGTTGCCGCTGTCGCCGACGCCGCCGAAGGGCGCGTCGCCGGAGGCGCCGGTGGTCTGGCGGTTCCAGTTGACGATGCCGGCACGGATCCGCAGCAGGAAGTCGTCCCAGTCCTCGCGGCTGCCGCCGATCAGCCCGGCGGAGAGGCCATAGCGGGTGTCATTGGCGATAGTGACCGCTTCGTCCCAGTCTTTATAACGGTATACCTTCAACAGCGGGCCGAAGTGCTCCTCGTCGGGCAGCGCGAGGCCGGTGACGTCGATCAGCGCCGGGCTCAGCAGGCTGGTGTTCTCCTCCAGGCGCTGCATGCGCGACAGCACCGTGCCACCCAACGCCTCCAGGTCATCCTGAGCCTTGAGCAGGCCGTCGGCGGCGGCGACGCTGACCAGCCCGCCGTAGAACGGCGCCGGTTCGCTGAACTGGCCGCCCACCCGGAGCTTGTCGATGGCCGAGACCAGCGCCTCGAGCAGCCGGTCGCCGACCTCGCCGTGGGGCACCATCAGCCGCCGCGCACAGGTACAGCGCTGGCCGCCGGAGAGAAACGCCGACTGCAGGATGGTCAGCACCGCGGCGTCCTGGTCGGGTACGTCGCGGATCACCAGCGGGTTATTGCCACCCAGCTCCAGGGCCAGGATCTTGTCCAACTGGCCGGCGAACTGCTGCTGCAGCAGGCCGCCGACCTTGGCGCTGCCGGTGAACAGCAGGCCGTCGATGTCGCGGCAGGCGGCCAGCGCCTGGCCGACCGGTGCAGCACCCTGCACCAGGTTGATGACGCCGTCTGGCAGGCCGGCCTCACGCCAGCACTGCAGTACCAGGTCGGCGGTCAGCGGGGTCTGTTCGCTGGGTTTGAAGACCACCGTGTTGCCGGCCAGCAGCGCCGGCACCATGTGCCCGTTGGGCAGGTGGCCGGGGAAGTTGTAGGGGCCGAACACCGCCATCACGCCGTGGGGGCGATGGCGCAGCACGGCGTGGGTGCCGCCCAGGTCGCGTTCGCGCTCGCCGGTGCGCTCGTGGTAGGCGCTGATCGACAGCGCCACCTTGCCGATCATGGCGCCGATCTCGGTGCGCGCCTCCCACAGCGGCTTGCCGGTCTCACCGGCAATCGCGGTGGCCAGGTCCTCGCGGTGGCTCTCGAGCACGCCGCGGAAGCGCTCGACCAGCGCCTGGCGCTCGGCGAACGGGGTACGCGCCCAGCCGAGGAAGGCCTGCCGCGCCGCGGCCACGGCGGCTTCGACCTGGGTATCGCTGGCGCTGGCGCCCTGCCAGAGTTCCTGGCCAGAGACCGGGTCGAGCTTGGCGAACCGCTCCGCGTCGCCGTCGACCCAGGCGCCGCCGATCAGCAGCTGCTGTTTGGCTTGCATATGCATCTCCTAGGTTTCGAGTAGACGGAGGGAATCGCCGGCACCGACGTCGAGTCGCTGCGCCTCCTCCTCAGTGAGAACGATCACCCCGTTCTCGTCGGGGCCGCGGCCGACCCAGGCGGCACGGAAATCGAGCATCCCGGTGGTCGATACCAGCCAGGTGTGGCGCTCGCTGCTGGCGGCCTGGGAGGTGACCTCGACCTGGCACAGCCGCGAGTCGCGCACCGCGCGCACATCGTCGATATAGGCCTCCACGGTGGGGCCGCCGTCGAAGATGTCGATATAGCCCTCCCAGCGCAGGCCCTCCTTCTTGAGCATCTCCAGCGCCGGGCGGGTGTGCTCGTGGACCTCGCCGATGCAGGCCCGCGCCTCCTCGCTCATGAAGGTGGTGTAGATCGGGAACTTGGGCATCAGCTCGCCGATGAAGCTCTTCTGCCCGAGGCCCGTCAGGCGGTCGGCCTCGTTGAAGTCCATGGGGAAGAAGTGGCTGCCCAGGCACTCCCAGAACGGGCTGATGCCGGCCTCGTTGAAGACCCCGCGCATCTCCGCCAGCACCTTGGCCGGGAAGCGGTCGCGGAACTGCGCCATGAACAGCCAGCGCGCCTTGGAGAGCAGCGCGCCGTTGCGATCGCGGCGATACTCCGGGCGCAGGTAGAGCGAGCACACCTCGGCATCGCCGGTGTGGTCGGAGCTCAGGAACAGGGTGTCGATGGTGCGGTGCAGGTCGAGCTGCACCGAGGAGTGCGCCAGGGTACCCAGCCGGTAGTTGTAGAACGGCACCTCGCGGCCGACCTGGCCCTCGATGGCGCAGCAGCCGGCCAGCTCGCCGCTGGCGTCGTCCTCGAGCACGAAGAAGTAGAGCCGGTCATCCGCCGGCGTGCGCTCCTCGAAGGCACTGACCGCCAGTGCGATCTTGCTGGCCAGGAAGTCGCGGTTGTCGGGCAGCGAGGTGAATCCCACCCCGGTCTGCTGGGCCAGCGCCTGGAGGCCGTCGAGGTCGCCGCGGGCAATCGGACGAATGCGCATCACAGTTCTCCCTCGTCGAGTGCATCAATGGCGGCGGGCAGCGCCAAGGGAGCGGCCAGCACCGCGCGGCCCTCCTCGACGCCGAGGATCTCGGCATGCTCCGATGACAGCATCAGCTGGCCGGTGGGCGACAGCGCATAGCGCGCCACCACGCAGCGAAAGTCGCCGAGCTGCTGGTTGGCGATCATCGCCGGCTCGGCGTCGGGCAGGGTGTGCGCCGGGCGCACCCGCACCGGATGCCAGGCGGCGCGCCGGAACGACTCGAGGCGCGTGCGCTCGGCCTTGACCACCGGCCCGGCGTCGAAGATATCGACGTGGCGCGAGCGCACGAAGCCCTCGGCCAGCATCTCCTCCAGGGCCGGCTCGTGGTCCGGATGCTCGCGGCCGATGGCGGCCCGCGCCTGGGGCGTGAGCAGCGGCAGGTAGAGCGGAAACTGCGGCATCACCTCGGCGATGAAGCTCTTCGAGCGCACCCCGGCGATGTGATTCATCTCCTGGTAGCCGCGTACGAAGAAGTGGCGCCCGACGCTGTTCCAGAACGGCGACTCGCCGTCGCCGTCCAGGTAGCCCGGGAAAGCCACGGCGAGGATCTCGGCGAAACGCTCCGGGTACTGGGCAATGAACATCAGCCGCGCGCGGCGCAGCAGGCTCACCGCGCTGGTGCCCTGGTAACGAGGGTCCAGCGACAGCGCGCACAGCAGGGTCGCCTCGGAGACCTCATGGGACAGCGACAGGGTCTGCACCTCGCGGCGCACGTTGAGCTGCTGCGAGGCGTGGATCAGGGTCTCCTGGCGGTAGGTGTAGTAGGCCTCGTTGGCGCCGGCCTGGGCACGGATGGTGGCGGTGCCCACCACCTCGCCGCGCTCGCGGTCCTCGAGCACGAAGGTGTAGTGCTCGTCGCCGGGGAACTCCACCTCGCGACTGAAGGCACGCTGGGAGCGGGTGATGCGCTCCTCGAGACGGTCGCGGTGCGCCGGCAGGTTGGTCAGGCGCGGCGTGGCGCTGCCGGCCAGACGCTCCAGCGCCGGCAGGTCAGCCGCACGGGCGGGACGAACGACCAGCATGGCGTGTCCTCCTGAGCGAGACGATGATCCGGGCACTTGGCTCACGCCTTGGCCACCAGCTTGGCGATGGCGCGTTCGAGGCGCGCCATGCCCTCTTCGATATCGGCCTCGGGGATCACCAACGACGGCGCCATGCGCAGCACGTTGGGGCCGGCGATCAGTGCCATCAGGCCCTCGTCAATGGCCAGCGGCAGGATGTCCTTGGCCTGGCCCTCGTACTCAGGGGCCATCTGCGCGCCGATCAGCAGGCCCATGCCGCGGATCTCCTGGAACACGCCGTGCTTGCGGTTGATGGTCTCGAGGTGCTCGCGGAACAGCTCATGGCGCTTCTTCACGCCCTCCAGCACCTCTGGCGTATCGATGTGCTCGATGGCCGCCAGCGCTACCGCCGAGGCCAGCGCGTTGCCGCCGTAGGTGGAGCCGTGGGTGCCGATGGCCAGCGAGCCGGCGATGGCATCGGTGGTCAGCATGGCGCCCACCGGGAAGCCGCCGCCCAGCGACTTGGCGCTGGTCAGGATGTCGGGAATCACGCCGTAGTTCTTGTAGGCGTAGAGCTCGCCGCTGCGCCCCACGCCGGTCTGGACTTCATCGAACACCAGCAGGGCGCCATGGGCGTCGCAGAGATCGCGCAGGCCCTGCAGGAATTCCTGCGTCGCCGGCACGATGCCGCCCTCGCCCTGCATCGGCTCGACCATGATCGCGCAGGTGTCGTCGCCCACCAGCGCGCGCACGCTGTCGAGGTCGTTGTAGGTGGCGTGCAGGATGCCGCCGGGCACCGGGCCGAAGCCCTGGGAGTACTTGGGCTGGCCGCCGACGCTGACGGTGAAGAAGGTGCGTCCGTGGAAGGACTGCGAGAAGGAGATGATCTTGTCCTTGTGCTCGCCGTGGTGGTCCACCGCCCAGCGCCGCGCCAGCTTGAGCGCCGCCTCGTTGGCCTCGCCGCCGGAGGAGCACATGAACACCTTGTCGGCGAAGGTGCGCTCGACCAGGGCGCGGGCAAGCGCCAGCGCCGGCTCGTTGGTGTAGACGTTGGAGAGATGCCAGAGCTTGTCGGCCTGGGCCTTGAGGGCGTTGACCAGCACCGGGTGGCAGTGCCCCAGTGAATTCACCGCGATACCGCCGGCGAAATCGATGTACTCACGGCCCTGCTGGTCCCACAGGCGGCTACCCTCGCCGCGCACCGGAATCACCTGCTGCGGCGAATAGTTGGGCGTCATGTAACGGTCGAAGTCGCTGCGGGTCGGGGTCTGGCTCATGAGGGTCTCCATCCACGGGGATCGATTGATACAACGAGTATACGGCGCCGTCGTCACGCCGGGCTTTCAGCAATGGGACGGCGAATTATGAAAAGCGGTTAGACTAACGGTCAGTTTCCGCATGCGCGAGGGCGCCACCATGCTCAACACCACCGCCTGGAACCGGCTGCGCTACAGCCTCTATGCGCCGATCTACGACCTGGTCGCCGAGCGGGCCTTCCGCCGCGCGCGGCGACAGTCGCTGGAACAGGTGACCTGGCGCCCCGGCATGCGGGTGCTGCTGGTGGGCGCCGGTACCGGGCTCGATCTGCCCTTCCTGCCACGCAACGTCGAGATCCACGCCACCGACCTGGCCCCGGCCATGGTCAAGCGCATCGTGCGACGCGCCGACGCCTTGAACCTCGACGTCACCGCACGCCGCATGGACGCCGCCGACCTCGACTACCCCGACGGCCACTTCGACGTGGTGGTGATGCATCTGATCGTGGCGGTGATGCCGGACCCGGCACGCGGCCTGGCAGAGGCCCACCGCGTATTGGCCGGCGACGGCCAGCTGTGCGTGATGGACAAGTTCCAGCCCGACACCCATCCCGCCGGGATCGGCCGCCGCGCGCTGAACCTGGTGACCACGGCGCTGGCCACCGATATCACTCGCCGGGCCAGGCCGCTGCTGGAGCGCGCCGGCTTCGTCATCGAGCACGACACGCCGATAATGATGGGCGATCTGTTTCGCGCCCTGCTGGCCAGCAAGCGCTAGGCACCACGCTAACTCGGCCTGCGCTCAAGGTTTTCTTTGCGGCGCGATGGTCAACCACACGCCGACGATCACCACCGCGCTGGCCAGCACCTGCAGCGCCACGATGCGCTCGTCGAGCCACCACCAGGCGCCGAGCATGGTGAACACCGGCAGCAGGTTGAGGTAGATCGCCGCGCGGGTCGGGCCGATGTCGGCCAGGGCGCTGTTGTAGAGTAGCAGCGCCACCACCGAGGGAAAGATGCCCAGATAGGCCAGCCCCAGCAGCTGCCCGCCGCTGATCTGCGGCAGCTGCTGGGCGGCGCCCTCGAACAGCGCGATCGGCGCCAGCGCCAGGTTGGCGATCACCAGCATCACCAGCAGGCCGCCGTAGCGAGGAAAGCGCGCCATATGCGTCTTGACCAGCAGCGAGTAGCCCACCCACACCAGCACCGCCAGCAGCATGATCGCATCGCCCGGATTGACCCCGCCGGCAAGCGCCGGGCCCTGCTGGCCGGCGCTGATCACCGTCACCGCGCCGCCCAGCGACAGCGCCACCCCCAGCCACTGCACGACGCGGAAGCGCTCGCCGAGCAGCGCCACGCTGAACAGCAGGGTCACCACCGGGATCATGCTCTCGAGGATCGCCACGTTGGTCGCCGAGGTGTAGTTGAGCGCGGCGTAGATCAGCGCATTGAAGAACGCCACCCCGGTCAGCGCCAGCCCCACCAGCGGCCGCCAGTGCTCGCGAAACAGCGGCCAGCCGCGGCGCGCCTGATGCCAGCCCAGCGGCAGCATGATCAGCAGCGCGATGAAGACCCGGCCCAGCGAGATGGTGAACGGCGGCAGCCCCGCCAGCGCCTTGCCGACCAGGATATTACCGGCGAAGATCGCCGCCACCAGCAGCAGGAAGAGATGGGGTCTTAGCGCGCGAATAAGCGCCTCCTTGTCACGCCCCGCAGGGCAGCCTCGATCAGATCAAGCGCTCTTCGCGCGGGGTCATGCCGAAGTGGTTGCGATAGGCGGTGGAGAAGTGCGCCCCCGACGAGAAGCCGGTCAGCAGCGCGATATCGCCCACCGCGCGGTCGGACTCGCGCAACAGCTTGCGCGCCTCCTGCAGACGCAGGTCGAGATAGTAGCGGCTGGGCACCGCCTGAAGATACTTCTTGAACAGCCGCTCGAGCTGGCGCCGCGAGATGCCCAGGTGCTCGGCCAGCTCGTGGGTGGTCAGCGGTTCCTCGATATTGGCTTCCATCAGCGTGACCGCCTCCACCAGGCTCTGCGGGGCGTGGCCCAGCCGCGAGCGCAGCGGTACATGCTGGGGCTCATCGCCGGGGCGGATGCGCTCGCACACGAAGTGCTCCGACACCGCCTCGGCGAGGCGCTGGCCGTGGTGCTGGCCGATCAGCGTCATCATCATGTCCATCGCCGCGGTGCCGCCGCCGCAGGTCAGCCGGTCGCGGTCGATCTCGAATAGCTGCTGGGAGAGATTGACCCGCGGATAGTCGCGGGCGAAGGCGTCGAAACGCTGCCACGGCAGGGTCGCGCGGTAGCCGTCGAGGACACCGGCACGCGCCAGCACCTCGGTGCCGCCGGCCACGCCGCCCAGTACCACGCCGCGCCCGGCAAGGCGCTTGAGCCAATCGCAGAGGTTCGGCGGCAGGCTCAGCGGCAGCGGGCTCGGTGCACAGACCAGCAGCATGTCGAGGCCGCTATCGTCCTCCCCCACCGCATGCTGCGGGGTCAGCGACAGCTCGCTGGCGCTGCGGGTATCACGCGCCTCCAGGCCATAGGTGGTCGGCACATAGAGCCGCGCGCCGGCGAGCTGGTTGGCCACCTGCAGCGGCTCCAGGGCACAGGCCTGGGCCAGCAGCGAGAATCCCGGTAGCAGCAGGAAGGCGATCTGGCGGCTGGTGCTGGGCTGGGCGCTGGCGGGTCGGAGTGCAGGCATCGCTATCGCCGTGGTGGGCTGGGAGACATATCTTACCCAATTGCCGCGTCACCGGCAGTGCCATCAGGCCCCGCTGGCGACCCTCGACGCAAGCGCGGGTCGCAGATACGCAAACGCCGGGCCCAAAGGGCCCGGCGTTGCGCTGAGTCGGGAGCTGTCAGCGTCCCAGGAAGTGGAACGCCAGACCGGCAACCAGTACCAGAATCACGGCCACTGGCAGCAGCCTGTGCATGCCGCTGGGGGGCTTCTGGGCCTCGGGCTGACGCTGGGGCTCGGCTTCGTCGTAGTCCTCGGGAATCCGCTGGCCCATCACGTGCTCTTTCTCTTCTTCCGGGGTCTTGCTTTCCTTGGTGTCCATCGGGACCTCCTCGCTACCCAGGGGGATATTGCGCTACCCCTTAGACTAGCCCGCGGCGCTGGCGTTCACCACTGGCGCCGCGCTCGGCTCAGCGTTCGGCTTACAGTTCGACCACGTCGAAGTCGGCGACCGGATCGGCGTCGGCGTCATAGTCCACGTCGTCGCGCTCGAAGCCGAACAGCTTGAGGAACTCGTGCTTGTAGCCGGCGTAGTCGGTGATCTCGAACAGGTTGTCGCTGGTGACCTTAGGCCACAGGTCCTTGCAGGCCTGCTGGACATCGTCGCGCAGCTCCCAGTCGTCGAGGCGCAGGCGACCGGCCTCGTCGGTGGAGAAGTGCCCCGCTTGTCCTTGCGAAGAGTAGAGGTGCTCGCCGAACAGCCGGTTGAGCTGATCGATGGTGCCCTCGTGGAGCCCCTGCTCCTTCATCACCCGATAGACCATGGCGATATACAGCGGCATCACCGGAATCGCCGCGCTGGCCTGGGTCACCACCGACTTGAGCACCGCCACATTGGCCCCGCCGCCGCTGGCCCTGAGCCTGGCGTCGATCTCGCCGGCGGCGCGGTCGAGGTCCTCCTTGGCCTTGCCCAGCGCGCCGTGCCAGTAGATCGGCCAGGTGATCTCGGTGCCGATGTAGCTGAACGCCACGCTGCGCGCGCCCGGCGCCAGCACCCCGGCCTGGTCGAGGGCGCTCATCCACAGCTCCCAGTCCTCGCCGCCCATCACCGTGATGGTGTCGTCGATCTCCTGCTGGGTAGCGGGCTCCACCTCGGCCTCGATGATGGCGTCCTTGTTGGTGTCGATGGCGGTGGCGCGATAGGTCTCGCCGATCGGCTTGAGCGCCGAGCGCTTGAGCTCGCCGCTGTCGGGCAGCTTGCGCACCGGCGAGGCCAGCGAGTAGACCACCAGGTCGATCTGGCCGAGGTCGGCCTTGATCATCTCGATGGCTTTATCCCGCGCCTCGTGGGAGAAGGCGTCGCCGTTGATCGACTTGCTGTAGAGTCCCTCGGCCTTGGCGAACTTGTCGAACGCCGCGCTGTTGTACCAGCCGGCGGTGCCGGTGCGCTTCTCGCTGCCGGGCTTCTCGAAGAACACCCCCAGGGTGTCGGCGCCATAGCCGAAGGCGGCGGTGATGCGCGCCGCCAGTCCATAGCCGCTGGAAGCGCCGATCACCAGCACCTTCTTCGGCCCGGCGCTCTTGTCGAGCCCGCGGGCGCGGGTCGCCTCGATCTGCTCGAGCACGTTCTTCTCGCAGCCGACCGGATGGGTGGTGGTACAGATGAAACCGCGGACCTTGGGTTTGATGATCACGTCAGACCTCGATACAACAGTGGACAGTTGGCGCCATTCTACCCACACAACGTCGACGCTGTCCGCCCTTGAGGTACGCCGCCGGGTGGGACAAGATTGCCGGCTAACGTGCGATGAACCCGCCAGGAGAGAATGATGGACGCCCAGACTCTGGTCGATGAACGCGGCGAGCTGTGGCTGGCACTGGCGCCGCTGTGGTTGGATCGCGAACCCCGCGAGCGCGACTATGCGCGCATGGTCGAGGTCATCCAGCGCCACGAGCTGACCCTCACCGAACTCGAATGGATCTTCCGTATCGAGCTGGCCCCGGTGCTGTCACGCACCCAGATGTCGGTGGCCAGCGAGTGGCGCAAGTTCGACGACTATCAGCTGATGAAGCGCCTGGTGGCCCACAACTTGCGCCTGACCGGCTGGCGCCGCAAGAGCTGGGCGCTGTTCTCGGGACTGATCACCATGATGACCCGCCACCGCTGGAACGAACTGATGACGCGGGTGATGATTGCCCGCGGCGAAGCGCCCTGACCTCACACCTCGTAGGGCTGGTCGAGGGCCTCCTCCAGCGCCTCGCGCATCTGTCGCTCCCCGGCCCGCGGCCCGAAACGGCGCAGCACCCGGCCGTCGCGACCGACCAGGAACTTGGTGAAGTTCCACTTGATCAGGGTGCTGCCCAGCACCCCGGGCGCCTGGCGGCGCAGCGCAACGAACAGCGGATGGGCGCGCGGGCCGTTGACCCGCACCTTCTCCATCACCGGAAAGGTCACCGCATACTCGCGCTCGCTGAAGCTGCAGAAGGCCTTGGCCGACTCCGGCGACTGGCGGGCGAACTGGTTGCAGGGAAACGCCAGCACCGTGAAGCCCTGGCGATGGTAGTGCCGATAGAGCGCCTCCAGCTCCTTGAGCTGGGGCGTGAAGCCGCAGCGGCTGGCGACGTTGACCACCAGCAGCACCTGGCCGCGCAGCGCGCGCAGGTTGAAGGGCTCGCCGCGATGGGTACGACAGTCCAGTTCATGCAAGGGAAGTGTGGGTCGAGATGCCATGGCCGCCGCTAGCGCTGGGTGAAAACGCAAAACCGTGGTACCCACGATGCCACGACCGGCGGCGCGGCGCCAGCCCGGGCATCACCGGCGCCGCGGCCAGCGCCGCTTGATCTCGGCCAGCTGTCGCGCCAGCCGACGCCGGCGTAGGTGACGCTCGCGCGCCGAGAGCGGCGCATACAGCAGCCGCTCGATATCCTGGGCCACGCCCTCCAGGGCAGCCTGCGCCGGCCCCGCGGCGGGGGCGATACGCCGCAGGTGGGTCGCCGGCGACTCGCCGCCCTGCGGGCCCGCGCCGCGCCGTTCGAGCCAGGCCTGGAGCCGCCGCACCCGGGCCCCCTCCCCGCCGGCGCGCCGCCAGTGCCAGCTACGCCTCACCCACCACAGCAGCACCATGCCGGCGGCGACCGCGGCCAGGCGCAGCGCGTCGCCAGGGGTCAGCCGCGACCACAGCGATGCGATGCGTTCGGTGAGCCCCGCCAGCAGCGCCTCGCGGCGCTCGCGCTGATAGCCGATGACACCGCGCTGCCAGCGATATTCGGTACGCTCGACGCCGAGCCGCAGGCGATTGGCCCAGCCCAGCTCGCGCAGCCGTAGCGGCGAGAAGGGCGCATCGGCCAGGAAGTCCTCGCTGTCGCCGAGAAACGCCTCGGCGCCCTGTTCGATGCGCTCCGGGGCGATCGCCGCGGTGGGGTCGAGGCGCTCCCAGGCGCCGTCCAACCACACCTCGATCCAGGCGTGGGCGTCGTAGTCGCGAATCGTGAAGTGGCCATCGGGGTGGCGCTCGCCGCCCTGGAAGCCCACCACCACCCGCGCCGGTATGCCCACCATCCGCGCCATCACCGCCGCCGCCGAGGCGTAGTGGGTGCAGTAGCCGGCGCGGGTGTCGAACAGGAAGTCATCGATGCGGTCGGGGCCACGCAACAGCGGTGGGCTCAGGGTGTAGCGAAACGGCGCTTCACCGAAGCGCGCCATCAGCGCCGCGAGATAGCGTCGTGGGTCCCCCTCGGCCTCGCGCCACAGCCGCTCGGCCAGGTCGCGGCTGCGCGGATTGGCGTCCTGGGGCAGCAGGCGATGCCAGGCCGGCCCGGCGGGGTCGGGGTAGCTCGGTGCCCGGGCGCTGCTGGCCACCTGCAGCAGGCCCCGCGAGGAGAGCGGCACCAGGCCCTCGAGGGTGCCGTCGGCCAGGTAGCGCTGGCGGGCATCGCTGGCCAGCGGCGTGCCCAGGCTAGGCCGCCACGGGCGGCTGTCGGGCTCCAGCAGCAGCTCGGCCACATAGCGCGGTGGGCGGTCGTCGAAGGGCGAGCGCTCGGCTTCCTGGACGAACCGCGATACTGGCTGGCCGGCACTCGCGGCGTGCTGCTCGGGGCGCAGCCGCGTCCAGCGTTCACCGTCGAACTGCGACAGGGTATAGACCCGCCAGTAGCGCTCGTCGGGCGGTGGCTCGGCGCCGTCGAAGCGCGCTCGGAAGGCCCGCGCGTCGCTGCGCGACAGCTGGGCGATATCCCCCGGGGCGATCTCGTCGCTGAGGCCGGTGGATGCCTGGTCGGCCTGGGGCAGGCTCCACAGCGGGCCGATCCGCGGCACCACCACGAACAGCAGCACCATCAGCGGCGCCGACAAAGTCAGCAGCCACAGCGCCTCGCGCCAGGCGTCGCGCCCCGCGCGGCCACCGGCCAACACCACCAGGGTTTGCAGCAGCCAGGCCGCGGCCAGCAGCGCCGCAGCGCTCATCAGCAGGCTCTGGTCGTGGAGGAAGGCCGCGGTCAGGGTGACGAAGCCGATGATGACCACCACCCGGCCGTCGCGCCGGTCGTGGGTCTCGAGCAGCTTGAGCAGATAGATCCCCAGCAGCACACCCATCAGCGCCTGCATGCCCATCAGCCCGCCGTACTGCAGCCACAGTCCGGCCAGCACCCCGACCACCGCGGTCAGGCGCAGCACCACGCCGGCCCGCGGCAAGCGGCGCCGCAGCTGCAGGAAGCGCCAGCCGGCGGCGGCCAGCGCCACGCCCAGCAGCCACGGCGGCATGAACGGCAGGTGCAAGGCCAACACCAGGCACTGGCCGATGAACAGCTGCACCAGCAGCGGCGCCGAGAGGCTGCGGCCGTCGGCGAGCAGCGCCGAGGGAGTACTCATGAGCCACTCCGCGATGACGGCGCGGCCCAGCGCGCCAGGGCCTGCAACGCACGGCGTCGCTGGGCCGGGCCGCTGGCCGGGGCCAGCTCGAGCCCCGGCAGGCGCAGCCCGTAGAGGTCGCCGGCACGGTGGTAGTCGAGCAGCTGCGCGCAGAGCCGCGACAGCCGCGCCTCGGGCTCCCCGACGCAGGCGTCGTAGTCGAGCCAGCGCTGGCGCCGCGGCGGCAGGCTGAACGCCTTGGTACTCAGCACCCCGGTGCGACTCCACTGCTTCCAGGCCAGCCGCGCCGGGCTGTCGCCGGCCTCGAAGCGGCGCAGGCCGGCGAAATCCTGGGGCGCCAGCCCCTCGCCGCGGCGCCGCGCATGGGCCACGCCGGTCTCGCCCGGGGCGGGATAGACGAGCAGTTCGACGTCGCTATCGACCCAGGCCACCAGGCGCACCAGCCCCAGCGGCCAGGCGCTCTCCAGCCGCAGCGGGGGCAGCCGCCAGGTGCCGCGATGCAGGGTCGGCACGGCCAGCGGCAGCAGCAGCTCGCCGGCGCGGATCTCCCCTTCGGCGGCTGCCACCTGACCGGGGCCTGCCACCAGCACCACACGCAGGGCGCGGCGGCGGCGCGCGGCGTTCAAGCGAACGTTGAGGCGTGCCATGTCGCCGGCGAACACCTCGCCCGAGGCGCTGGCCGAGAGCCGCACGCCGTGCAGGTTGCGCCAGCCGCGCCACAGCGACACCAGCGCCACGGCGAACAGCCAGAAGGCCAGGCCATAGGCCAGGTTGTTCTGATAATTGATGCCGAACAGCAGCAGTACCGGAATCAGCACCGCCCAGATCACCCCGAAGCGGGTCGGCAGCAGAAACAGGCGCTGCGCGCCGAGCGGCTGGCCGGCGGCGGTCAGCCGCCGCCGCTGCCACCAGTCGCGCAGACGGGCGAGCATCGCCTAGACCGTGACCGGCACGCTGGCGAGCAGGTGGTGGGCCAGCGCCTCCCCCTCCTCGCGGCGCCCGTCGCTGAGCCGGTGGCCGACCACCGGCACCCACACCGCCTGGACGTCCTCCGGCAGCACGTGGTCGCGGCCGGCCAGCAGTGCCCAGCCGCGGGCGGCATGCAGCAGCGCCAGCACGGCGCGGGTCGACAGCCCCCAGGCCAGCTCGGGGTGGGTGCGGCTCGCCGCGGCCAGCGCCTGAACATAGTCGAGCAGCGCATCGGCCACGTGGACCTCGGCGACCCGCGCCTGCCAGCCGCGCAGCGTCTCGGCATCCAGCCACTGGGCGAGCGTCTCCAGCTGGACCCGGCCGGCTTCCCCGCGCAGGATCTCGCGCTCGGCGCGGGTGTCGGGATAGCCCAGCGAGAGACGCATCAGGAAGCGGTCGAGCTGCGACTCCGGCAGCGCAAAGGTGCCGGCCTGCTCCTGGGGGTTCTGAGTAGCGATGACGAAGAATGGCTCGGGCAGGCGGCGGGTCTCGCCCTCCACCGTGACCTGCCCCTCCTCCATCGCCTCGAGCAGCGCGCTCTGGGTCTTGGGGGTGGCGCGATTGATCTCGTCGGCCAGCACCAGCTGATGAAAGATCGGCCCCGGGTGAAAGTGGAAGCTGGCCCGGTGGGGGTCGAAGACCGACACGCCGAGCACATCGGCCGGCAGCAGGTCGCTGGTGAACTGCAGGCGCTGCATATCGAGCCCGGTGACCCGTGCCAGCGCCTGTGCCAGGGTGGTCTTGCCCAGCCCCGGCAGGTCTTCGATCAGCAGATGGCCGCGGCACAGCAGGCAGCACAGCGCCAGCCTCACCTGCCGCGACTTGCCGCGCACCACGCCCTCGAGGGCCGCCAGCAGGTCGTCCAAGCGCGGCGCGGCGAGCGGCTCGCGGCGATTCATCGAGCCACCGCCAGCTGGCCAGCGCGGCGCAGGTGCTCCACCGCCGTGCGGGTGTCCGGCGTCACCCCCTCCAGCGCCAGGGCCTCGTCCAGCGGCAGCCAGAAGACCTCGGCGACCTCCTCGGCCTGCAGCGCCAGCGGCCCGTCATGCTGCACCCAGTACACGCTGCCAAAGATATGGTTGCCGTCGGCGGCGTAGCGAAACGCCGGGCCGTCGCGCAGCGCCACGCCGCGAATGCCGAGCTCCTCGGCCAGCTCGCGACGCGCCGCCACGTGCACCGACTCGCCGGCGCCGACCACGCCTCCCGCGGCCAGGTCGAGGCCGCCGGGGAACACCTCCTTGGTCAGGGTGCGGCGCTGCACGCAAAGCTCGCCGGCGGCGTTGAGCACCACCACATAGGTGGCGCGGTGCCAGAACTGGAAGCGCCGCATCAGCGCTCGCGGTGCACTGCCGCAGGGGCGATTGCGGGCATCCACCAGTTGGATACGCTCATCGGCGATCAGCGGCGTCGGCAACGCTACCGGCGCGGAAACCTCGGGGGGCATGACGGACTCCCATGGGCAGACAGTGCTCAGCGTAACCAGTCGCGCCAGTCGCGGCCAGCGCGGCTCTCGACGTTGACCCCACGCTCGGCGCTGACCATGCTCGACCCATAGCAGCGCTGCAGGAGCCCCGCCATGCACGATCATGCCCCACGCCAGCGGCTCGCCACCCACGAGGTGCTCAACCAGCCGCCCGCGGACAGCGACCTCGACCTGTTGACCCTGGATCTTCCGCTGCAGCAAGCGCTGGCCCGCGACGCCCCGGAGTGGGTGGCGCGGCGCCTGGCGCCGCTCGGCGAGCAGGTCGGCAGCCGCCGCGTTCAGGCGCTCGGCGAGCAGGCCAACCGCCATCCGCCGGAGCTGCGGCTGTTCGACCGCCACGGCCGGCGCCTCGACGAGGTGCGCTACCATCCCGCCTACCATGAGCTGATGCACCTGGCCTGCGACCAGGGCTGGCACGCCGTGGCCTGGCAGGAGGAGGCGCGCGGCGGTCACCAGGCCCACGTCGCCGCGCTCTATTTGCTGACCCAGGCCGAGCCGGGCGTCTGCTGCCCGGTCACCATGACCCACGCAGCGATGCCGGCGCTGCGCCATGCCCCCGCGGTGCTGGCCCAGTGGGCGCCGCGCCTGCTGGCCTGGGACTACGATCCACGCGCCCTGCCGTCCAGCGACAAGCCGGCGGTGACGCTGGGCATGGCGATGACCGAGAAACAGGGCGGCAGCGACGTGCGCGCCAACACCACCCGCGCCGTGGCCGGCGAAGACGGCGTGCGCCTGGTCGGCCACAAGTGGTTCTGCAGCGCGCCGATGTCGGACGCCTTCCTGACCCTGGCCCAGAGCGATGACGGCCTGGGCTGTTTTCTGGTGCCGCGTTTCACCCCCGACGGCGAGCGCAACGCCATCGAGCTGCAGCGCCTCAAGGACAAATGCGGCAACCGTGCCAACGCCTCCGCCGAGATCGAGTACCGCCACGCCTGGGCGCAGCCGCTCGGCGACCCGGGGCGCGGCATCGCCACCATCCTAGAGATGGTCCAGCAGACCCGCCTCGACGCCGCCATCGCGCCGGTGGGCATGATGCGCCAGGCGCTGCTGCTGGCCTGGCAGCACGTCCAGGTCCGCCACGCCTTCGGCAAGCGCCTCGCCGAGCAACCGCTGATGCGCGCGGTGATCGCCGACCTGGCCCTCGAGGTCGAGGCCGGCGTGGCGCTGTCTCTACGCATTGCCCGCGCCTTCGACAGCCCGCACTCGGAGCACGAGCAGGGCCTGGCGCGTCTCGCCCCGGCGCTGGCCAAGTACTGGCATAACAAGCGCGCCCCCGGCTTCATGGCCGAGGCCATGGAGTGCCTGGGCGGCATCGGCTACGTCGAGGAGACGCCGCTGGCGCGGCTGTACCGCGAGGCGCCGGTCAATTCGATCTGGGAAGGCTCGGGGAATGTGATCTGCCTGGATGTGCTGCGCGTGCTGGGCAAGCACCCCGAGGCGGTCGCCGCGCTGCGCCACGAGCTCGACGCGGCCCGCGGCCAGAATGCCCACTTCGACCACGCGCTGGGCGAGCTGGAGCGCGCACTCGGCATGCCCGGCGAGGCGCTGGTGCCCCGGGCCCGCTGGCTGACCCAGCGCCTTGCCCAGTGCCTGCAGGCATCGCTGCTGCTGCGCCATACCCCTACCGCAGTGGCCGCGACCTTCTGCCGGGCGCGGCTGGGCGAGGCCAGCCCCGCCTACGGTGTGCTGCCGGCCGATGCGCCGCTGGCGGAGATACTGGCGCGGGTGACACCGGACAGCTGACGCCCCTATGCTGCCCTTGCGACAAAACGCCGCTTGGCAGCCGGCCAGGCTGTCGTAAGCTTTGGGTGACCCAAGGGTTATGCCCTACACACGACGACAAGGATTACCGATGATCGCCCGCTCCGCCTCGCTCGCCTCCGCCCTGCTGCTCGGCTGCGCGCTGCTGCCGTCGCTGGCCAGCGCCCATGACTTCACCCTCGGTGACATTCGCATCGCCCACCCCTTCGCCACGCCGACGCCGCCCGGCGCGCCCAACGGCGCCGCCTACCTGGACATCACCGCCGGCGACGAACCCGCCACCCTGGTCGGCGCCAGCAGCCCGATCAGCGGGGTGGTGGAGATTCACGACATGGTCATGGACGACGGCAACATGCAGATGCGCAAGCTCGAGGCCCTCGAGGTGGAGGCCGGCGAGACCGCGACCATGCGTCCCGGCGGCGGCTACCACCTGATGCTGCTGGGCCTGGAGGAGACCCTCGTCGAGGGCGAGAGCTTCCCGCTGACGCTGGAGTTTGCCGAGCAGGGCGAGGTCGAGGTCGAGGTGTGGGTGCAGGATGCCAACGAAGGCGGCGAGGCGGCCGACGGCCACCATCACCACGACCACTGAGGACTAGCCGACCACCACCCGCAGGGCGATGGCGATCAGCAACACGCCGGTAATGCGGTTGACCCAGTGCGCCCTGGCCTGCAGCAAGGGCAGCACCCGCGAGTGCGACAGCGCCACCGCCACGATCACGTACCAGCCGCCGTCGATGACCATGGCGGTGAGCACGATCAGCGCCTTGGCCGCCACGCTCATCTCGGGGCTGACGAACTGGCTGAGCAGCGCCACGAAGAACAGGATCAGCTTGGGATTGCCCAGCGCCACCAGCATGCCCTCGCGGGCCGCCTGAGGGCCGGTGGTGAGCACCGCGTTCGGCTCCAGCGCTGCGGCCCGCCCGGCGCGTAGCGCCTTGATGCCCAGCCAGGCCAGATAGGCCGCACCGGCCCAGGTGATGAACTGAAACAGCAGCGGCTGGCGGGCGATCAGCGCGCCCAGCCCCCATACCGTCAACAGCGCGTAGAACCCCACGCCAAGCGCGTGGGAGAGCGCCGCGACCACCCCCGGCAGGCGACCGCCGCCGAGGGTATGGCGCAGCACCAGTGCCAGGCTGGGCCCCGGCGACATGGCACCCACCGCGCAGATCGCTACCAGCGACAACCACAGCGACAACGGCATCCGATTTCCTCGTTCAAGGGCTCAAGCAGCCTGGCCAGGCCGCTCTCAGCGGTGGAACTGCCCCTCACGCTCGGGCTGCCAGAGAATCGCATCGATGCGCAGCCGGGTTTCGCTGCCGTCGGGCAGCGGCCAGTCGATCACGTCGCCGACCCTGAGCCCCAGCAGCGCCGCGCCGATAGGTGCCATCACCGACAGGCCATCCTCGCTCTCGGCCAGCGAGCGCGGATAGACCAGGGTGCGCACCAGCTGGCGGCTACGCCCCAGATCGGTGAACTGCACCTGGCTGTTCATGCTGACCACGTCGGCGGGAATCTGCTCGGGATCGACCACCTCGCCACGCTCCAGCTCGGCCTCCAGCGACTCGGCCACCGCCAGGTCCTTGTCGCTGGCGGCGTCGATCAGCCGCTGCAGCCGCTCGGCGTCCAGCCGATTGATGATGATCTTGGGGCGTGATGACATGGGTCTCTCCTGTCCGCAAACGCTAAAACAACGTAGATACGGCCTGACAACGAAAACAGCCCTTCACCCCCGAAAGGGCAAAGGACTGTGGATCGATTCACTATAAGGGTTTCGCGAAGGCTTTGACAGCCCTCAGCGCCGCCGCGGCCGGGGCAGGCCCTGCAGCGCGATAAAATCGGCTTCCAACTCGTCGGCTGGCACCACGCCGCGCTTGATGTCCACTACCCCGCCGCGGGCATCGAACAGCACCAACGTACTCTGTGACACGCCGTACTCGTTGGCAAAGCGGCGACCACTGCTGCTGGCGATATTGGCGCGGCGCAGGGTCAGCTCCTCGTCCAGGCGGCTGCGCGCCTCCTGAGTCTGCTCGAGCAGCTGCTCGCAACTGGTGCAGCCCGGCTCATGCACCTGCACCACCACCGGCGCCCCCTCGCCGATCACGCTAAGGTCGCTGACTTCCCGCGCCTGGCGCGCCTCCATAGCGAACCACGCCGCCGGCACGGCGAGGATTGCCACCGCCACCAGCACGCCGCGCACCAGCCGCTTGGGGCTGAAGGGGCGCTTGCGCGGCGCTGGGCGGGTGGATGACTTCGACGGGGTGGGCTTATGACGCTTGCTCTTGCTGCGTGGCATGCATGGGTTCCTCGTTGTGTCGATTCCCCCAAGACTACGCCAGCGCTGTGCCCTTGGCACCCACCGCAGCGTGGTTAGCCCCTCAACGGGAGCGCGTACCCGCCATGCGCGTCAGCACATCGTGATGCGCGTAGCGGCGGTGGATCGCCACCATGGCCACATGGCCGAGGATCAGCACCAGCAGCGTCCAGCCCAGCAACCCGTGGAAGATCCTGCCCAGCGCCACCAGCCACTCGATCTCGGGCCCCTCGAAGCCCGGCATCAGCGGAATGCCGAAGGCCGACAGCGAACGTCCCGAACCGTACTGGCGCAGCAGCGCCACCAGCGGTACCACCAGCATCAGCGCATACAGCAGCAGGTGGCCGAGCTTGGCCATCACGCTCACCGATGGCGGGCGCCGCGACAGGTTGAGCAGCCCCCAGGCACCGCGCAGCAGCAGTAGCGTGAACAGCAGCACCCCGACATCGCGGTGCCACGCCCACATGAAATCGTCGAAGGCGGAGTCCTCGAACAGCACCCGCGCCGCCACGCTGGTGAACTGCCAGGCAAACAGCAGCGCCATCGCCCAATGAAAGAGACGGCTGATGCGGCCATAGTGAGTATTGGTATCGCGCAGCGGTAATGCCATCGCCCTGCTCCCTGTCATGGTTCCCATAGGGCCTTATGAAAGCCTTAACAGAAAGCGGTAGCAAGCGCGGCCATGCTAGCAAGCATGTGCTGATGAAATGAACTTAGATGGAAGGTGGCACCGGCTTGGCGATGAGAGTACGCCTCGATTTCACGGTTTGTGTCGCGCCTAGCCCTGGTGCTGGGCGCCGATACCCTGGAAAATCTGACGCAGGTCGACGCTGGAACGCTCACCGATGGCGGCAAAATTCTCATCGAGCCAGCGCGTGGCGGTGTCACGACCGAGATCGCGCAGCTTGGTGAGAAACGTCCATTCGGCATTCATCTTCGATGAAGCACCTAACGGTTTCAGTTCCGCCTGGTTTTCCACGACATGCACCCGAACCTGGCGGTACTCATCGGCCGATAGCTTGCCCTGACGGATCAGCCGATCTACGAAATCGATGCCGCGCAGCTCCTTGAGCAGGCTGCTGTTGAAATTGATCTCGTTCATTCGGTTCTGTATGTCCTGGCAGTTCTTTGGCGCGCCCTTGCGCTCGATCGGATTGATCTGGATCACCACGATATCGTTGGTGCCCGTCTCGTCGTGAAAGGGAAACAGCGACGGATTGCCCATGTAGCCGCCATCCCAATACGGCACGCCGTCGATCTCGACGGCTTGATAGATATGCGGCAGGCAGGATGAGGCCATCAGCACGTCCACGGTGATCTCTTCGCGGGGAAAGACCTTGATATTGCCGGTTTCCACGTTGGTGGCCGACACATAGAGCTTGAACGCAGAGCATCCACGCACCCTGTCGAAATCGATGTTCTTCTTGACCAGATCACGCAGTGGATTGATATTCATGGGATTAAGCTGATACGGCGAGGCCATGCGCGAGAGCGCGTCCATCGCCTGGTACATGGGGTTGTTCTGCAGGCCCCAGTTGCCGGTCAGGACGTCGTAGGGCGTGCGACGCAGCGGGCTCTTCTTGGCACCGTTGCTCATGCTTCGCCAAAACTGTTCGAGGGCCGCGCGGCCGCCCTCGGGTCCATCGCGGGTGAAGCCATCGGCCAGTGCCACCGCGTTCATCGCCCCCGCCGACGTGCCCGAGACCCCGGCGATCTGCAGCCGGCCATCCTCGAGAATCCGATCCAGAACTCCCCAGGTGAAGGCACCGTGAGCCCCGCCACCCTGAAGGGCAAGGTTAATGAGTTTGGGTTGCTGTGCCATGTTCAGACCTATCGGATGGGAAATGTGCGCGGCATCCAGACCGACTAGCGGGTCATGAAAATGGCTGCACGTATCAAGCACTCACAGCATAACGATAGGGTACGGGAGCTATCTGTTTGCTGGCGTACACAGCCACTCATTGCGAAATAATAGAATAATCCGATGGTGATCTCGGCACCTCAAAACGGCTCGGCCGTACCGAGTCATCGGATTCTTATCCCATGAAAGCCTGACCATCTGCCGTCAACATCGGCTAGGCTTCGAGTTCCGCCAGTGCCGTGGTGATCGCCAAGGTGTACTGACCTTCCGTGAGCCCCCAGTGGCTCAGCACGTCTGGATCGGGAGCTTCATTTGTCGCCGCGCGCAGATCATCGACGTTTTTATCCTCAAAGCAGTGCTTGGCATACGTCTTCGCCTTGGTATCAGTCAGCTGATTGATGAGTTGCATATTGCTTCCTCATGATAAACAGATAACTCGGGGCATCGGCACGCCCGGTGACGATCTCCGAGGCCAGAATCAAGCGCGGGCCGACGAACGAGAGACTCTCGAACATGCGGCCCGCGGAGAAAAATTTGCGCTGCGTTCCATGCAGCGCATCGCGCAACGTCCTTGTTGAGGCTCTTCCTTTGCCACGCTTGAGGCAAGGATGGCCCATTCGGCACTAACTCTCTGTGCGCTGTCGAACTCAGTGCTGCTAAATCATCAGACGTTCAGGCTGCGGCCGTGTGCTTGAGCCTCCATACTCATTATCAGCCCCTCGCATCGAGCAGCTCATCGCGGGTGCTTGCCCGTGCCTTGGATTTATCTCCGCGGTCATGGGACAAGTCTACCTTGAGCGGACTAGACCCAGGGGCAGATTGTCCATGCTATGTGTGCTGGCGCACAGAACCCCTGTGAATGTTCGATAGCGTACACAAGAGGTATGCCGATTCCACAGCGTACCAGGCGTTTGCTGCCACCCATGGGTAACTTATCCGTCAGAGGAGTGTTGTCGACTATGGCCCCGCTATCTGATCCACGTCAAAATTCCATGCTAGCGGCCTTGCCGTTGGATGAATACCAACGCCTGGCGCCCCTACTCGAACACGTAGAATTGAAGCTGGGGGGTTCGCTCGCCGAATCGGGAGAGATGATGCGTTATGTCTATTTCCCGACGGACTCCATCGTATCGCTGCTCTGCGTCATGGAAGATGGTGATTCGACGGAAATCGCCGTCGTCGGTGCCGAAGGTGTCGTCGGCATCTCGCTGTTCATGGGCGGCGAAACCACGCCTAGCCGTGCCATCGTACAAAGCGCCGGCAGCGCCTATCGGCTCGAGGGTTCACTGTTGAAGGCCGAGTTCTATCGGGCGGGCCCCCTGCAGGACCTGCTGCTGCGTTACACCCAGGCACTGATCACACAGATGGCGCAGACCGCCGTATGCAACCGGCATCACAGCTTGGATCAGCAGCTGTGCCGCTGGCTGCTGCTGAGTCTGGATCGCTTGCCGACCAATGAGCTGCTAATGACCCAGGAACTGATCGCCAACATGCTTGGCGTGCGTCGGGAGGGTGTCACCGAGTCGGCCGGCAAGCTGCAGCGGGCCGGCCTGATTTCCTACCATCGCGGGCGCATCAACATTCTGGACAGGCCCGGCCTTGAAGCGCGGGTCTGTGAGTGCTACGCGATCGTCAAGAAGGAGTACGACCGCCTGCTAAGCTATCGTCGCCCCCCCAGGGATAAGGGGATCGGATAGCGCTGACATCGGGTCATCAGTGGGGCAGGCGCACGATGAACTCGAAATGCGCTTGGCGTGCTGAATCCCGGACGCTTACGAGGTGTGGCGGACAAGGCATACCGACACCGCTTGGCTACTTTCCGGGAGATTCGTACTAGAAAATCAGCATCAGGATGCCGATAACGACTACCAATCCAATGAGAAAGATGATGCCTGCAGTACTAGCTAGAAACTTAAACATGACTACCTCCGTGTATCAGCAATTCCGCATGGCTTGAGTGCGGCTATCAATGTGTTTGTAACTGTCCAACTGTTACATTACTCGGCAAAGACTTACCCAAGTACTGTTAATGGTTTTCCGGTTACTTCCTTGCACATAGCGAGTCGGAAAACGCGGACACTACAAGGAGCAACGTAGTCGCTTTTCCACCGGAATTGCAAGCCGGAAATGCGCCGGTCACGAAGCCGTAGCCAAGGAGGTTACCGCAGCGATCTTCTTGTGTGATCCCTACTGCTCAGGCCAGCGTGGGAGCAACGAGAACACCAATAGCCTAGTACGGCAGGCCTTTGCCAAGGGGACGAACTTCCAGCGGGTACCGATACCGAGCTACGCAAGGTGGTCGAAAAGCTGAATGACCGCCCCCGAAAGTGCCTCGGGTATCGGACACCGGCACAGGTGTTCTTGGGAGAATACTCAGGCGCCCTGGACACAGCAGGTGTTGCGCTCGTTGCTTGAATTCAGGCTCGTCACGCCAGTCGCAACAACGGCCACAGCCCGAACCACAACACGAAGCCGAGCGAGACGGCCATCAAACCGTCAATACGCCCGGGCGGGCGATCCGATTGAATGTGCCGGTTAAGCAACCACGCCAGCCAGGCGCCGTAAGGTACGACCACGAAGGCGATCCCGGCGAAGGCGCCGGCCGCCAGGCCCGTCAGCGACCAGGCCAACGCACAGGCGGTGGCGAGCAGGGTACAAACGAACGCGACCCGCAAGGCACCGCGGTGCCCCAGTCGCACCGCCAGGGTGCGCTTGCCGACCACGGCATCGGCCCAGAGATCGGGAATGCCCGACAACGTGATGGACGGGAGGATCGCCAACAGCAGCGGCAGGCTCAACAGCCATGGCAGCGCATCGCGCCAATTCCCACCAAGGAACACGTAGCCGCACAGCAGCACGCCGATGCTGTGCGTGACGGCGACATCCAGCTCCCCAAGTCCGCGATAGCTGAACATCAACGGCGGCAAGGTATAGCCGATGGCCAGGACCGCCAGCCCCCCCAGCACAGCGATAACCGTCGCCGGGGCCACCGGTGCCAGGCCGAGCAGCCAGACTGTGCTACCCACAAAGCCCAGCAATGCGGCGATGATCCCGGCCTTGACCTCACGTGGACTCAGCAGGCCCTCCACCAGTACCCGCGACCCGCCGGTGAAGGTGCTATAGAAGCGGTTGGCGCGATCGGTGCGCAGGTCGACCACCTCGTTGACCAGTACGGTGGCCACCTCGAGCAGGAACAGGCAGAGGTAGCCAAGCCAGAACACGGGGTTGCCGAACACGCCCCCACCCGGCGAAGCCGCGAGGCCGCCGACGGCATAGGCGATCCAGGTCATGGGGTAGAACTGCAGGCGCAGGGCGCGCAACCAGGCACCGGCCTTGTACTTGAGCCGTTCCACCGGGGTGATCCGGCCTCGCCCCAGCTGCCGTCCCAGGCGGTTGGCGCGCGCGAGCCAGGCCTGACGCTGCAGCGGGCTGGCTTCCTTGACAGAACCCAATGCGAGCGCACGCACCGGACGAACGCCGCAGAAGCCCAGCGTCGCCCGCGCCATGGCATTCTTGCCCGGCTCCCGATAGAGCAGACGGTGGATCAGCGGTGGCGTGTCCATGGTGGTGATCAGCTGCGCCGACCGACCGTTCAACAACCCCTGATAGCCGATCCCACCTTCACAGGTCCTGAAAGCGAATCCGGGTGCCATGATACGGTCAAGGAAACCCTTGAGCAGCGCGGGTACCGACCCCCACCAGGTGGGGTAGACGAATACCAGATGCTCTGCCCAAGCGACGAGATCGCGCGCATGTGAGAGGTCGGCTTCGAGGGGTTGGTCGTTGGGCGACTGCGTGTGCACGTGCGGATCGAACGCAAGTGTCGCGAGATCCAGGCGGTGCAGCTGCGTGCCCGCCGCCCGTGCGCCCTCGCAGTAGGCGTCCGCCAGGGCACCGCAAAGACTATCGCTGCGCGGGTGCCCCAGGATGACAAGCACTTTGATAGGCGACCGAGCCGGTTCTCCTTCGCCGGCCGCTGCGGCGTGCTTCCTGAACGTTGTCATACCCTATTTGTCACCGCATTGACTGTCAGAGGGGCGAGAGGACCATGCCTGTCATCGAACACGACGCTGAAATCGCCGCCAGCCCGGAGGAGGTGTTTGCGCTAGTCGCCAGAGTGGAAGCGTTTGCCGATTACAGCGACGCCATTGACACCATAGTTCGCCTGGATGAGCGCCGCTACCGCTGGCAGGTCCGTGTAGCCGGCCTGCCGCTGAGCTTCGACGTGGAGATCACGGAGTTCACGCCCCCCGAAGGCTTCGCCTGGCGCTCCGTGAGCGGTGTGCCCAACCACGGCGGCTTCCACTTGACCCCCATCGAGGGTGGCACCCGCATCCACCTCACTCTGGAATACCGCTTACCCTTTCCCCCGCTCGAGAAGGCTGTCAATCTCGCCGCCCAACCCATGCTGCGCGTGCTGAGTCGAGACATCATCGGCAAGGTGGAGGCACAGCTACAATCGAAACACGACGAACGAAAGCCGGGTGGCTGAAGAGCATGGAGGGATGAAGTGGCGCCCATCGCATCGGGAACACGGCAAGCTCGGAATGGACAGCGTCGATAAGGCCCGCGAGATGGCCCCGGGTTCTTCGCAAGCAAGGTCGGGCGCAGAACACCATCAACAACTACTTCCAGGTGGTTAAACGCGTGCTGAACCTTGTCTGCCGGGGATGGGGGGACTGGACTTCCCCCCTTGGGGGACAATATCCGCAAAAAATGGCGAAGAACGAACGGCACGTGTAGCTGACCATCGAGCAGGTGAGCCAGCCGCTGTTCGCACATGTGCGATGCGGGCCTGGACGATATCGGCTCCCGCCTGCCGAGCTTGAGCGGGGCCTTCTGCGACCAAACTGCGACCACGCACTAGAAAGAGGGAGGGTAGAAACACAAACAGCCGCTCGTAAGCGACTGTTTTCTAACTGGTACCGGCGGTCGGACTCGAACCGACAAGGGCTTGCACCCGGCGGATTTTGAATCCGAAACATATCTTTTTAAATCAAAAAGTTATGACAACACCCTTCCTTAAACCCAATACCCGCCCCAATACTTAAGCTGCACTTGGGCGATAATGGGTGATCCGGCATGATGCACCGTGTCCATACTGCGGTTTACCTTCTGCGGATTTTGCGGATTTGCGGATAAGGCGTAGCGACGGGGTTACCCAGCTGCGGATCATTTGCGGATGATTGCGGATAAAATAGCCACGGTAGGGGTGGGATGGAACGTCCCATCGGCACGGTACCCGTTGCAGGTTTGAGTAGGACGATATGGCACAGAACAAATGGGTTCTTCGGAACAAGCTGTCGGAGCTCTATGGCTACTCGCTCTCAGCGATCGACCATAAGCGTAAGGACGGCACATGGCCTGAGGGGCGCATCTGGCGGAAGGCCCCCGATGGCAGGATTTTCTACAACGTCGAGGCCTTGGACCGCTGGGTGGAGTCGGGACCAGGTCCCCGCTGAGCACATCGAAAACCAACACCAGCCACTTCCGTTCATAGCCGAGGCGAGGAGCGCCTGGAGCACCTACACAAAGGGCGGCACAGGCAGCTCGCCGGCAAGCCGACCCAATACCGGGAAATGACCAAGGCATTGCTACAGATCCAGAAAGCTCAAGTTGATAGTAGCCTCCTGTGGCACCGGGTCTACGCTACGCCCTCCCAGAGCCCTCAAAGCTGCCTCACGGAGTACGACCGGCCAACCGTCAGCGTTAACCCGATACGGAATGCCCATGGCTCTCAGATGATCGATCTGCTTGCGGCGCTGGGAGGCACCCGTGAGTTCTTTTAGCTCAGTCCGGCTCAACACAATCATGGCATGGCTCTCTCAACTGAATCGATATACTCAGGCGCGGGATAAAAGCGCCTCTGCCTCTTGATGCCCGTCCGGCCTTGGATCCCTTCTCTCAGGCCTCCAGCCTTCATACTCTCACCCCCCCCAGCACCATCTTGAGTAATACCGCCGGCACGCGCTGCAAGGCCATCCCGGCGGGAGATGGAAATGTTACTTCTCGTATTCAAGTTCGCTTGATTCTTTGTGGGCTCATCCCTATCCTTCAGCCACACGTAGCGTGAAACCATTGAACGACACGGCTGCGAAGCACGGAGAGAGATATGACGACAGCGCGAGACATTGCTAACTATCTGTTAGTTAAGGCGAATCAGGCTGAGGGTGAGGCAGCTGAGATCTCGAATCTGAAGCTGCAGAAGCTGCTCTACTATGTTCAGGGCTTTCATACCGTGCTTTTTGATCGCCCTGCATTCGATGACCGCATGGAAGCGTGGTTGCATGGCCCAGTACTCCCGTCTATCTACCGTGAGTTCCGCCAATACGGCAATGGGAACATCCCGGCGCCGCCTCCTGAGGTAGTCGACCAGATCGACGAAGATACTGCCGAGCTGGTTGATGAGGTATTTAATGTATATGCCAAGCACTCAGCGTGGCACCTGCGCAACCTGACCCACGAAGAGGATCCGTGGCTTAACAACTACGACGCTGAGACTGGCTCGCAGGAGATCACCACTGAGGATCTGGCAGAGTTTTTCCCCAGCTTGCTTGAGTGATGCAGCATGGCTAATAGTGGGAAGAAGCGCCGCATCAAGGACCGTAAGGCAAGAACCAAACAGGACTTGGCGCAGCGTCGCCCGGAGAGAAAGTCTACCAATCGAGAAACCCCTTGGTTCTGTTTCAACCAGTTGCAACGGGGTCATTGCATACAGGACTGTGAGCGTGAGCAGCAGGCAGCAGTAGCGGATACCTTGCGCCGACTGAGCCAACTCACCTGGGGTGAAATTTCCCAAGCGCACCGGCATGGGCTTGGCTACGAAAAGATTTCGCGTGATTCCTTAAAGGTGCCGATACCACCGCAAGTTACTGAAGATGCCCAACTGCTGTCATTCCGGTGTCATGCACATGCCCCAATGGTGGGTTATCGAGTTGACCGAGTGTTCCATGTTGTCTGGGTAGATCGAGCGTTCGACGTATACAACCATGGTTCCTGAACCCCGACGTCGCGGGGTTTTTCAGTCGTTCAGCGCTGAAGTGTCGAATTCTCGAGACCACCCGGCTAGCCAGTCAGCCAACTCCTCGGCGGTGTATTCGTGTGTTGCTACACCCTCGTAGATCGTAACCACCTCATGGCCCGGCGCGGTCAATTCCCATCCATTCAGCAAAAGAAACACATACACGCACTCCGCAGCTGTGCGCTTGTTGGCGTTTAAAAAGCAATGATTCTGAACAAGTCCCTCGCCAAGCACTGCAGCCAACGTGAATATGTCGTCGGTCTGTTCGTAATATCGGTGGGTACAGGGCCGTTGTTGAGCGCTTTCCAAAGCCCCTTGGTCAATGATGCCAAAGGGCTCCTCGGGAGTTAGCTCGAGCATGCGCCTGTTCGTGGTGACAATATCCGCCACCGGGAGGTAGCGAATGCCATCCGTATGGCTGTCACCGCAGGACGACAATCCGAATTAGACCTTGGCTAGGTCGCGGTAGGCTTCTTTGTAGCGAGCCAGGGAGCGCTCACGCGCTTTCTCCAACTGGGCTTGGTGATCGC